>JBAQYY010000179.1:0-25341 GCA_049790415.1 Candidatus Dormiibacterota bacterium | reverse complement strand
AGGTAGCTTCACCAGTTCGGCACCTCGGCCGGAGATGTACGTCTCTAGTACAGCCAGGGTCTCGGGGTGGAGGGTTGAGGCAGCCAGGACGCGAGGTCGGCCCGTGTGGAGGGTTGCCAGCAGGGCTCCCTCAGCGGTGGCAGTGGCCACGTCATACATGGACGCGTTGGCGACATCGAGGTCGTAGAGTTCCGCCACCATCGACTGAAATTCGAAGATGGACTGCAGGTATCCCTGGCTGGCCTCAGCCTGGTAGGGCGTGTAGGCGGTGTAGAACTCGGGCCGACCAATGGTGGCGCGCACGATGGCGGGGATAAAGCGGGAATAAACCCCCGCCCCCAGAAAGCAATCCCACTGCGACAGCGCCCGATTACGCCCGGCCAGACGGCGCATCTCGGCAATCAGCTCCAGTTCCGAAAGTGCCGGGGGGAGCGCCAACTTGGGGTCGCGCAACTCGGTAGGTACGTCTCGAAAGAGGTCGCCAACGGACGCCAGCTCGAGCGCGGCAAGCATCTCGGCTCGATCTGAGTCTGAGTTTGGAAGATAGGCCATGAAAAGGCTGGCGCCTCCGCTGAGAAGTCCGACCGCTAGTGCGTGTCCGCCTGCGCGAAGGAATCGTACGCGGCGGCGTCGAGAAGATCGTTGGGAAGATCTCCTTCGACGCGAACTCGGATCAGCCAGCCCCGGCCTTGAGGGTCGTGGTTGACGAGTTCCGGCGATGAGCTGACGTCGCCATTCACGGCGATCACCTCCCCGCTCACTGGGGAATACAAGTCGCTGGCAGCCTTCACCGATTCCACGGAGCCGAAACGGGCCCCGGCTGTGATGCTGGCACCCTGCTTGGGTAGCTCCAAGAAAATCACGTCGCCGAGCTGGGACTGGGCATGATCGGAGATCCCCACCAGAGCTTCTCCGGACCCCTCCTGCTTGACCCACTCGTGAGTCTTGGTGTAGCGATACGCGCTCAAGTCGGGCACCAGCTCTCCTCCCTTCCGTCCTCCCGAGACATCAGCTCTCGGGGCGTTGATAGAAAGGTAGCGCCACCACCGGCGCCGTCGCCCACTGCTCGGGGTCGGCTCGAAGTTGCACCCGAAGTTCAGTGCCCGGCGCAGCGACGTCGGGCTCCACGTAGCCCATTGCCAAGCCGGCCCCGACCGTGAATCCGAAGGACCCGCTGGTCACCTCACCCACTTGGCGGGAAGCCTGGTAGATCGGATGTCCGTGGCGGGGAATCTCCCGGGGGCCGAGCCGGAGCCCGATGAACCTGCGGGGCGGAGCGGGGGCGATGGCAGCCAGGGCTTCGCTGCCTATGAATTCTCCCTTGGCCGGCTTGACCACCCAACCGAGACCGGCGCTGAGCGGGTCGGTGCTCTCATCGATGTCCTGCCCGTAAAGGCGGAAGCCAGCTTCCAGACGGAGGGTATCCCGGGCGCCAAGACCGGCCAGGACCAGACCCTCAGAAGTCCCCGCTTCTAGAAGGGCAGTCCAGAGTCGCTCGGCATCCGCCGCACCGGCATACAGCTCGAACCCGTCCTCGCCAGTGTAGCCGGTGCGGGAGATGCGGACTGGTATGCCGGCCACTTCGCCTTGGAGATGGTGGTAATAGCGGATCTCGCTCAATTCCGCTCCCGAACTGAGCGCCTGCACGATGCCCATGGCTCGGGGTCCCTGCACGGCGAGCAGGACTGTCTCCGCCGAGACATCCTCTAGGTCGGCGTCGTGCCCGGCTCGGCACTGCTCCATCCAGTCCAGATCGACGTCGTGGCGCGCGGCGTTGACGACGCACATGTAACTGTCTTCGTCCCGATAGACCAATAGGTCATCCACGATGCCGCCGTCGGGGTGACACATCACGGTGTACAGGGCGCGACCGGGGGCCAGCTTGGATACGTCGTTGGTCACTAGTTGCTGCAGGAAGTCGAGGGCGCCTGAACCCCCTACGTTCACTTCGCCCATGTGCGAGACGTCGAAGAGTCCGGCTCGCTCGCGGACCGCCAGGTGCTCTCCTCGGATGGAGCCGTAATGGAGTGGCATCGAATAACCGGCGAAGGGGACCATCTGGCCCCCCGACCTCTGGTGGATGGCGTCGAGAGGGACCTTCTTATCGGCCTCGCTCATGAGGACTCGATCTCCCCCAGGATGTTCATCAGCTCGACATCATGCTGAGAGCGGGCCTCGTCGACGGCTCGCCGGAGCTGGGCGACCCTGCCCACAGGCCAGCTGAGGTGGGCGGCCAGCTCCAAGTCGCTGGGCGCGGCGTCCGAGTCAAGGCGCAACTCGGCCTCGGCGGCGAAGAGGCGCTCGGCGTCGGCCGCCCAACGGAGATCCTCCAGCCGCGCCACATCTTCTTCGGCCACCAACGCGTCGACCAGCTGCCCCACCGCCTGGCGGACCCGGGCCAGGAACTGGGCGGGGGACAGGGGCCGGCTGGAGTCGAGGCCATGGACGATGGTGACGAGGGCGGTGCTGCCCTCCTGAAAGAGATCCTCCAGAGGGAGCGTCTCGGACTGGCGCGCCTCAGCTACCTCGAGAACCACCCAGAGCGTCCCCTCGACCAGCTGCTGGGATGGGTCGGGCCCCTCGCCCGAAGCCGGCTTGGCCCCCAACAAGGAGGCCAGTCGCTCACCGGTCAGCTTGGGAAAGCCGGCGACCAACTGGCGGACATCCTTCGGTTGGGCCATGTCATCGGTTACCGGCCGGGATCGCGCGCTGCCCACGCTTTGAGTATAGGAGTGGGCACCGTGGTGATCTGAACGCCTCATACGGCTGCAGCCTTAGACTCCGATCGTGGCCCCAAGTCGCCTCCGCGTTCCTCCCGATCAAGACCTCCTGGTCTTCGGTGCCACGGGCGACCTGGCCCAACGAAAGTTGATCCCGGCACTGTATGAGCTCAGCTTGCAGGGTCTACTGCCTCGCAAATGCGAAATTCTGGGGACGGCGACCAAGGAGCTTGGCGATCATGGATTCCGGGAGATAGCCCAGGCCGCCGTCAAGCAGTTCTCGAGGACCGGCTTCCAGCGCGACGGCTTTGCTGAATTCGCCAAGCGGCTGCGCTACGTGCCGACTACTCATGACCAGGTGGGAACTGGGGAGAAGCTGGCCAAGGCCCTGCGGCAGCCCCGCCGGCTCATCTATCTGGCGGTCCCGCCGTCGGCCTTCGTGACCATTCTTGAAGAACTCAAGGGGGCCGGACTGGCCAAAGGGTCCTCAGTGATTATCGAGAAGCCCTTCGGCCATGACCTCAAGTCCGCAGTGGAGTTGAACGTCGCCCTGCACAAGATGGTCCCCGAGGATCGGATCTTCCGAATCGACCATTATCTGGGCAAGGAGACGGTTCAGAATCTCCTGGTTTTTCGCTTCGGGAACACCCTCGTCGAGCGGATTTGGAACCGCGATGTAGTAGACCAGGTGCAGCTGACCGTGGCTGAGGATATCGGGATCGAGAGCCGGGGCCGGTTATACGAGGAAACGGGTGCGATCCGTGACATCTTCCAGAACCACCTGCTCCAACTGCTGGCCCTGACCTGTATGTCGCCGCCTAGTTCATTCGATCCCGAAGCCCTGCGCGACGAGAAGGTCAAGGTGCTTCACTCGATCAGGCCGGTGGATCCCAAGGACGTCGTCCGCGGTCAGTACACGAGAGGCTCAGTCAACGGCACGATGATGCCTGGGTACCGCGAGGTCGACGGCGTCTCAGCAGACTCGACCACGGAAACATACGTGGGCATGCGCCTGGCGGTGGACACCTGGGATTGGGCTGGAGTGCCCTTCTACCTTCGCTGCGGCAAGGCCCTGTGCACCCGGCGCACCGAGATCATGCTCTACTGCCGGGACGTTCCCCTGCACCTCTTCCAAGGGACGGGAATCGAGCACCTGACACCCAATCGGGTGACGATTCGAATCCAGCCGGAGGAAGGGATCTCTTTTTCATTCATGGCCAAGCAACCTGGTGCGACTGTGGTCGAGCAGCCGGTGATGATGGACTTCTCCTATGGCCGCTCGTTCAAGACGGAGCCAGCCGAGGCCTATGAACGACTCCTCCATGACGCCCTGCTGGGAGACCACACCCTGTTCATCCGGCAGGACGAGACGGAGGCGGCCTGGACCGCTCTCGAGCCGGTCCTGGAGCACATGCCTCGGATCAACTTCTACCCGGCTGGGAGTGAGGGGCCGGAGGCGGCGAATTCGCTGCTTCTCTCCGGATCCTGGCACGACCTCTCCCACCATCGCGAGGCGGGAGACCCCGACAGCTGAGCTAGGCGGCGCCCTTGCGCGCCGGGACCAAGTCGGGCACTAGCTGGTCGGCCTCAATCCAACCATCCTGTACGTCCTCGCCGGTGCCCGCCTGAACCCGCACCCAACGCCCCAGCTGCTCCTGTGCCACAAGCGGAGTCGCGGGCCGAACTGGAAGGCCCCGCTGAGCGCCGTAGTCGGGTGCCGTGAAAAGGGGATATCCCGTCCCCGCCCAGCTCTGAACTATGGTGCAGGGACCGGGCGGGATCGCCCGTAGCCGGTACACGGTGGCGTTATCGCGTTCCCCTCGGGTCAGGATCCGGAGCAGGTTGAGAGCCCGCAGGGTGGCACTCCGCTGTCCTTCCGCTACCAAGGTGAGCTCGGTTCCTCTGGCGCCGGCATGGCATTCGATCCTCACCTTGGTCTTGGGCCGCTTGACCTTGCTCCACTGGCCAAACAACCCGTTGGCCAGGACTTGCGCCACTTCGGCGGTGTTTTCATCGATGACTCTGAAGCTGAAGGGCGGCAGAGCCATGACCTGCTCAGCAACCGCAAAAATCTCCCGTGGAGGCGTGTAGACCGTGGTCACCCAGCGATTAGTGCGCGGACGGCCCAGATACAGCACGCCCCGATTCTAGGCGACCACCATGTGCAACTGGCAGGCCTACCAGTTGCAGCGGTGGCCTAGCGAAGCAGGGGCCGCCGCCGCAGCATGAGCGCTTCCAGTCCATGCACAAGGGGGTCCAGGGGTCCCAGTACGGGCGCAATCAGTAGTCCTCCATAGCTGCCCAAGTGACCACCCCACTTGGTCTTGAACTTGGCATAGCCGTGGGCGGGATTGCTGCGGTCGAAGCGCCGCGGTACCCCCCACATGTCATAGATCGAACAGCCTTGCCCGATGCCCCACTTCATCATCGCCCATTGCATTGCATAGCTGGCATGGGCCCGAGGAACCGCGGGGCTAGTCCCCCCGAAAAGATGCACCAGCCGTCGTCCGAAGGCCACCGTCAGACCGCCAGCCAGGGGCTGGCCCTTATAGGACGCGATGAAGATTGTTGCCTTCAGCTCCGCCGCCGCCGCCTGATAGTAGGAGAGAGGTCTGGAATGCAGTTGCTTGCGCCCGACGGTCTCCATGTGCAGTGAATAGAAGGCCGCCACCGCGTCCGGTCCCTGCTCCGCTGTGACCACGACTCCCTCGCGGTCAGAGACGCGGATGCAGTACTTGGTGGCGGAGGGAATCCGCGAGTAGACCGCCTCGACGCCACCGCTCAGGTCGACGAGCCAGGTCTGTCGGTGCTGCACATCGAAGCGTGCCTGGCGCAACCCGCAGCGCTTGCGCAGCAGACGAACCTCCTCCGAATCGGCGGGCCACTCGGGGTCGCACCTAAGTTGGAACGCCCTCGCCCGTCGCAGTTTTCGGGCTGCCGCACCCAACAGCAGTCGAGCAGCAGCCACGTCGCCCAAAGATGAGAGCACCGGTCCCTGCGGAGCGTATCCCCAGCCGAGGGCGCCGGGGCCGATCGCTTGGCGAAGCACCTGAATCGCCCCTACCCATTGATCGTCGTTCCCACGGACGGCCGCTAGCCGGAAGACGTGCCAGCCATAGTGCCGGCGCAACTCACCCCAACCCCAAGCCTGGAGCAAGTTTCCGGTGGGCTGCTCACTGATGTAACGGTTCCATTGGCTCTCGGCGCCGGAGCCAACCTCGAGCAGCCGGAGACGGTCAGCCGCCGAGCTCGTCAACTCGCGGCGATCAGGTCAGCTGCCATCGCCCTCATTATCCAACCGCGACTTCGCGTTCAAGGGGATTTCAAGCTCCGAGCGTATGATCGAAGTGCCATGCTTCGAGGGCCGATTGTGGGTGCGGTTCTAGGAATCGCTAACGGCTCGCTCGGGAGTCATCTATCTCGAGCTGTGGCCATTCCAACCGCCCAAATGGTCAGTCATCATGCCGGGATAGTTGGTGTTCTAGCTAATCCCACTCTGGCCTTCGTACTTCTGCTGATGGCGATGCTGGCCGTTGGTCTGGAGGTCGTCCACCCGGGCACATTGGTGTTTGGGACCTTGGGACTGGTGGCGGGAGCTTTGGCTATCGTGGGCTTGGCGAATCAGCCTGTCGACTGGGTGGGTCTGCTTCTCGTCGGTTCGGCCGCCGCTTTGCTGGTGGTCGATACCTCCCTACACTCCCACGGGCTGCTCAGCTTGGCCGGCGTCGTTGCCGCGGTAGTTGGTGGACTGGTCCTCTACAACACCGCCCCAGGCCAGGGCGGAGTCAGCCTCTTCGCACTGATCACGGTGCCCGTCGTGCTGGGTGGGGTCTGGATCACATTGAGCCGCCGTGCCCTGCGGGTGCGCCACCTGCCCTTCGGTACCAGCAGCCATGAGCTGCTCGGACTGACCGCCGTAGTCCGCCAACGGGCTGATCCCTACGGGGCCGCTGCCGTGGAAGGTGAGCTGTGGAGGATCAACGCCCGGGGTGGTGAACCTCTGGAAGTCGGTGCCGAGGTGGAAGTCATAGCCCAAGATGGACTTACTCTGATAGTGGAACCGCTGCCCGGCCCGACGACGGCCAGCGCAACAATCGCGGCACCCGGCGTCCGCGCCGGGGCACGTAACCGATAAGGAGGGCGAGGCGATGGGTGCTGGTCTAGTCGTGTTGGTGATTGTCGTGGTCATCGCTTTGACCACGTTTTCCACGGGATTTCGCGTAATCAATGAGTACGAACGAGGCGTCGTTTTCCGGCTCGGCCGCCTCATCGACGTCAAGGGGCCCGGGCCGCGTCTGATCATTCCCTTCGGGATCGACCGTCTGCTCAAGATCGACCTCCGGATCAACGTGCACCAAGTGCCGCCTCAGGACATCATCACCAAGGACAACGTCACGGTGCGGGTGACGGCGGTGGTCTTCTTCCGCGTCGTCGATGCCCGGGACGCCTACGTCAAGGTCAACGACTACCGGGGCAGCATCTCGACGGCCGCCCAGACCACGCTGCGCTCAATCCTGGGCCAGTCGACCCTCGACGAGCTACTCAGCCAGCGCGACAAGGTCAACGCCGAACTCCAGACCGTGATCGACGACCAGACCGAGCCCTGGGGCGTCAAGGTCACCGCCGTCGAGGTGAAGGACGTCGATCTGCCCCAGTCGATGCAGCGGGCAATGGCCATGCAGGCCGAAGCTGAGCGCGAGAAGCGGGCCAAGATCATCCGAGCCGAGGGCGAGTTCCAGGCAGCCCAGCAACTGACGAATGCGGCGGCGGTGATCGGCCGGGAGCCGGCCACCCTGCAGCTGCGCTACTTGCAGACGCTGGCCGAGATTGGGACCGAGCAGAACACAGTGGTGGTATTCCCGCTGCCCCTCGATCTCATCCAGCCGTTCCTCGACATCAGTGCCAAAGCGAGCTCCAACGGGGAGACCCCGGGCGCCGCACTCAAGGCGCTCAAGGACAAAGTCGCTCCTGCCCTGAGTGGCCCAAGAACCTCGAGGGCTAAGTCGGACTGACAACGGCGAGTTCAGGCGAGTTGGAGGGGGAAGCCGACAGGCCGGACCGCAGGGCTCCCCGGTGCCTCCTATTGGGCTCCGGGGAGTTCGAGCCCTGGGTCGGCCCCACTGAGACGCGGGCGCTTTCGGGCGCCTCCGGTGACGGGACGGCGGTGGTCTTGGCCACCGCCAGTGCGCCTGAAGGAGAGGCGACCTTTGGGCGCTGGAACGAGATGGGAGTAGCGCACTTCTCGTCGCTCGGGGTGCCTGCTCGCGCCCTTCCCATACGGAATCGCCAGGATGCCGACAACCCCGAGTACGCCTGGGCGGCAAGCCGGGCCAGCCTGATTTTCTTCTCAGGCGGTAACCCGGAATTTCTGGCTCGTACTGTCGAGGGCACAGCACTTTGGCGAGCGGTTCTGGAGGCTCTCGCAGGAGGGGCGGTCTACGGTGGCTGCAGCGCTGGGGCCATGGTGGCCGGCACCTCGAAGAGTTCTGGGCCTGCCCGAGGACGATTTCGATTCAGCGGTGGCTTGGGTCTCTGTCCTGACGACGTCTTCGGAGTTCACTGGGACTCAGCCTTCATGCGCGTCCTTCGGCCAGCGCTGATCGGCAGAGTGCCCTCTGGGTGCCGCCTGATTGGCATCGCCGAGCGGACGGCCATCATGACGGAAGGTCAGGGCTGGCGAGTTTCAGGGGAAGGCGTGGTCGAAGTCCGTGACGACCGGATAAGGCGCTCTTATCGAGCCGGAGAACTGATTCCAGACGGCCCGACCAGTGCCCCCCTCTGAAGACCTCGAACTGTTTCACGTGAAACATCGTGGCGCTCCTATACTGCCGAGGATGTCTCGCCCCCGGGTGATAACTGTGTGCAATCAGAAGGGCGGGGTCGGCAAGACCACCACCGCGGTCAGTCTGGGAGCTGCCCTGGCGGAGAAGGGTCTAGAGGTACTCCTGGTGGACTGTGATCCCCAGGGGAACGCCTCATCGGGACTCGGAATCAGGCCGGCTTCGCTTTCCAGCTCGATCTACGACGTGATCGTTCTGGGCCAGCCGCTCCTGGAAGTGTCGATCAAGGTTGGCGAGGTTCCCGGGCTGACTCTGGTTCCGTCGAACGTCTCCTTGGCGGGATCAGAGCTGGAACTGGCTGAGCTACCCCTTCGGGAATCCCGACTTCGTCTGGCACTGGATGGTCTTGAGGACTACGACTACGTACTTCTCGACACACCGCCGTCGCTGGGCCTACTAACAGTCAACTGCCTCGTGGCAGCGGATTCGCTGCTGATCCCGTTGCAGTGTGAGTACTACGCGTTGGAAGGACTTTCGCTGCTCACCCAGACGCAGTCGCTCGTCCGCCAATCGCTCAACCCCGGGCTCACCTTGGCCGGGATCGTCCTGACCTTGTTTGATCCGCGTACGATTCTTAGTTCCCAGGTGGTAAGTGAGGTCCGGCGTCAATTCGGCGATCAGGCGTTCACCACAGTGATCCCGAGGTCGGTGCGGCTTAGCGAGGCGCCCAGCCACGGCCTGCCGATCACCCTCTACGAGCCAGCTGGGCGGGCCGCCGCCGCATATCGCGCCCTGGCCGAGGAGTTGCTCGCTCGGATGGCGCCGGTGGCCGCATGACCAAGCGGAGAGGCCTTGGCAGGGGACTGGAGCAGCTGATTCCGACTGGTGCAACCGACTTCAACCCGATTCTTGGCGGACAGGGCACCCGTGACGTCCCGGTGGCCCTGATCGATCCCAACCCAGAGCAGCCCCGGACCAACTTCGACGAAGGCACCTTGCGGGCCCTGGCAGACTCGATCCAGGCGTATGGCGTCCTCCAGCCCCTGGTAGTGGAGGCCAACGGACCTCGGTTTCGACTGGTCGCGGGAGAGCGCCGCCTGCGCGCTGCCCAGCTGGCGGGCCTGGGCCGGGTCCCGGCCGTGGTCCGGCCGGTGGGGCCCGATCGCGAGAAGCTCGAAGTTGCTCTGGTCGAGAACCTGCAGCGCAGCGATATCTCGGCCCTCGACGAGGCGCGCGCCTTCTCCCGTCTGTGCGACGTCTTCGGGCTCACTCAGGAACAAGTTGCCCAGCGGGTGGGTAAGAGTCGGTCGGCCGTGGCCAACACCATGCGTCTGCTCCAGACAGCCCCCGCCGTCCAGATCGCCATCCAGGGTGGGCAGATCGCCCCCGCCCACGGTCGAGCGTTGCTATCGCTGCCTGACTCTGAGGCGCAGGAGAAACTGCTCGGTCGGATCGTGGCTCAGAATCTTTCGGTACGGGAGACCGAGCGCCTGGTGTCGCAGCGGGCGGGAGCGAGAGATCACCGTGGAGCGCCACCCTCTGAGTCATCGGGCGCCCGAGCGTTGGAGGCAATCGAGGAGGCCCTCACCCGAAGATTGAGCACCCGCGTCAAGGTCTTCGCAGGCCCGAAGGGGCGCGGCCGTATCGTCATCGAATATTTCTCAGACGAAGAGCTCAACGGGCTGCTGGATCGACTGGCGATCTCGATCTAGCCGGGAGGTGCATTCCGCCCTCCCTATACTTCCCGGGTGCCGAACGACCCCATGATCGTCGCCGATCCCCCTCCGGATCGGATCGAGGACCAGGGGTCGGTTCACCGCCGCCGTTCGCTGGTCTGGGACCTGGCGGAGGTCGTCGCCCTCGCGGTGCTGATCTATCTCTTGATCGCCTTCGCGATCCAACCGGTACACGTCGAAGGCACCAGCATGTATCCGGGGCTACAGAACAACAACTTGCTGATCGCGGAGAAGGTGTCGCTCTTCTTCGACGGCCCTTCGCGCGGCGACGTCGTCATCATCAAGCCCCCCATCGCCTCCTCTGACGACTTCATCAAGCGTGTCATCGGCCTCCCCGGGGAGTGGATCCGCATCGCTCCCGACGCCGACCACGTCGGCCATGTCTACATCAGCGATACCCGCCCTACTTCGAAGACGGTGGGAGTCCAGCTCAACGAGCCGTACATCAATGGTGTCTGGCAAGACGAGGTCGAATGCTGCACCGCTACGGGGACCTTCTCGCCGCTGCTGCCGGTATCGGGTAAGTGGATGCGCGTGCCCCACAACGACTACTTCGTGATGGGCGACAACCGCAACGTTTCAGAGGATTCCCGGACGTTTGGCTGGGAACCCCGCTCGGGTATCCGGGCCATCGCCATCGCCCGTTTCTGGCCTCTCAGCGAGCTGGGTTTGGTGCCCGGTGAGAGGCCGACTCTCAGCCTGCTCTTAGCACTCAGCACATTGCTGCCGGTGCGGTTCCTCCGCCGTCGTCGTTAGGGGTAGATCCAGCGACTCCCGTCGCGATCCCAGCTAACCAGCTCCGCATCCTGGAAGAAGAGCCGGATCTCCTCCTCGGCGCGGGCTGGACTGTCTGATCCATGGATCACGTTCTGACCAATGTCAACTCCGAAGTCCCCGCGGATCGTTCCCGGATCAGCGGCGGCCGGATTGGTCGGCCCCATCATCGAGCGGACCATGCTAACCACGTCTGGACCCTCCCAGACCATGGCGACGACCGGTGAGGAGGTGATGAAGTCGATCACCGCATCGAAAAAGGGGCGCTCTCTGTGTTCGCCGTAGTGGGTCTCAGCCAGTTCGCGCGGGATGGCAATCAACTTGAGGCCCACCAGATGGAGACCACGGCGCTCGAATCTGCCCAGGAGTTCACCCACGAGACCCCGCTGGACGCCGTCTGGCTTGATCAGCACCAGGGTTCTCTCCAAGGTCAGAACCTCCTCATATGGACAGCTGGGGCAGAGCCGTTGAAGTCATCACCATCATCCCGCAACGCCGCTCGAGATAGCAGCCAGGGCGGCAGCTGGATCCGGGCCTGGCCCGACTGCCGCCAGCCTCCACCCCTTGTCTGAGAAGAGGTCGGCGGCCAGGATCTGCACCTCTTCGACGGAGACCGACCGGACCGCTGCGACGACCTCCGCCGGCGACATCACTGATCCGATTAGAGCTGCCTGGTGGCCCAGGAACTCAGCCATGGCACTGGTGCCCTCCAGTTGTAGGCGCAGCCTGCCCTCGATCTGGGTCTTGGTGCGCTCCAGCTCCTCCTCGGTGAGCTTCTCTCGGACCAACCGGCCGACCTCGGCGAGGGCACCGTGGACGGCCGTCTCCACCTGCTGCGGCTGGGTCGCCAGATAGATGCCAAAGGCACCCGAGTCGCGGTGCCGGGCCGCGAAGGAATGCACGTCGTAGGCGAGTGCCTGATGCTCGCGGAGCTCCAGAAACAGCCGACTACTCATCCCCTCACCGAGGATCGTGTTGAGAACGTCCAGGGCCCAGCGGTCAGGATCCAGGTAGGACGAGCAACGCAGGCCGAGGAGAATGTGCACCTGCTCCCCCCGACGCCGGCGCACCTTGCTCGCCGGCTCCCGGCCCAGCGGCGCCGGAACGCCCCCGTCGGTCTGCCGCTTACCCGGCTTAGTGCTGGCCGGTCCCTGCTCGTCGAAGCAGAGCTCCACCAAGGCTCGCGCTCGTTGGGGATCGAATCCGCCCGAGAGGACCACCACAATCCGGTCCGGAACGTAGTAGGTGGCCCGGTAGGAGCTCAAGTCGGGAGCGCCTATCCGGGCCAGCGAGGCCCCGGTCCCGGCGGGGTCGCGTCCCAGCGGGTGATCAGGCCAGAGCAGGTCGTCGAAGATCATCTGTACTAGATCCCCGGGCTGGTCGAGGTACATGTGCAGTTCTTCCAGCACCACATTGCGCTCCCGCTCGGTCTCGTCGGGGTCGATCCGGGGCGCGAAGGCGAGGTCGAACAGCAGGCGCAACGCCAGGTCCAGGTGAGCGCCCGGCACCTTGGCCCAGAAGGTGGTCAGCTCCTTGTCAGTGCTGGCATTGAGCACGCCGCCGATCCCTTCGATCGACTGCGACACATCCCGGCTTGTGGGAAAGCGTTCCGTCCCCTTGAAGACGATATGTTCGAGAAAGTGGGACACGCCGGCCAGGCGCTTGGTCTCCCAGCGGGAGCCGACCCGGACCAGGATCGATGCTGCCACCGAGTCTCGCCCCGCCATCGGCGCCAGCACCAGCTGGGCACCATTGGCTAGCTGGATCAGCTCCCAGTCGGGTTGCAAGGTGGGTCGCTCCGCAGCGGTTTGCCCGCCCATCTAGCTCGCCTTCTCCCGGCGCTCTTGTACCTTGGCCAGGGTGAGCGCGTAGTTGATGTCCAAGGTGGCTGCATTGCCAGCGATCCGGACCTGGTTGACAACGTTGACCTGACGCCACTCGACGACGAAGGATTGGTACTGGATTTGGTTCAAGGCCTTGCTTTCGGTGAAGGCGATGGCCTCTGCCCCCAGCCTACCGGCTGAAACCTGCGTCCAGCCACTGGCGGCGAGTTGTTGTCGCGCCAAGGTGAAGCCGCCGGCCGCTCCGGTCGGCGATCCGTATTTCACGGCTGAGCTCGCGATAACGACCGGGCCCACAACTTCCTGGGGACTAACTTCCCGAATGAAGGTGGCAAGGTAGGCAGACTCACGCTGCTCCTTCCGGTACTGGCGCAGTACCGAGGTCTCGCCACCGGCGGCAGTCTTGTTGCTAATGACACCATTATTCGCCTTTCCCTTCTCAGTCACGAAGCCTGGATAGGGTAATTGCGACAAGGCCAAGACCAGGCTTCGGGGAGAGCTCTTGATGCTGGGCTGGGTGCCACCGCATGCGACCAGCATGAGGCCCAGGCTGCCCGCAAGCAGGAGAGCAGCCCCGGTCCGCCCGGAGCGCCAGGTCAGGGTCTGGTTTCTCCAGCCGGCCGAATGGTGACCCGACGTTCAGCATCGGTGCCGTTGCTCTCGGTGAACACACTCGGGCTGTCGGCCAGAGCGAGGTGCACAGCACGTCGCTCGTAGGGCTGCATCGGCTCCAAGGTGACCGGGCGACCGTCCCGGGCCACCCCAGCCGCCAGTCGGAGGGCCATTTGCGCCACCGTTTGTTCACGGCGTTGCCGATACCCCGCTACATCGACGATCAGGCGCGGCGATCCGGCAGCGAGCCCGCTCTCTCCCAGCATCAGGTTGAGCACCGTCTGCAAGGCCCGCAGCGACTCGCCTCGCCAACCGATCAGGATGCCCAAATCCCCGCCCTCTACGGCCAATAGGAGCGGGGGGATTTCGGGAGCTCCACCCGGGGCCGGAGCAGCCGGACGAACCCGGTGCACCGTGACCTCGGCATCTATCTCCATGAGCCGGAGAATGGTCTCGAGATTTCGCTTGCCCAGGACCCCTTCGGGGGGGATGGGCTCAACCTCTACCCTGGCGCTGGAGCCTGCGATTCGCTCGCCCGGGACCGCGTCGCCGCCTTCGCTGATTACGGTCACGAGCACTTCCCCTGGGTCGAGAGCGCCGGCCCGACAGGCCGACTGGACGGCCTCATCAACACTGGCGCCCTCACCCTGGAACCGCGCGGAAGCATCTCCCATGTGGACCTCAGCGCCCCGAGCGCCCTCGCTCCTTAGGGCGGGGGCGTCGAGAGGAAGGACGTCGCGGCGGCGGTGGCTTGCGGCGTCCATTACCGGGGACCAGGTTGGAGCTAGCAGGAGCCGGAAGAACCACACCCGAGCCGGGCGCGTTCGGGCCCATGGGCGAGTTCTTGGGCCTCCAGCCGGCTCCCGGGACCCAGGGCGGAACCTTGAGCCCGCCCCAGCCCATCATTGAGAAAACCTGGAGGACCATGACGCCGCTCTGGGTGATCCAGTAGAGACCGATCCCTTGGTTGAAGTTGAGGGCAAAAACGGCGATCAGGACCGGCATCAGATACGTCGTCTGCGCCATGACCCGGTACATCTGCCTTTCCTGGTCAGTCATATCCGGGCGTTGCTGCTGCATCATCATCTTCGACTGCATAAAGGTCAGCGCGCCGGCCAGCAGGGGAACGATGATCAGAGTTGGGTGACTGAGCAGGCCCGCCTTAAGGGCGGACTTATCCAGGTTCTGGATCCAGAGGAAGCTGGTCTGTCCGTGAAGGTGCTTGGAGAGGCTGTTGATTGACCCAAAAAGTGCATAGATGAAGGGCAACTGGATCAACAGCGGGAAGCACCCGGAGAGCTGACTCAGCGGGTTGATCTGGTGGCGCTTATAAAGAGCCATCGTCTCCGCCTGGAGCCGTGTCTTGTCCTTCTTGTATTTAGCCTGGATCTCGCGCAGTTCCGGACCCATCCGGCGCTGGTCCGCTTGGATCTTCCACTGCGTGCGAATTTGCCAGCGGAAAAGAGGAAACAACACTCCGCGAATGCATAGAGTGAGGACGATGACCGCCAGACCGAATGCGCCGATGGCATTGGTCGGCCCAAACCCGCGGAAGGCGTGGTCCAAGAACTGCAGGGCGACCGCGATCGGCGTCAGCAGCACATAGAAGAAGATCGCCAGAATCGGATTGGTCGGCGCCGGAGCGGCCGGGTTGACGAAGGTGAGGAACTCAGTGCCCATGCACTAGCTCCTCAGGCAAAGGGACGGGGTCGTACCCGCCCGCGTGGAATGGGTTGCAGCGCACGATCCGGCACATGCCCATCCACCAGCCGCGACGGAATCCATAGAGCTGGATCGCCTCGTAGGCGTAGTGGGAGCAGCTGGGCTCATAACGACACCCGGAGATCAAGCCGAATATTGGGCTGAAAGTGGCTTGGTAAAAGGCGATGGCCCAGAGGGACAGTTTTTTCACTGGAGCACCCCCACCTGGCGCAACGCCTGCTGTAACGATTCTCCCAGGGCGATGGACCCAGTCGTCAGTGCCGGCGGTCGCGGGAGGAGGACCACGTCGAATGGGCCCAGCCGGGGGATCGTTGGCACCACGGCTGCTTGCAGTCGCCGGCGCAAGCGGTTGCGGACGACAGCACCCCCCAAACGCTTGGGGACCACAATCCCCACTCGCGGGTGGCCGACCGCGTTCCCTCTTGCCCTGATGCGAAGTACCCCATCCCCGGCGCCCCTTCGCTCCGCCGTGACAGCCCGAAAGTCGGCGGAGCGGCGGAGGCGGTACTTCGTCTTCACCGCACGGGCGCGGGTGTCAGGCGCAGACGCCCCTTGAGGCGGCGACGCTTGAGGACGCGGACCCCTCCCGGGGTCGACATACGGGCCCGGAACCCGTGCACCTTCCTCCGGTAGCGCTTCTTCGGCTGAAACGTTCTCTTGATGGTCGAATTCCTAAGCAGAGTCGGCTTGGGGACAAGACGGCGGCCTTCCCAGCCGGCCTCCAGCGGGGGATAACTCTCGGTAGATCGGCGCTGAGGATAGCAGAGAAGGCTCCGGCATCCGGGATCGAGATTCGATCTCGGAGCGAAACCGCCAGCCCGAGGCTCCCGCGCCGAAGGCTCTCGACAACGCGAGCACGATGGCGTTCGCCACTGCAGGTCGAGGTCGTAACCCCGAGCGCACCGCGCGGCGTCACGCTGCGTCCGGCGTTGCGCTCCAGGTTCACATCTGCCGGTGGGTGTGCACGAGGAACACGTGTTCACAAAGACGGAGCGGGCCGAGGTAGGGGAGTTCGAACCAGGGAGGACCGCGACTCGGCGCGCCAAAAACAGTAGAAAAAGCACGGCTTTTTTTGCATGGACCGAGCCGCCGCGGCGTCCCTTCTCCCTGCCGCCACACTTGCGTGTGCGGAGCACGAACGTTAGTTGTGGGCGAACATCTGCGCCGCAGCACTGGTGGTGTTGCGCCGTTGGTGCGCTCGCGAACAGGGGGTCCGAGCACACAATTTTTTCGCGTCAAGCGTTGCGCGCGCGCGTGGTCGGTGCTACCATCCGGGAGCGACCGCAGGGGTGGGCCAGACCCGGTCCGAGCTTCTCTCTTCTACAGGGCGAATCTACCCCTCAGGTGGGTTTTCCACTCCTGTGCAGAAGGTGTGAATTGCGATACGTTCAGTGCGCCTCGACTGGCCCGATGTCCGGCCCTCGGTGAGCCTCTCCTCCGATCAACTCTGGACGGCCGCTCAGGAGGAGCTCCGCTTCCAGGTGAGCCGCCCGGGATATGAGGCCTGGCTTAAGAACGCGCGACTCCTGACCTTCGACCTGGACAAGGCCCGAGCCTTGATCGGGGTGCCGACACCCCTCGCCCGGGACTGGGTCAGCGACCGCTATTCGGCAGTCATCCGCGAAACCCTTTCCGCCATCCTAAATCTCGACATCCAGGTGGACTTTGCCGTCCAGACCGCCGCCGAGGACGGGGTCGCGGAAGCGCCGGCGGACGCCCGGAGTCCGGTGGTGCTGTCCGACGACCGGTCGGGAGGGATCGCCGAAACAGTCCCCGGACTAAATCAGCGCTACACCTTCAACGCCTTTGTCGACGGCAACACCTCGCGCTTTGCCTATGCCGCCTGCCGAGCGGTGGCGGACTCGCCGAGCCGTGCCTACAACCCTCTCTTCATCTATGGCGGAGTTGGTCTGGGCAAGACCCATCTCATGCACGCGGTCGGCCACGCCGTCTGGCAGAGCCATCGCCTGCGGGTCGCCTACGTGACTTCCGAGAGTTTTATGAACCAGATGATCACCTCGATCCAGGAGAACCGGATGGCTCAGTTCCGGGCCCGGTACCGGACGGTCGACGTGCTCCTGGTCGACGACATCCAGTTCCTGGCCGGCAAGGACCGCACCCAGGAGGAGTTCTTTCACACCTTCAACGCCTTGCAGGAGGTGAACCGGCAGATCGTCATCACGAGCGACCGGCCCCCTCGGGAGATCCCTACCCTGGAGGATCGGTTGCGGACCCGTTTCGAAGGTGGCTTGATGGCGGACATCCAGCCACCGGACTTCGAGACGCGCCTGGCGATTCTGCGGAGCAAGCTGGACCCCGCTCTGAACCCCCTCAGCGACGAGGTTCTGTCCTTCATCGCGTTCAAGATCCAGAAGAACATCCGCGAGCTGGAAGGAGCTCTCATCCGGGTCCTGGCGCACGCCTCCATCTCGGGCGGAGAGAGCCCGACGCTAAGTCAGGTCTCAGAGATCCTCCGCGACATCATTCCCTCCGCCGACACCAAGCCCTTGTCCGTGGACCACGTCCAGCAGGTGGTCGCCGAGTACTACGGCATCTCCGTCGAGGAGATGCGTAGCAAGCGCCGCGACAAGCACATCGTGTTTCCTCGCCAGGTGGCGATGTTCCTCATCCGCGAGGAGATTGCCATGAGCCTGCCCGCCATTGGTCAGGTCTTCGGCGGCCGGGATCACACCACGGTCCTCCACTCCTACGAGAAGATCTTCACCGAGGCCAAGGAGGATCCCCGGGTCTCCGACGACATCGCTCGGCTGCGGGAGCTCCTCCTGTCGCGTTAGGCCGGATCAGCACATGTTTTCCAGTGTCCCCTGTTAGCCATCGCCCCCTTGTCGGGGACAACCCCCCGACCCCGGCCCAGGCGCCGCTTAGCGGCCTGCCCCGGCGGGGATTTCCACAGGCTGTCCACCGCTGTGCTGAGTTCAGCTTCGATCAGTTTCCCCAACCTTCACTCCCCTACTATGGCTACGAATCTACATATCCGTCCCAAGAGCTGCGCGGGGGTGTTGAAAGGGAAGGTGGAGAGCTCTTGAAGCGTAGGAGGCCTATTCAGTGAAGTGCACGATCTCGCCCCAGCAGTTGGGCGCTGGACTCAACTCGGTCAGTCGGGCGGTCTCTAACCGAGTCACCCTCCCCATCCTCAACAACGTCCTGGTGGCGGCCCGCGGGGGAACGCTGCAGCTGACCGCAACCAACCTCGACCTGACCATCCATCACTCCCTGGCCGCTGAGGTAGAGGAAGAGGGCGAGGTTACCGTGCCCGCCCGCATGCTCTCCGAGTTTGTCAGCGCCTTGCCGGAACAGCCACTCCGCTGGCAGCTGGACGAAACCCATCAAACGGTGAGCCTGCAGAGCGGCCGTTTCGACGCCCACATCCGGGGCGTGGATGCCAAGGAGTTTCCTCCTCTTCCTGACGTTTCCGATGGAGACACCGTGGAGCTGGATCCCCAGACGCTGCTCACCGCAATTGACCAGACGGTTATTGCCGCGAGTGCGGATGACGGTCGGCCCATCTACACCGGGGTGCTGACGGAGATTGCCGGGCCCGAGGTCACGCTGGTAGCCACCGATGGCCACCGCTTGGCGATCCGAGTGTTGCGCGCCGCGGACGGCGAGCGGCAGGGAGATCGCCTAGGAGTGATCATCCCGGCGCGGGCGCTTTCCGAGCTGTCACGCCTGCTCAAGCCGGTCGCGGCAAGTCCAGCTTCGGTGAGCCTGACAGTGGGAGCTTCGCGGGCGCAGGTGAAGTTTGAGCTACCCGGGTACGAGCTCACGGCACGCCTCATCGACGGGGTCTATCCCAGCTACGAGAAGGTGATCCCCACCGCCTCGCAGACGGTGGTGCGGGCATCCACCGAAGAACTCCGGCGCACCACCAAGGTGGTTTCGCTGTTCGCCCGCGACGCCGCCAACGTGCTCAAGATTCGTTGCGATCAAGGGCAGATCGTGCTCTCCGCCAACACCAACGAGGTGGGTGACAACGTGGCCGGGGTCGACGCCTCGATCGAGGGTGATGGCCTGGGCATCGCTTTCAATGCCCGCTACGTGGCGGATGTGCTCAACCTCATCGACTCCCCCGAGGTGGAGCTGATTCTCAACGGGCCCCTCTCACCAGGCCTGATTCGTGCCCCCGGAGACGACTCCTATCGGTACGTGATCATGCCGGTCCGAGTCGCTATCTGAGGGCAGAGGCGGACCCCAGCCGGTGTACCTGTCGCAGCTGCGCCTGGTCAGCTTTCGCATCTACCAGGAGGCATCCCTAGAGCTGCTTCCGGGGGTGAACCTTGTTTTGGGCCAAAACGGCCAGGGCAAGACCAGCCTCTTGGAGGCCATATCCACCCTAGCCCTGACCCGCTCGCCGAGGTCGGCCTCGCTGGGAGATTGCGTCTCCTGGGGCGAGCCCCGAATGGGTGTCGCCGGGCACCTGGTCAGCCGACAGGGGGAGAAGGACCTGGAGTTGAGAGCGGAGCGCCAGCAGGGGAGCGAGCGTTGGCTGCGTCGCCTACGCCAGGACGGCGATCTGATCCAGCCACGTCAACTGCTCGGTCGCTTCCGGGTGGTCCTGTTCTGGCCCGAGGACCTTCTCCTGGTCAAAGGGGGGCCGGAGCCGAGGCGGCGACTCCTCGACGTGGTCCTCAGCCAACTCTCGCCGACCTACGCTGAGGCAGCGACCAAGTACAGGCGGGTGGTTGAGCACCGCACCGCCCTCTTGCGGCGGGTACGAGATGGAGTAGCCGGTGTCGCCGACCTGCGACCTTGGTCGGAGGCACTGGTCGAGCACGGGTCCCGGGTGATCCAGGAGAGGCGCTTGTTCCTGGCGACCGTGGAACCGGTGGCGGCCGAGGCCGTCCGCAAGATCGGTGAGCCGGCCGAGCTCCAACTCCGCTACCGACCAGCGCTCGGTCGCGAGCACCAGGAGAGGGAGGAGAAGGATGCGGCGACGGCACTCCGAAGCGCCTTGGCCGGGGCAGCAGCCGAGGAGGTGGCGCGGGCTCAGTGCGTGGTTGGGCCCCACCGGGACGACTTCGAAGTTCTGCTGGGTGGCCGCCCAGCACGACAGTTCGCCTCCCAGGGCCAGCAGCGGAGTGTGGTGCTGGCCCTGAAGGTAGCCGAGGTCCGGCAGCATCTCAGCCTGGGTGGGGAAACCCCGCTGCTCTTGCTCGACGATGTCCTCTCTGAGCTGGACCAGGGCCGACGCGCCGGGCTGATCCAGCTTCTCTCCGAGGAACTGGCCGTGGAGCAGACCCTGATCACCTCCACCGAGGATCCCCAAATCGAAGGGGATGTGGCGGTTTCCCAGGTGGTGCAGGCCAGGGGTGGCCACCTCACCGGGGCTACGCAGCCGGGTAGGGAGCTCGCCCAGTGGAGGGGATAGAGGCGATCCTACCCCGGGTTCTGCGCCGCCTGGGAGCTACGAGCCAGGTCCGCCAGGTCCGGATCGAGGCTGCTTTTAGCAGGGTGTGTGGGGAGTACATCCGGCCCCACGTCAGGGTCTTTGCCGTCGAGCGCTCGGTTCTGGTCCTCGCTTGCGCCCACCCGGCCATCGCCCATCAACTACAGATCGAGGCGACCACCATCCTGGACGCCATCAATGCCGAGGTAGGTGGTCGCCAGCTGACCCGGCTGCGCTTCGTGCCCGAAGCGGGGACTCCTGCCGCGACGCGTCCAGGAAGCTGAGCACTATCTCGGCCGCGTCCGGGGCGGCGCCAGGCCGTGCCCAGATCCGCGCGCCTTGCTGGAGTTGCCTGAGGAGAGGATCCGTCGGCCGGCAGAAGCGAGCCATGATCTCGACCAGGTCCTGCTGTCCGCGGACAAGGCGAGCGGCGCCGGCGGCCACCACGGCCGCCCCGTTGTTCTCCTCCTGGCCGGGAAGCGCGTCGGTCACCAGCAGCGCCAGACCAGCGGCCGCCCCCTCGGCGAGAGCGCTAGGTCCGGCCTTGCCCAGGTAGATGTCGGCCGCGCGCAGCCACGGCGTCAGCGAATTCTGGTAGCTCAGGCACTGGGTGGGCACAGCTTGCGGGTGACTATCCAACCAGGCATAGAGGCGCCGGTTGTTGCCGCAAGCAACCACCACCTGGAGGGGCAGCTCACTGCGCCCCAGCCAGAGGGCTAGACGCCTCAGGTTGCCGGCACCCTCGGCGCCGCCGCCAATCAAGACGGTGAGCAGCTCGGGATCCAAGCCTAGTTCGCGGCGTGCTCGCCGGCGCTCTGAATCGTCGCGCGAACGCTGGGCCAGGGCGGGGTCTACCGGGAGCCCGGTTTGCCGAATCAGATGGGCCGGAACTCCGTGCTGCAGACACCAGTCGGTTGCCTCAGGGGTCGCGGTCAAGAAGGCGTCTGGGTGGGGCGAGAGCCAACCCCGATGACCCCCCACGAGATCCGTCATGACCGTGATCAGAGGGGGGGCGGTCCCGCCCGCTCCGGCCGCTGCCGCCGCCAACCGGGCCGCCGGTCCGAGCAGGGGATGGCAGTTGACCACCACCTGCGGGCCCAGGACTCGAGTTCGCTCGGACATCGCCGCCGCCAGCTGGCGCAGGAGGAAGCGATCCATTCCCGAGCTCAGCGTGGGGCTGCTGAAGCCCCGAAAAAGGACGCCCCAGAGGGCGGGCGAGGTCCGCACCAGCGGCCCGTAGGCGCGGGCCAACGTGCGGGCGGTGCGGCCGATCGGGTAGTCGACCGGGTCGTCGAGCGCGATCGAGAGGTCCCCCCCGGTCCGCTGATCGAGAGCTGCAGCCAGAGCCCGGGCAACCCCAAAGTGACCACCACCGGTGCCAGCCGCCCAGATCTGCACCACCGCCCGACCCGGCTTGTTCAACCTGAGGGCTCCCCTCGTCTTATGTTCGGCCGCTCTTGGCGATGGTAGAGTGATCTCGCTGGCCGTGGCTCGACGAGCCCGGCAGAGTGCCGGGATTTCAGGGTGGAGCAAGCATCGGGGCCTCATGTCCAGCGCCCTCGGGGGCGCAAGCAGCATTGAATTCGAGCGACCGCGGCCTGCGGGTGGAAGAGATCACCACCGCTGACGGGCTGAGGCGGCTACGCACCGATTGGAACGACGTCGAAGGGGCGGGCGAGCCCATCAATCCCTTCTTGTCGTGGGATTGGCAATGGAGTTGGTGGGAGGCATACGGCGAGGGCCGTGAGCTGCACTGTCTGGTGGTGGCCGACGATCACCAGGTTCTGGGGATCGTGCCGCTGCAGTGTTCCGCCCGCGGCCCGAGAAAGTTCGAATTCGGGGGCGGCTCCGACCTCTCCGACCACCTCGGTTTCTTGTTCCGGCCGGGCCGTGCTGCCGAGGTGGTGACTCCCGCTCTAGACCACCTCCTGCGAGGTGAGCAGGAGAGAGGTGCGCTGACCTTCGACCTCCACTACCTGGTCGACTCGTCAGTGGCTCTGGACGCGCTGGGTCAGGCCGCCGAGCGTCTCGACCTGCGCCGGGATCTGACCCAGGATGAGGTGAGCCCACAGGTTCTGCTTGACGAGGACTTCGACGGCTACCTGGCCACTCGCCTCAACAAGAAGGATCGCCACGAACTCCGCCGAAAGATGCGGCGGCTAGACATCGAGCGACCGGCCTGGAGCCAGGTGACCCAGAAGCAGTTGGGCCTCGAGCCGGCCCTTGACGCCTTCTTCATCCTGCTTCGAGCCAGCGGCGCCCACAAGGTGGACTTCCTGACTCCCGAGGTGGAGCGGTTCATCCGCCGTGCCTGCACGCGCCTGGAGGAGCGAGGCTGGCTGCGGCTGCAGTTCATCCAATCCGGTGACCAACTTATTGCCGCCACCATGGGCTTCACCGTGTCCGGTACCTGGAACCTCTACAACTCCGGCTACCAACCGGACGCCGGCTTCCTGTCCCCGGGCCTCATCTGCGTCGCCGAGGGCATCCGCACGGCGCTCGAGGAGCACTGTCACACGGCCGACTTCCTGCGCGGAAGTGAGGCGTACAAGTACCACCTGGGCGCAGTCGACAAACCTCTCTGGCGGCTGCAACTCATTCCTGTCAGTGACTCGGGAGGGAGCGCGTGACCACCCCCTCGAGACGAACCGGAGTAGGCCCGGGCGAGACCATCGCCTTCCTCTCTCTCCATGCCTCGCCCTTGGCTCGCCTGGGCCAGCGCGAGAACGGCGGCCTCAACGTCTACGTTCGCTCTGTCTGTGAGGAACTGGGCGCCCGCGGTGTGCACACCGACGTTTTCGTTCGGCGCACCGATCCTGATGAGCCCGACGAGCAAGCGATGGGGCCGCGCAGCCGGGTGGTGGCGATCAACGCGGGTCCGGCGCGGCGCCTTTCCAAGCATCAGCTGCCGAACACCCGCGAGGAGTATCTGCGCGGAGTGAGCGCCTTCATGGCGCGGGCCGACCGGCGCTATCTCGCCGTCCACAGCCACTACTGGCTGACCGTCGACGTAGCGGCCGAGCTGGCCGCCGAACTGGGAGTGCCCTGGCTGCACACGTCGCACACCCTCTCCGCGGTCAAGGGCGAATACGGCTTCAACGGTGACGGTCCCCAGCGACTGCTGGCCGAGCGCCGGGCGGTCAGCGCCGGGGCTCGGCTGGTGGCAAACACTCCCGGCGAGGCGCACGGCCTGCACCGCCTCTATGGGGCTCGGCAGGATCAGGTCGTGGTAGCTCCGCCGGGAGTTGACCTGGTTCGGTTTCAGCCCCGCGACCCGGATCGGCTGCGAAGGAAACTCAAGCTGGTGGGACGAAGGGTCATCCTCTTCGCTGGTCGACTGGAGCCGCTCAAGGGACCGGACACGCTCCTGGAGGCCTTCGCCAATCTGGTTCGGCGCGAGGACCTCTCCCTCCCGCTGCAACTACTGTTCGTCGGTGACGTGAGCAGCGACGGCGCCCAGGTCGATCAGCTCGGCCTGCTCGAGGCCCGGGTCCGAGAGCTCAAGCTCACCGACCAGGTCTGCTTCCTGGGAGCCCAACCTCAGGACCGTTTGGCGCTTCTCTACTGCCTGGCTGACGTGGTGGTTGTCCCGTCCCACACAGAGTCCTTCGGCCTGGTCGCCCTTGAGGCCCAGGCCTGTGGAACTCCGGTGGTGGCGGCCTCGGTAGGAGGCCTGCGTGATGTGGTCGCGGATGGGCGGACCGGCTATCTGGTTGAGGGCCACAATCCGGCCGACTATGCCGACGCCATCGCAAAGGTCCTCTCCGCGTCAGCTGAAGCCGAGACAGCGATGGGGCGAGCGGCCTGGCGACGGGCCCAGAACTTCACCTGGGAACGGACGGTTGACCTTCTTCTCCCCGAGTACGGGGTGCCGGCGGGACTGGCTGCGGTGGTCGGGAGCGGGGACTAACCAGACGCGGTCGTCTCAATAGGTTCAGCCGGCCCAGATCCCCACTGCCAGCAGAGCCGAGCCAGCCAGGACCAGCGCCGCCAACTGGCGGACGGCTCGGACACGGCGGCTTGGCTCCTCCGAACGGAAGTTGCGAAGGGGCCCCTCGCCGAGCGGCGCCAGCAGCCAAGGAAGGAAGCACTCGGCTTCGCCCAGGCCGCTGACCGCGATCACCAGCGGTACCGCCAGGGCCAGGATGAGGAGTCCGTGGAAGAGAGTTCGGGCGCCCCTGTCGCTGAGCTGGGACCGGCCCTCGTTTCGGAAGCCGGCCGGGATCGCCTCGCTCTTGGGGGGTCGCGCCAACCAGAGCGCGGCCACCAGGCTGGCGGGCAGGAGGGCGGCCAGCAGCCCGAGCCAAGGAAGCCGTCCCAGTTCCACCCAGACCGTCCCCCACGCCGCCAGCAGTTGAATGCTGGCCACGCCCAGAAGCGGAGCTAGCTTGCCGGGCCCACTACTGGTGGGATTAGCGAAGATCCGAAGCGCCCCGCCAACGCCGATCAACCCGAATACCAGGAGCCACCAGGCTGTGCTCGCCGCCAGCCAGGCACCCAGTACGGCCGCTAGCAGCAGGATCAGCAGGGTCGGCCCGGCGGGTTGGGTCAAGGGGATCCAGCTGGCAACGCCGGACCTGACGGGGCCCGATCCTCGTGACGAAGACCTGACCCTGTCCACCCCGATCCCGAACAGGAGGGCCACCGCCAGAGCCGCGACTGCCTTGTCGGCCGGGACGACCCGGAAGTGAGCGGCGACGCCGGTCCCGACGACCACCGGGGCCAGCACGGCAGCCAGGAGCGGAGTCC
>JBAQYY010000178.1:0-21002 GCA_049790415.1 Candidatus Dormiibacterota bacterium | reverse complement strand
TGAGCTGGCTCACCATTCTGAAAAGACGAGCCGGTTACCGTCGAGCCTTTGGCAACTTCGACCCCGCCGTAGTGGCGTCATTCGATACCAGCCGGATGGAGGAACTCGTGGCCGACGCGGGCATCGTGCGCCATCGCCAGAAGATCGCTGCAACTGTCGGTAATGCCGGTTGCTTCCTGAGGGTTCAGTAGGAATTCGGCAGTTTTGACGAGTATGCCTGGACCTTCGTCGGAGGTCGGGCAGTCGTGCGCGGCTGGACAGTATCCGGGCGAGTACCAACCACCGTGCCAGCTGCCCAAGCCCTGAGTGCTGACCTTCGGACCAGGGGATTCCGGTTTGTCGGACCGACCATCTGTTACTCGTACATGCAGGCTGCTGGGCTGGTCAACGACCACCTTCGTCGATGCTTCCGCTTCCCGGAGGTTCAGGGTGAGTAGCCCCGTCCGATCGGGACACGTGCCCCGCTCGCTCGACGAGTAGGGTGATGGCATGGAAAGAGGGGATCTGGTCAGAGACTTCCAACTTCCAGACGAACAGGGGGTCACGCGCCGGTTCTCGGACTTCCTGTCTCGGGGGCCGGTCATCCTTTTCTTCTACCCAGTGGCCAACAGTCGTGGCTGCAGCATCGAGACCCGTCACTTTCGCGACCTGACCTCGGAGATAAGGCAGCTTGGCGCCGAGGTGGTCGGGATCAGCGCCGATTCGGTTGCGAAGCAATACGATTTTGCCACTCAGTGTGCGCTGGACTTTCCCCTTTTGAGCGACCGTGACGGTGAAGTTGCTGGCATTTTTGGAGTGAAGCGGCGCTTCCTGCCGATTCCTGTCAAACGGTGGACTTTTGTGATTGATACCGACGCGCGAGTCCTAGAGGTGATTAAGAGTGAAATCCACATGGAAGTTCATGCCGATCGGGCTTTAGAAGTCCTACGCCTACGAGTTCCTGGCTGAATCGGGGCCCAGAACTAGCGAAGGCCGGCGAAGAGGTCGGTTTCGGGGATCGGGGTTCCGGTCAGGTCCAGGGCTCGGATGTAATATTCCCGGCCCATGAGAAGTGGCGCTACCTGGTCTGGCAAGCTGGCGAAGAAGGCGTTGTCCATCTGGCTTGCGTGGGCACGTACCGAGGCCAGCTTTGCCGACACGTCGGCCGCAACGTCTACGACGGTCGTGATCAACTCGTCCGCGACTCCGAAGGGAGGATCGGCTGGATCGAAGTCAATGTCCCCTAGTTCCCAAGGGTCAATTCCCATTTCCTTCATTTGGGCCATCACCCGCATGGCAAGCGACTTTGGGAACACCGTGTAGTAGAGTTTCTGGGGAATCCCAGTCGCCAGAACTGCGCCCCGCGCGACCTGATGGGTGCGGATGTGGTCCGGGTGGCCGTAGCCGCCATCCTCTCCATAGGTCACCACAACCTGGGGACGATACTTGTCAATGAGCCGTGAGAGCTTGCCTATCTCCTGGTCGAGATCGGCGCCGGCAAACGCTCCGGATGTTCCCGCCCGATTCCACTCTGCCATGCCGGAATCGTGGTAGCCAAGCAGCTCCAGGACAGAGATTCCGAGGGCTTGGCGAGATGATTCTAGCTCCGCCCGTCGAGTCCGCTTCACTACTTCGGGATCATGGCCCGGCTGGTCTGGCTTGAGTCCCTCGGGCCCATCGCCGAACTCGCCGCCAGTGCAGGTGACCAAAACCGTCTTTATGCCGTCAAGCCCATACTTGTGCAGAATCCCACCCGTCGATACTGCCTCGTCGTCCGGGTGGGCGTGAACCGCCATCAGGGTGAGTGGGCTAGTGGCGACGCCAGGATCCCCGACGCTCGTTGAAGCATCTCGCATCGGACTCAGGATAGTCACGCCGACCCTACTGCTCGCGCGGAGAGCGTGGAGGGCGACCATGGACAGCCGCCTCGACGGGTCCTCTCCGGTGAGAGATTACCGGTGACTCCGCGCACGTGAGTGGTGCCGTCCGGCCGCGCCGGGCACGGACCGTCTGAGCCAGAGGCGTCGCGCCGGTGTCTCAGAATCAGAGTTAGTCGCGCACCTCTCCCGAGCCAGCGTCTCTTGGGAAGGTGCCACTTCTGTCTGACCGCTCACTGCGATAGCCTCACGCCCGCGCCGACGGCCTATTCGCATGTCGGTCGGCGCTGGAGGTGAACCCGGCGTGGCACCAATCCGGCCGTAGGTGCCCGTCTCAGATAGAGACCGGTAGAGATTGCGGAAGTGCAAGTGGCCACCGCCGCCAAGGGGGGTTGTGCGCGGACATCGCCTGTCAGGTACTGAGCAGAGGGCGCTTTGGTACGCTCCTCAAGTGCCACGCGTTCTCATCGTTGCCAACGACATCGTCGCCGAGAGGATGGCCGGGCCAGGCATAAGGTGTATTGAGCTTGCGGCCCAGCTCCAGGTGGCGGGTCATGAAGTCATGATCGCCGGGGGCGGAGGGCAAGGCCCCCAAAATGGATCCCTCGCATTCGTGGCCAGCCCCACCCCGAACGAAATGGAGTCCCTGGCCCTGCAGCACGATGCCATCCTGGTACAGGGATTTGCGTTGCGCGCGTATCCCGCGCTAAAGGACTTGGGTCTTCCAGTCATCGTGGACCTTTACGATCCTTTTCCTTTGGCCCTCTTGGAACAAGACGCCTACTTAGGGGTCACCGAGCGAACAGCCCGGAGCGAGCGTGTGCAAGAGATTCTAGACGAGCAGTTGACCGCTGGCGACTACTTCATCTGTGCCAGCGAGCGTCAGCGCGACCTTTGGATTGGAGCATTGACGGCGGTAGGGCGCGTGAACCCCCAGACTTGGTCGCACGATAACTCGCTCCGTAGCTTGATTGACGTCGTCCCCTTCGGACTGCCGGACTCGCCGCCGGGCCCCCTGGTGCAGCGCCCGCCAGGTTTTCCCACAGTGTTGACGGACGCGGACCTGATCTTGCTCTGGGCGGGCGGCATTTACAACTGGTTCGATCCGCTGACCCTCATTGAGGCGGTCGCGCGGGTCGTCTCACGTGACCCGAGAATTAAGTTGGTCTTTATGTCCACGACTCATCCCAACCCTGGGATCCCTGCGCGAATGTGGATGCCACAACGTGCCCGGGAATTGGCGTCTGTCCTAGGGCTTGAAGGCCGGCATGTGTTCTTCAATGAAGAGTGGATACCCTACGCTCAACGGGGAGACTGGCTACTAAGCGCCGACTGTGGCGTATCAACTCACTTCAACAATGCGGAGACGCGCTACTCCTTCCGTACCCGACTCCTGGACTACTTGTGGGCCAACCTACCAATTATCACCACCGAAGGGGACGTCTTGGCTGATTTGGTGGCCAGGCAAGACCTAGGCTGGACCGTCCCATCGGAAGACGTGGACGCTTTGGCCGGCGCAATACTCGACATGGCGTCTGACGCGGTGCGGCGTCGAGAGATGCAGAAGCGAGTCGAGTCCATTGCAGCCGGCATGACGTGGGCCCGGGCCGCGGCACCCCTGATAGAATTCTGTGAACACTTGCGGAAGGCAACCGATGTGCCCGGAGTAGGCGTCTCGCGTCGTAGCCAGCGGTACGGCACCCGGGGCAGGGCCCACAAAGGCTGGTCGTTATGGGTTCTTGGTGTGAGTAGTTTGAGGCGTCAGGGGGTTCGGTCGACGCTTAGAGCGGCTAAGGTATGGTGGACACGTCGCCGACTCTCCTAGCGAGACCCCGCCATCCAGGCTGCCGATGCACGTCTGCGGTACGCTGCTAAGGGTCGGCTGGACTGTCTTTGGCTTCAGTTGAGGCGAGGATGATGTGCCGACTCACTCGGGTAATCGGTCGATCTCTCCGAGGAGCCACCCGAGGCCGGGACTGATCGCCAGGCCGCTCTCTCTCACGATTGCGGTTACATGGGCGGGATCGAGCGGCGGGCCCGGACTCAGACTGCGTTGAACGCGTGTCAGCGTGGCTTCTAGGACAGGATCTGGTGCGACCGCGTACAGGTGTGCTAGGACCGCTAACAAGGCTGCGATGCTGACCTGTGGCACATACCTGTCCGCGTCAAAGAACGGCGGATCGGTATGCGCCGACAGGAAGTCGCGATCACGCCGAACACGCCGACGCTGCACAAGCCGACGCGTCCCTAAAATTGAGGGAAGAGCGAACCAGGCTTCGCCGATTGCACGAGCTGATGCCACGGGGTGACGGAGTCCTAGAATCCGTCGCAGCGCAATCGCCGTGCGACGCAATAAGACAGTTATGAAGGCTCGCCCCTCACAATTCTTGATTACGGTCCACATCAGGTTGCGTTGGATCAACCTCGCCTTCAGTCCACCTCCTAGATGGCGCGTTGACGCTGAGTGAAAATGAAAGACCCTAGCATCGGGAACCGCCCAAAAGTCCTCGCCGACGATGTTTGCTCGGTAGGACCAGTCCACGTCCTCATAGAACATAAAGTACCGTTCGTCAAGGAGACCTACCGCCGCATGCCCAAAGGCGTCCCGGCGAATGAGTGCAGCTGCAAAGCAAAGCCCCTGTGTAGGTGTCTCTACGTCGTACTGTCCGACATCCGCTTCGCCGAGTCCTCGTTGTAACGCTACTCCGTTCTGCTGAAGGATGAGGCCGACAGAGTCGATGACCACACCCGGATCCGAGAGGAGAACTTTGGGGGCGAATCCCGAGACCCTAGGACGCCTACGCGCCGCGTCCAGGAGGAGGCTGACCGTCGTGGACTCGACTCGCGCGTCAGGGTTCAGGAGCAGGACAAACTCGCCGCGACTTAGTCTGATTCCTTCGTTCGTACCCCCCGCGTAGCCGCGGTTGCCATTCAAAGCCGAGAAAGTAACTTCGACTTCGGGGTGCGTGGATGTGCGGATGGATTCCTGGATCGTAGTGATCACAGGCTGTCGCTGTGACCCGTTGTCTACCACTACAAGCTGTAACGGCCGGTGCGTGCTTGCGATGACCGATGCGATGCATTCCGTCAGCAGCTTCTGATCGGGCTCATAGGTCACTATCAGAATGCTGACAAGAGTCGGGTCCGCTGATTCTGTCGTAGCTGCTGCAGTCACCTCAACCCGCAGACCCTGCGCAGATAATTGATCAAAGGCACGCTGTATGCCGGCTAGCGCCAGATCGGCGAACCATCAGCCTAAGACTTCTCTATGCTCTTAGCGTAGGAGTAAATAGCCTGGGGAAGCGGGCCGGCAACCTCCTCGAGCCGCCGTAAGACCTCGGCCGAGTCGAGTCGAACGTTAGATCGGAGAAAGACTTCAAGGTAGCGATAAGCGCGGGACCACTGATCGGTGCCCTCTACTGCGTAGAGTCTGCCGAGGCTATCTCGCACGACTCGCCAACTGTAAATCGGTCGCCATGTTAGTACGTCTATTGCGGGTTGTGGGGCTTTCCCGCCGATCACGTCAGCATCTCGCCGCTGGCGGCGAGTCTGAACCAGCCTTCGGGTAGCCCGCATGGTGCTCAGACCCCGGGCCGCCTCGAGCAATAGCCGCAATGTCGTCCAAGGACGGACTCCGTGAGAGATTTGGCGGAGATGTGGTCCGGTGCGACGGAGTAGGAAGCTACGCAGGTGGCGCGTCTCATAATTCTTGATGGCGGCATAGTAGACGTTGCGTTCGATAAGGCGGTAGCGCCAACTGAAGGCCTTCTGGCGGGAACTCTCGCCACCCGCATGAAAGACGATCGCCTGGGGTACTGTGATAAAGCTCTTGCCGTAAAGGCTCGCGCGGAGACTCCAATCAACGTCTTCGAAAAACATAAAGAAGCGCTCATCTAGAGGTCCCACCTCGTCTGGTGCGAACGCCGTCCGACGGATCAGAGCGGCGCCCATGGTTACCCCTCTAACGCGCTCAGGTCGATCAAATTGGCCGATATCGATCTGTCCGAGGCCTCTCTGCCAGGCGTCTCCACTCCAGCTGAACTCGAGGCCTACTGAGTCGATAATGTCTGGGTAGGCAGCTAACTTGACCTTAGGCGCGAACCCGATCAGTTCTGGGTGAGAGGCGGCCTGGTCAATCAGAGCTTCTAGGGCAAGGTTTGCGAGTTCAGCGTCGGGATTCAGAAGGAGGCAAAGATCCCCTGAGGACGTGGCTATTGCCAGATTCATGGCGTGCGCAAAACCGGTATTCGAGGAAAGGCGCCGCAGCGCTATGGGGATCGCATCGGCAGGTCGCTCTCGTACCTGTTGGACGACTCGGGAGAAAACCGAGTCGCGTGAGCCGTTGTCGATCATGATGACCTCATAGTCACTGCAGGTTTGTTTTGCGATGGAGGTCAGACAGCGACTCAGGGATCCTTCATCGGGGTTGAAGGTAACGATGAGAATACTGACGAGGGGAGTGGCTGGTCCACCGCGATGGCTTGCTGCTGTCCCGAGCGTTTCGTCGTGAGGACCCAAGGTCACAACTCCTTCGCGATCCATTCATGCTTGTGGGCGGAGCGCCGTGTGGCTAGCTGATAGTAGCGGAGTGCGGATGAGACCAGTCCGAGGACTGCGGGCGTCGACTGGTGTAGCTAGGGCGCAGAGAGCTTTTAACTACTTGCTCTGGAGAGCGCAAGCCTTCGTGCTCGATGGGGCCTTGGAGCTATCCGCTACTCGCTAGACACGCTGCCCGACACGGGCACGTGGGCCCGCAATGGTGGGAAGGGCTGCTTGAGATATCGCAGCCGGAATTCGCGGCGGAGCTCTTATTACTGGCTCAGGTCGGTGGGTCCTGCCCAGTTGCCACTCCACCACATGGACCACAGGTTGCTATCAGTGCCTTGCCATACGGCGCTAATTGCCCCGTTGGATTGCCCGACAACGGATGGCGGACCCCCAAGGACGCCGGATGCGACTGCGGCCGGTCCGTACCAGCGGTTGACGTACCAGCCGTGCCATAGCCGACCATCCGTGCCTTGCCAGTAGACATCGATGACTCCTGGACTGGTCACAACGGGATCAGGAATCGATCCTAGTGTGCCCATGGCGACCTTCGTTGGTGCGTACCAGGTCCCGTTCCACCACATATGCCAGAGAGCTCCGTTCGTCGCCTGCCAGTAGACGTCTATGATGCTGCCATCCGGATTGACCGGAACCGGCTGAGATCCAAGTTGCACGTCCATGGATTGGGGCCCGTACCAGTGGCTGGCGTAGTACCACTGGTGCCACAAGCTACCATCGCTTCCCTTCCAGAAGATATCGATGGTGCCGTCCGACTGTGCTACAGCATGTGGCGATCCAGAGATTGTGCTGGTGGACTCGAGCTGTGCAATCCCACCCCAGCCAGCGGCCGGCGTATAGAGGTCTCCCCAGAGGTAGCCGTTGGTTCCAACCCATAAGACGTCGACTCGGCCCGAGCCACTGTCAACGACTTCCGGGTTTCCTCCAAGAGTTCCACCCATGTCTACTGGGCCGTACCAAGTTCCTGAGTAGTACCACTCGTGGTACAGCGCTGAGTCTGTGCCCCTCCAGAATACGTCGATCACCCCGTTTGCTTGCCCTGCCGCGGTGGGTGCTCCTTCCAGATTGCTTGCACCTAAGTTGATCGGACCATTCCACGTGCCCGTATACCATGCGTAGCAAAGACTATTCCCCGTTCCCTGATAGAACGAATTGACTTGACCGGGATAACTCACCGTTGCCGAAGGCGACGTACTGAGCGGCCCACTGCCGTTATAGACGCAGTCGCTAGACGCCCCTGTGGTACTGGTTCCAAGGGCCGTCTCCACGGTTACGGCAGTAAGTCCCGCACTACTGGCCGGGCTTGTTGCCGTTATGGCATTCGAGGAGTTTACAGTGAAGGCGCTGGCTGGGGTCGATCCAAAATTTACATTTGATGCGCCAAGAAAGTTGCTGCCGGTGATCGTGACGGTGCTGCCACCTCCCGCGGGTCCGCCGCTGGGGTTCACGGAGTACACCTGAGGCGGTTGACCCTGTAGGGAGGTGCTGATCTGTGTCACTCCAGGCACGATCGGAGATTGGTTCGTATCGGTCTGCAGTGCCTGCCATGAACAGCTTGGCCAAAGCTCTGTGTTCCCGTCGGTCGGTGCTGGGCAGCTGGCACTGCCTGACGAGACATCTGACATTGCGGCAACGAACTTAAGGGCAGTCAGTGCAGGGTGCTGTGCCGCAGCCCAGTGGTTGAGGTTCTCCCACTCGGTTGCGTTTGGATTGTAATAGATCTCGGGCAGAGCGCACGTAGCGGTAATCCCGCTCGCTACGTCATAGACATCCAAGTCTGACCAGCTATCTCCCGCCGGCTGAGTGCCGCCTTCGACAAAGCTTTGGTTATAGTCACCGTAGTCGGCGAGGAAGCCAGAACCCCCAAAGCAAGTTCCGCCGGTGTCCGAAGCCGCGCTGTAGCCCTGCACCCAGGTTACGCTGTCAGCGCCATCCCACCACTCATCGCCACTCGACTCCTCTATGTCGGTTGCACCCCAGATAGTGATTGGCGCCGACCCGACCGTGTAGTTGCCCTCAGCGACTGTTTGCTGAAACCACGCCTGGCCCGCGGCGGCAAGGGACTGAGGCTGGTGGCTCGTGTCTACGCCGTTGTAGCTACTGCTAGTGCCTATCCCCAGCGTGATCAGTCCAGTCCCACCGCTGTGGTCCGACTCATACCCGTCGATCCAAAATTGGGCCAGGCTGCGGATCGTAGCGTCGGGAGTACATGTCGAGGATCCTGGGAACATCTCAACGCCGTACGCGACGGGCGAGCTGTTAGGTATGGAGCACTGCGAACCGAAGTCAAGTACGACTAGACCTCCTTGGGGGGGCGTGTAGGTAGAGTCGCCCTGTCGGTAGAGAGGACAGCTCGCTAGGGCGCTATTTGAGCATTCTGCGAGATAGGCGCTGTATTCATAATAGGACGGAGTGGAAGGCGGTGAGGAAGCCGCGGCATACGTCGTGGCGGTCGCGTCCTTGCTTGCCACCACCGCGGTGGCCCCGGGCGGAGACCCTTGGTTTGACGGCACCATGGTGCCGGTGGGGCAGGTTGCCTGGGACGGTACTCCGACGTTTCCATCGATCAGGCTCACGGTATGGAAGCCCCCGCTTGAATCCTCCACGCATCCGGCGTCACCCTGAGCTTCTACAACTTGAAGAGGGCCGGCCCCGGGGATCTCGGTCAGGCTTTGGGACTGGCCCTGTATGACTGCTACGAGTCCACTCCCCGGAGCTGCCGGGTCAGTACCCCCGAGCAGCATGGCGGTTGGTCCAACCTGCCAGCAGCTGTCCGGGTCGATGAGCAAACTGCTGATGGGGAGGTCGAAGCACTCAACCGCATGAGCTTCGGAAGCCGGACTAGGCGCAGTCCCGATTGGGGAGGTCGAGGTCTGTGGCGTAGAGGTTCCAGCGGATGCGTCCAAGGTGGCCACCGGGCGGTGGGGGGTGGGCGCACTCATCGCGACCGTCGTTGCCGAGATCAGCGCGACTAGACCCGGGATCAGAACGCGGCTCTTCAATGCTTCCCTCTTAGTTCTCTCGGTGGTGGGCAACGTCTGCTGAGGGTCAGGCGCCTCCGCCAGGTGGGTCGGTGGGAGGGGCTGAAGGCGGCACGCACTTCGTGGGTAGGGTCTAGACTACCGGCCCAGGTCCGTGCATGGGACGGTAGAGCGTGAAAATCCAGTTACAGTACCCTGAGGGGTAGGTGTGGACCACCCCTCCGCTGGTCTGAGGCGCGCTCGGCAGTCCGTGGCCCCTGCCGGAGGAGCGGCGATTAAGGCGACTGACCTGACCTAGTCCGCCGCTCCAGCATGTGCATGCAATGCTGCCACTATCAGACCTACCCTGCCCGCGGTGCTGCAGTGTTTAGCCTGCGGGTCGGTAGAAGACCGACCAATGGTTGCGCTGCAACTGGCGCGCCCTACGGCGAACGTAGGCAGCACTGGGTGGAAACAACGCCGCCGCGAGATTCGCGTTGGGAGCCGTCTTATAGTGCAGCAATAAGGTCGCAGCCAACACTCTGGACTCCCTGACCTGTGAGCTCTGGCGTATCGCGCCTGGAAGTGTGGCGCCAACCAGTCCGATCGCAAGAAGCAGGCACGTTGCAAACGCCACCAGCGCCCGCGCATGCTCGGGTAGCCAAGCACTCAGTGCCTGGCGTCGGGCGAGTGTCGCACGAAGCGCGATCACACCGGCCGAATAGAGCCCGATGAGGGCGAGAAGGTTGTACGTGGTGTAGCGCGATGAAGCTCCTTCAGAGGACCCTAGATTCACGCGACCGATCGTTACGACGACATCGAAGATAAGCGCAAAAACAACCAGTGCCAACGGGACCCGGAGCTGGCTTCTCAGATCGCTTCGAGTCCAGTAGGCAGCTACGAGTGCTACGACTCCGGCGAGTACGACGACGCCAAAAGCCTCGGCATGATGGCCAGCCGGTCCGCCTACTACGGTCACAAAAAAGGCTACGGTTGTCTCGGGATGACCGAGGCTGTAGAAGAGAGCACTGTGGTTCTCAAGAGGAGGGAAGTTCTCGAAGTAAACGATCCCAGATAAGACGCCGAGACTACACCAGGCAACGAGGCGAGTCATCTGTCTTGGCCCGCATATCAACAGCAACAGTGCACCGTCAGGCCAGATGATTAGCCCCTGCAACGATGAGAACGTCCCGATCAGTCCGGCAGCTGACGCAATGACGAGATTCATCCAGCCCCGTGTCTGGCCCGTAAGGTTGTAGACAACGACCACGAGCATCAAGAGGATGAGATACCATGCCAACTGAAAACCCCAGAGCATGTTTTCCCACTGGGTCAGGTCGAAGAAAAGAAGCGCTACCGGAAGGAGCCACCAACCGCGTATATCGGACTCCCTTTCAAGACAACGCATCAGTACGAGGAATGCGGCGAGAACGATCCCGACGCTGGCCCACATTTCGGCTGTGAGGTTGTAGTGCGTCGGCAGTAGAAGCGCAATTGCGAGAAGATTAGGTAGCAAAATGCGATTGTCGTTGTGAGGCGCCCAGATCTGCGCTAAGGTAAGGTGGCCATGCGCGGCGGCCACCACAAAGGGGATCTGCGCGAACTCGTCGGCAAACGGCACGTTAACTCCGTATCGAGCGACGCTGCCGACGTAAAGGGCGACGGGTAGCAGTATCAGAAAGTACGGGAGTCGACCAGCCCAGACCGAAGCGCTGCGATCAGAGCGCATGCGCTGTCCCCTCATCCACGGAGCGGATCGTAGGCGGGCGTATTCATATCGTGACTGGGGGCTTCATAGCCTGAACCGGGTCGGCAGTAAGTGTAGAGGCCGTCGGTCATCTCCTATCTCTCTGTTACCGCTCGTCCGTGCTGGTCACATGCTGCTTTGTAGGCTGCGTTGGCCGAATCCCGGCGACCACACTACCGTATAGTTGCGGAGGGTATCAAGCGGTGCCGACTCCCTGAGCGGAGGGGTTACTCTTCGGGCTATGATGGATGACCGTGATTGGGCCCTGGGTTAGACGCGAGCGACGTCACAGGGAGCTGTGAAGCGCTCCCTGGTGGCGGTTCCCAAGCGGTTAGCGCAGGGTTGATCGTGTGGTCCTAGTCCAAAGGAGGTGTTTGGGCGTGGGGGGCCGGGATCGACGTCGGGTGGTGGTTAACTCTGAGCCATGCATTCACAGCTGGACGCCACTTGTACCAGGACGAGCCTGCCGTTGAGCGGGACTGTCGACCCACTGGAGGCTCCATCCGTGTGGGATGACCTTCGCAGCATGGTGCCCGCCCGCTGGCTCCAGGTGGCCCGGCGAAGGTTCGAGTCCCCACCGCGCGGCCGCATTTTCTTGCTGGGCGTTGCGCTGGTGGCCACGGCGCTGGTGATTTTGCATCGTCCGGACGCGGTGACTAACCCCCAGTTCTTTGCCGAAGACGGCGTGAATTGGTACTCGCAGGCCTATACCCTCGGTCCGTTCGTGCCCTTCCTCACCCCATATGCGGGGTACCTACAAGTCACCTCCAGGATTGTGGCAGGACTCTCTCTGCTGGTCCCGATCGGTTGGGCACCGCTGGTGTTTGTACTAGCGGCCATTGGTTGCCAGGTCCTCCCAGTGGTGTTTCTTGCCTCAGATCGTCTCGCTACCATCATCCCTAACACTTGGCTGCGCCTTGCCCTAGGCTTCGCTTACCTGAACGTGCCGGGAGCGTCGGGAATCGACGCGATACTCACGGATGCCCAGTGGCACCTAGCGGTGCTGAGTTATCTGATCATGATCGCTCCACGTCCGCACAAGTGGTACTGGAGGAGTCTGGATATAGTCGGCTTGGCAATAGCAGGACTCTCGGGCCCCTTCGCACTGTTCCTCGCTCCGTTGGCTCTGGTTGTGAGTCTGCGCCGGTCTCAAGACCTCCAGCAGTGGCTCGTCACAGGGGTCCTGTGGGCGACTGCATCTGTGACAGCGGTGGTCCTCGTGATCAATCTGCAGTCTGAGCGGGCTACGCTGCTCCACCACGCCAGTGGTACTTTGCTTACTGCGGTGGATGTAGTCGGCGTTCGCATCGTGATGGTCGCGATCATCGGGACCCGTGAAGCAGGCCATCTCCAAGGCGTCTTTGGCACCCCCCTGCTCACCGCAGCCGTGGCGGGTGGCCTAGTCTTGGGGATCCTCGCCTTCTACTATGCGAGCTTCGAGGCTCGAATCTTTCTTGCGTACGGAGCCGTGCTGGCGGTCGCCGCTTTGGTCGCCGAACGCAGCATTTGGACGATCCTCCTCGGAACCGGGGGCTCACAGTACTGGTTTGTTCCCATCTTGGCATGGGTCCTAGCTCTCACCGTCCTAGCTTGGCGCGCGAGGTCGACGTTACTGCGCGGGTTGGCGGTGCTCCTCTGTACGAGTTTCGTTCTCTATGGCATACCCCACGATTGGCGGTATCCGCCGCTGCCAAACGAACACTTTGCGCGCGCGGCAGCGACTTTCCAGCGGGCGCGGCCAGGTCAAGAGGTCCTATTCCGGGAGGTTCCGCCTGGATGGGTGTTTGAGTTGGTTAAGAAGTGAGCACTCTCGGAAATTTAGCGGTGAGGCGAACTGTCACCCGGACGCCCGAAACTTGGAATCACGTAGTGCCGTGCACATACCCTTCGACTCCACGAGCAGAGACGGCAGCAAGCCCGTCCCATGCCCGGGGGTGATTCGCCGAGTCGATGGGGTTCTTCGTCCGGCCAGGGTAGCGCCTGAAGCGTTGGCTTGCTTGTCCTGGGTCAGTGCCGAGCCGGGCATAATGGCGGTACGAGCGGTTGCTGGGCGAGCCAGGCCTACCCAGCGGCTGCGTCCGAGGTACGCCTCGACTGGACTCGTACGGACCGAGTCGTACTCAGGACCCACGCGGAGCATGAGGTGGAGCGGATTCCATGGCAGACCGGAAGAGGAGGGATTCTCCGTGCTCCGGCGGCAGAGGCGGGGCGGGATTTGCGGAAGACGCACGAGATTTGCTTGGATGAGAGTCTTCAATCGGACCGGAACGGAAGGCCTACGGTGTGGATGAGAACCCTTCCCTAAAGATCCCATCGCCTGGTGAGGAGCCAACTCGACTCCCGACGCGTCGGACCCTAATAGCGCTCCTCGGAGTCGGAGCTCTGCTGGGTGTGTTGACCGTTCCACAGCTACTGTCTCCTGCGCCGTCCTCGCTAACGAATCTGGATCCGTCGTGGCAGGAGAGCTTAGGTGTAGCCATCCTCGACCACCTACAATTCGGGCCGCAATACCTTTGGACCTACGGACCGCTCGGTTTCCTGCACGACTCCTTTGTCTACCCCTCCGAGACACTGACCAACGCGACTGCGGCTGTAAACATCCTGGAACGTGTGGTCTACGTCGTCACATTTCTCTTCTTTGGTGACTTCATTCGTAGGGCTAATCGGGTTGGTCGCGGTGGTGATGTAGTGCTCCTGATCGCCACAGCGTTGGTCGCATATCTATCTGCGACCACTTTCGACTTTGGCGATATAGCGGTAATGCTCTCGCTCTTTGCTGCTGCGGCTTGCCTTTGCCGGCCAGCTCAACGCACGGCCCCGTATTTGGCGGCGGGAAGTGGAGCGCTGCTCGGTCTAGCAGCGCTCTACAAAGCTGACTTGATCTGGGCCGGCATGGCGCAGCTACTCCTCATGTCCGTTGTGTTTCTTCTTGGTGGGCAGCGCCTTAGAGCCGCCGTGGCTCCAGCGTGGATCGCCATGGCAGGCATGTTCGCGGTGGGCTGGGTCGCGACTGGGCAGCATCTCGCAAACATTGGCAGTTTTATCGTCGGTAGTTGGGAGATTTCAGCCGGCTACAGCGCAAACATGTCAATAGGAAATGACTGGCACAGGCCTGTAGTAGTGGGTGCAGTAGCAATACTCGCTCTCGCCAGTCCCCTCGCTCTGGCACGCTGGCGCGGTCGATGGCGTCCGTCCCCACAGATTTCGGGCGTGGTGCTGGCCGGGCCCTTCCTTGTTGTTTCGTGGAAGGAGGCCGTTGTACGAATGGAGGGGCGTGGATTGGCGGATCCGCGTGCGGTCAGCTTGTATCTAACCGTGGTAGCTGTCGCGTGGTTCGTACTGCTTCTTAGCCACCCGCTCTTCTCCTGGCGCACTGTGGGTCCGGCGCTTGCGACCGTGGTCTGTGCTGCAATTACGCTCGGCGGGGTCTGGCCCTTCGGGGCCGAGCCGTGGGTCATCGCGCAAGTACTTCCACACTCAGGGCCATCCCGCTCGTCTATCGGAGCGTCGACGCCTGCCTACGACACCATTCCTGCCGAGGCGATCGCTCTACTCCGCGGCCACACTGCGACCGCTATTCCATGGGACGTGGACCTAATCGTCGATCATCACCTAAGGTGGGATCCGCTGCCGGTGCCTCAGACGTATGCCGCATATACGTCATACCTCGATCATTTGGAGTCAGCGCAGTTAAATTCGCGGAGGGGAGCACAAAGGGTCGTGACGAGCTTTCTTGATATCGACGGCCGGTACGAGGTCTGGGATCCCCCATTACTTTGGCAGTCGCTTCTGACCCGCTATTCGTGCGAGGCCACGACAGGTATATCCGCCGTCCTTAGGAAGACTTCACGCAAGGCGGGCGCAGACCATCTCATCCAGAAGACAGGGACAGCCTTTGGCCGCTGGGTGGCCGTGCCTAGAACGAAGTATCCTGTGGAGCTTGTACGGTTGAGTGTCAATAGTTCGTTGGAGGGACAGACCCTGGGCCTCGTCTTGCGACAAGCACCCGTCCTGGTCGAGTTCCGCCTATCTAATGGCTTGGTGACGCCGCCGCTTCGGTTCGAGGCTTCCGACGCCCTCGACGGAGAGTACGTCTCTCACTATCTTACTCGGCCCGGGGCCCTCTGCGACGTGCTCTCCGGCCACGGTGGCAGACTGCCTTCGATCGTGGATATGAAGTTCTCATCAACACACGCGTCCGAGTGGAAGAGTGGCATCGGCGTTCAATTCGTGGGCAGATCGTGAGCCTTGGGGACGCACCCAGCCCCAGTGCGGCTTCCGGATTACCGGCTGAGGAACTGGAAAGCGTCTACGAGCGACGGTTCAATACGGCCGACAGCAATCGGAAGGATGGGGTGTGGGCCGAGATCGTGTTACATCTTCAACGGTATATTCCCGTCAATTCCTGTGTCCTGGACCTCGCCTGTGACCGCGGCGCATTCATTCGGCACGTGGTCGCTCGTGAGCGCTGGGCGTCCGATCTGCGAGACGTGCGGGCGAGCCTGCCTGAAGAGGTGCATTTTGTTCAGTCATCAGGCTTGGCCTTGGCTAGCGAATTGCCAAACAAATATTTTGACGTAGTATTCATGAGCAACTACTTGGAACATCTCTTGTCTAGGTCGGAGGTCGTCAACCAACTAGGTGTGGCTCATCGTCTGCTGCGCAAGGGCGGCAGGGTGATCGTCCTCCAGCCGAATATTCGGCTGGTTGGGGGCGGCTACTGGGACTTCATCGACCACCACGTGGCCTTGACCGAGCGAAGCTTGGCGGAGGCCGCTTCTCTGGCGGGGTTTGAGGCGGAGCGTATCATCACGCGTTTTTTGCCGTACTCGACCCTAGGTCGTCTTCCGCAGAGCCGAGGTCTGGTGAGGGCGTACCTCCGCTTTCGCCCAGCCTGGCTGGCTCTAGGCAAGCAGACTCTGTACATCGGCCGCGCCTAGAGGTGTTGAGGCGCCCGGAGCGATCTTGTACGCTGGGAGCCTGCCGAGGACGTGATTAGTTCCCCTCGAAGTGGGGAGCACGCTTTTCTTTGAAGGCTCGGAGTCCCTCGTGGAAGTCCTGAGTCTCTGAGGCGTCCTGTTGGAGTACCGCTTCTAGCTCGAGTTGTTCCTCAAGTGTGCTGTTGAGAGCCGCAACGAATGATCGCTTTCCCAGGGCGAATGCCCGGGTCGGTCCTTGAGCTAAATTGAGACAGAAATCTTCGGCGTCACCGGAAAACGAGTCCGTGGGAAACGTGGAGGTGACTAAGTGTGCACGCGCCGCCTCGAGGGCAGAAAGTCGGCGACCTGTTAGGTATAGTTCAAGTGCCATCGGGTAACCCAGATACCGCGTCAGGAAGAACGTAGCTCCCGAGTCTGGAGCGAGTCCAAGTTGGGCGAAGCCCGTACTAAACCAAGCACCTCTCGCGGCGATGCGCAGGTCTGCAGCCAGGGCAAGCGAGAATCCCGCCCCAACGGCTGGACCATTGATTGCGGCGACAACAGGGACGGATAAGCTGCGAATGCGAGAGACGATAGGGACATATCGTGTCCGAATCAGAGTTGCGATGTCTGGTGGTAGCGGATCAGCAGTGTCGGTGTCCGGAAGGGCTTGTCCAGAACAGAAAGCACGTCCTGTCCCGGTGATTCCGAGGCAACGGCACGCTCGGTCGTTTATGACCGATTCCAACCCGCGTTGGATGCCCGTTGCCATCTCCTCATTCATCGAGTTCAGCGAGGAGGGCCGGTTTAGGATGAGCCAGGTGAGGGCCCCATGCCTCTCTAGCAGCACCGTATCGGTGCCGGTGTCACTCATTGCTGACTCCCGGTGTACGCGGCTGGCGTTATCCGGGCAGAATCCGATTTAGCAGGACTCTTACCGGCACGCGGTACAATTCAGCTTACTTCAGGCGACTTAGCCAAGTGGTAAGGCAGCGGTCTGCAAAACCGCGATCCCGGGTTCGATTCCCGGAGTCGCCTCCAGGCCCTCCTGCCAATCCTTGGTTGATTTCGACCCTGAAGGGGTCCTGCGTATGACACCCTGGGCTCTAGTGGGATCGATGACATCACCTATTCTTCCGGCCACCCCAGTCTCCCGTCGCAGCCCCTCGTCGTGCGCTGTCCTAGTCAACCCGGCGCGGACCACAGATCTCCCTGGATTGCGCCGGTCGATCCACAGGGCCTTAGCCGCCGATGGCTGGCCCGAGCCACTTTGGCTCGAAACGACGATCGACGAGGCAGGAGGACCGCAGGCGGCTCTTGCGGTCCAAGCGGGGGTAAGTGTCCTCTTCGTGTGCGGTGGGGATGGCACTGTTCTGGCCACCCTCGGGGCTCTAGCTGGGTCGAGTGTCGCCTTGGCTATCCTCCCATCGGGTACCGGCAACGTCCTGGCACTGAATTTAGGCTTGCCGGCAGACACGGGTGCCGGTGTGCGGGTTGCGACGCAAGGCCTAAGGCGCCGCATTGACTTAGGACAGGTGGACGGTCGTCCCTTCGCCGTAGCGAGCGGCATAGGACTCGATGCGCTGATGCTGGAGGCTACACCCAGCCGGGCCAAGCACCGCCTAGGCTGGCCAGCGTACGGTGCCTCCGTATTACGTCATCTGCGTGAACCGCAATTTCGGGTTGCCATTAGCCTCGACGGCGCGGAGCCAATTAGGCGCGAGGTCCATTCGGTTCTCGTGGCCAACCTTGGCCGGTTTCCCGGCGGCATCAACCTGGTGCGGGACGCAACGCCCTTCGACGGCCTGCTCGACGTAGTTCTCATAGCACCTCGTCGGATGTTGGACTGGGTGCAGCTGCTCGCCACCATCATTGGACGCAACTCGAAGGGTGGCCGGATTGAAACCTTCCGCGTTCGGAGCGTCACGGTGACGTCTGACGGAACTCGGCCCCGTGAGCTTGATGGAGATTCACTGCCGCCGAGTTCGGAGCTGAGCGTCACTGTCCTCCCGGCCTCGCTTACTGTCTGCGTGCCAGCGAGCTTGAGATGGTCTGCCAGGGCAACCGAGTGAGCGAGGGCTTGACAGCGGAGGACCATGAGGTCGTAGCCGGGCGCTCCAAGGGTTCGTGCCGAGTCGCAAGTTCGCTAGGGTAACTGCCGAGGCGGGGTCGCAACGGCCATCCGATAACATCGACCGCCGTGAGAGAAGTGGATGTGGTGGTGGTGGGTGGGTGCGGGCATGTTGGCCTACCGCTCGGCTTGGCCTTCGCCAGTCGCGGGTTGCGGACGACCGTTTATGACATCAACGAGACTGCGGTGGAGAAGGTCTCGTCAGGCCAGATGCCCTTCGATGAGCCTGGGGCACCCGACGTACTCCGGCAGGTCCTCCAGGACGGCTCCTTTCAGGCCAGTGCTGATCCGGAGGTCCTGAGCCGGGCTGGTGCCGTGGTGGTGGTCATCGGGACTCCCATCGATAAACACCTGAACCCGGAGGCCTTGGAGGTTCCCGGCGAAATTGCGAAGCTGTCCCCCCACTTCGCCGATGGCCAGCTACTTGTACTCCGCAGCACCCTCTACCCGGGGGTGACCTCCATGGTGGAGCGACAGCTTGCTGCTGCTGGCCGACAGATCGATGTCGCCTTCTGCCCCGAGCGGATCGCGGAGGGCAAAGCCATGGTGGAGCTCTTCTCCCTTCCTCAACTCGTTTCGGGACGGTCGGAACGGGCAAGATCGAGGGCGGCGGAGCTGTTCGGGCACCTCACCAACGAGATCGTCGAGCTCCTGCCCGAGGAGGCCGAGTTGGCCAAACTCTTTACCAACACTTGGCGCTATATCAAGTTTGCGACCGCCAACCAGCTCTTCATGATCGCCAACGACTTCGGACTCGACTACTCCAAGATCCGGGACGCGTTGGCGCAGAACTACCCACGGGCTCAGGACCTGCCTGGAGCGGGCCTGGCGGCGGGTCCCTGTCTACTCAAGGACACGATGCAGCTGGCCGCCTTCAACAACAACCAGTTCACCCTGGGCCACTCCGCGATGCTCATCAATGAAGGCCTGCCGCTTTATACCGTGGCCAAGCTGGAGGAACGGTTCAAGCTGAGCCAGCTCACAGTTGGCATCCTCGGCATGGCCTTCAAAGCGGAGTCCGATGACATCCGGTCGAGTCTCAGCTACCGTCTCAAGCGAATCCTCGCCTTCAAAGCCAAGCGCGTGCTCTGCACAGACCCGTATGTCCTCATAGATCCGGATCTAACCCCCCTCGATGAGGTCCTTCGCGATTCGGATCTGCTGGTCATCGGAGCTCCCCATCGCCAGTACCGCGAGATTCAAACGACACTTCCGGTCGTCGATCTCACCAATCTCCGCGGGCAGGGCAGCGTCGTTTGAGCGACCCGCGGATCTCGATCGTGATCCCCGCCTACAACGAGGGTGAGGAGATCATCAAGTGTCTGGACCAAATTCTGGCCGCGGTGGCGTCCCCGTGCGAACTCCTGGTGGTATTCGATCGCCCCGAGGACACCACCGCCGACCCGGCCCGTCGCTACGCGGAACATGAGCCTCGAATTCGGCCCGTTCTTAACGACATCCGTCCCGGGCCAGCCGCCGCCATTCTGGCCGGTATTCGGCACGCGCAGGCGCCAGTTGTCGTGGTGACCATGGCCGATGGCAGCGACCAGCCTACCCAGATCGAGGAGTTGGCCCGGCTGGTGGAGGCGGGAGCCGTGGTGGCCGCGGCATCGCGTTACATGCGGGGCGGCCGTCAGGTGGGAGGGCCGATTCTCAAGGGACTAGTCTCGCGAACCGCGGGGGTCTCCCTCTACCTGTTGGCGCGAGTTGGCACCCACGATCCCACCAACTCCTTCAAGGCCTATTCGAAGGCCTTTATCGAGGAGGTCGGAGTCGAGTCGGATGCTGGCTTCGAGATGGGGATCGAGATGGTCGCCAAAGCCAAGCGTCGACACGCTCGGGTGGTGGAGATCCCGACCGTATGGCTCGATCGCACCGTCGGCCAGTCGAACTTCAAGGTGAGGCAGTGGATCCCCCGATACCTTCGGTGGTACCTATTCGCTTTGCTACCGTTTTACGGGCGTAAGCGCCACACGAGGAGCTGATCAAGCATGTCCAAAGTTCTGATCACGGGGTCCGCTGGCTTCATCGGTGGCTATGTCGTGGAGGCGCTCTTGGCGGCTGGGCACGAGGTGGTCGGGCTTGACAATCACTCCAAATACGGCAAGGTGGCCCGCTCCTTCGACAGCCACCCGGGCTACCGGCTGGTAGAGGGCGATGCCCGCGACGCTGAACTGCTCACCGGGCTGCTCCAGGATTGCCAGCACTTCATCGCCGGCGCCGCCATGATTGGGGGGATCTCGTACTTCCACACCTACGCCTACGACCTTCTGGCCACCAACGAGCGGATCATCGCGGCCTCCTGCGACGCTGCCATAGCTGCCCACCGGGACGGGACCTTGGAGAAGGTCACCTACCTCAGTTCCTCGATGGTCTATGAGGGCGCCAATGCCTGGCCTTCACACGAGGGCCAGGAGCTGGAGATGCCCCCGCCCCACTCGTCTTACGGATTCCAGAAGCTGGCCGTCGAGTTCTTCGCCCGAGCGGCCCGCGACCAGTACGGCCTGCCCTACACCATCGTCCGGCCTTTCAACTGCGTCGGAACCGGGGAGCAGCGGGCCCTCGGGGACGTTGAGATCGAGAGCGGCAACGTCAAGTTGGCCATGAGCCATGTGGTCCCCGACCTAGTCCAGAAGGTGATCAAGGGCCAGGATCCGCTCCACCTCTTGGGGGATGGCACCCAGATTCGCCACTACACCTATGGCGTCGACCTTGCCCAGGGGATTCTTCTGGCCATGGAGCACCCCGCCGCCTTGAACGAGGACTTCAACTTCTCTACCGTCGAGTCGACCACGGTCCTGGAACTAGCCGAGCTGATATGGCGCA
>JBAQYY010000177.1:0-3084 GCA_049790415.1 Candidatus Dormiibacterota bacterium | reverse complement strand
TTGCCAGCAGCGAGCGCAGGTCGTCGGCGTGCTCCTCCTCGTCGGCGAGCAGGCCCTCGATCACCCGGCGGGTGGTCGGGTCACCGTCGCCCAGCCAGCGGACGATCTCCTGGTAGCTGGAGATGGCGATTCGTTCTGCCACTAGGTCCTCTTTGATCATGTCCACCAGAGACGTGCCCTGTTTGTACTGGGTATGGGCCCGCTTCCCCAGTACATCGGGGTTGAAGTCAGGTTCGCCGCCCAGCTGGACGATGCGGGTGGCGGCCCGATCGGCGTGATCGCGCTCCTCATTGGAGTACTCCAGGAAGGTAGCCTTGACCGAGTCACCGTCGATTCCCTCCGCCATGTAGTAGTGGCGCAGATAGCGGAGCACGCACACCAGCTCGGTCGCCAACACCTCGTTGAGGACCTTGATCACCCGCTCCTTGTCAGCTCCGTAGGACGAGGTGATCGGTCCCTCGTCGATGTGCTCGCGGGCTTGCTTGCGGACGGTCTCGATCCGCATGACGAAGTCGCCCTTCATATTCAGACCTCCAGTGGTGCGCAAGACGGCGCTCGAGAGCGCCAGGTCGGCGCCATGCCCAAGCCTCTCAATCGTGTCCTCCACTGTAGGTGAAGTGCAACGGATATGCGGCCTGGACTTGGGCAGACGGCGGTGTCCTCCTGCCCCGGCGCGCCCGGCTAGGACTAGCCGCTGGGCAGACCCAGCGACGGCCTCTCCGGTGTGGGGCCAGTCGCGGCCCGCCGTATCGGACGGCCGGTAGCCGGGTCTGGCCTCAGCGAGAGGGCCAGAGTCGGGCAGAACGACACCGCCCGCTGGGCGTGCTGGCGCAGCTGCGGCGGAACTGCCGCGACGTCGATGATGGGGTATCCCCATTCATCAAGCTGCACCATTTCTGGGACCAGCTCGGCACAGATGCCATGCCCGGCGCAGGCGGTCGGGTCGATCCTCAGGTACTCGGGCTTCATGCCTGCAGGCACCTTCCCTCGCGGTGAGATGAGAGCTCATCGGCGAACGTCTCGAGCACGCTGCGCGCCAGCCGCACCGCGCCGTCAGGGTGGTGGCAGGCACCCCTTCCCTGGACGTCGTCGCACCACTTGAGAACGCGCTCGGCCAGCAGCGAGGAGGCAGCGCTGGTAGGAGCAGCCAGCTGCTCCAAGGCACCTGCGATGGCGGGGAGCCCCATCACGCACGGTCCGCACTGATGTGAACTCTGGCCAGCCAGCCAGCGCACCAGCTTGGCGCCCTCCCGGACACCGCAGTGGTCTGGGGAGAGGACCGCGACTACGCCCGCTCCCGGGGCGGCACCGATGGTGGCCAGATCTGCTCGACAGTAGCCGACCTCAGTGGCAGAACGGGAGGGGACCCAGGTCCCGAAGTAACCGCCGATGAGCACCGCCTGGGCCCGACCATCCCATCGCGCTCCCTCCAGCAAGTCGCGGAGCGGCGTCCCCACAGATACCTCGTAGACCCCGGGCTGGGAGACCGCACCACTGATCGTTACCAGGGTTGTGCCCGGATCGGCCTCCGGGCCAATTGAGCGAAACCAGAGGGCACCGAAGCGAGCGATCAGGGCCAGGTTGGCCAGGGTCTCCACGTTTTGGACCAGGGTCGGCCGCCCCGCCACCCCCCGCTGGGAGGGCCGAGGTGGCACCGGCCTTGGCTTGGCGACACCCCCCGACGCCCAGGAGGTGAGCGAGGTCTCTTGGCCGGCGACGAAGCCTCCCGGGGTCACGACCAACTCGACCTCCATCTCACTTGAAAGGTGGGCGCGACGCTCTCTGACCGCTTCTCGGACTGCACCCGCGGCGGGGCCACGCCGGGGCAGGGCCAGCAGCAACCGCTCGGCCCCCACCAGCCCTCCGGCCAGATGCAGCCCGTCCAGCACCAGGTGAGGACGGCGGCTGAGCAGACTTTGGTCCTTGGCGCTGGCCGGTTCGCTCTCGACTCCGTTGGCGACCACCACCGCTCTCGGACGTCCCCCCTGGGCGATCACCGCCGCGATCTTGTCAGCGGTCGGGAACCCGGCCCCGCCACGCCCTCTGAGGCCGGCAGCGCGAACCTCACCGAGCAGCGCTGGGAGGGCCGCCGGAAGGGCGCCAAGTCTGTCAAGGTGCTCTGCGAGCCCTTCCGGGTCAGTGCCGTCGGGACCGGCCAGCAGCCGCAATGCCCCCTCCATGCCGGCGCTCGCCGGGGGCGACGCTGTCTCCAGGGACCGTGACAAGCCGCTCACTGGAACTCGCCTCCGGTGGTGAGGGAACCGGCCGCGCTGGCGCGGCTCGAACTGAGCAGCGAGGTGGGGGTGCCTGCGGAACGTGCCCAGCCACTTTGAAGAGGACCGACAGCGACCCAGAGCACGACCGCGAGTGGGAAGGCCACCACGAGGAACGCTACCGCGACCCGGATCTGCACCGATCTGAGTTCGGCTCGGCGCAAACGCCAGAGCATCGCCATCAGGACCACCGCCAGGCAGAGGATCTCGATCGCCAAGACCCAAGCCACCCGGGTGTCAGTCCCGGTCCCCAAGGAGTGCAGCAGTGCTACCGGCCAGGACAGATAGGCGAGCCAATGAACAACTCTCCACGTCCGGTAGCCGAGTCGGGCTCGGAGAAGGCTGGTGATGATCACGGCGACGACCAGATCGGTACTGAGCGTGCCCAGCCCCAGCCAGAGGGCCCGGTAAGGGGTGAAGAAGGGGACTGCCACGGCCAGCCACCCCAAGGGCGCGTAGGGGTCGAGCTCTGCAGTCAGGACGTGGACGACCAGCAGGGCCACTGTCAGCAAGGCCAGGTTGCGGTGCAGCCCGCTCCTCACAAAACGAGGCGCTCTGGAGGAAGACCATCCACCGCTGCCCAGAATTCCCAGCACCAGGCAAGCGCTGAGGAGCACGAGCAGCACCAGCCCGCTGCCGCGGGTGAGATACCACAAGGTGGACGAGGAGAAGCCCAACATCAAAGGTCTGCCCGAAATGAGTCGCTGGCCTGCCGCTTCAGGGGCATTTCTTCACCCTCGATGGGCCAGCCACCGACATGCAGGACGTGCCCGTCCTGCGATACGAGGCGGGCGGCCACGCCCCGCTGGGC
>JBAQYY010000176.1:0-4708 GCA_049790415.1 Candidatus Dormiibacterota bacterium | reverse complement strand
CGAATACCTGGAGATCTTCCACAACCGCAACCGAAGGCATAGCTCCCTCGGAATGCTGACGCCCGTAGACTACGAGAACCTCCATCAGGAGTCCGAAACCGTTGCCTGACTCTCACATAAAGGGTCCACGGAACCGGGGCCACATCACCTGGATCACTTCAAGGGGGTCCGGTCATCCCGGCATGTCCACGGCCAAAGGACTTGACGCCGAGCTGCCCCCCCGCTTTCGAGCGCCATATGACGTGAGACCGGTCGAGTCCATGACCAAGGCCACCGCTGCCTAAGGTGAGCTTCGGGGGCGAATCCTCGATGGAACGCTGCCGCCCGGCTCCATGTTGAACCAAGAGACCCTTGCCTCGGCCATGGCCATCTCAGTCACGCCTCTTCGGGAGGCGCTGCGGCGTCTGGAAGGTGAGGGCCTCGTGGATATGAGGTCGGCCAAAGTGGCGGTCGTCATACCGCTCACCTCCCGAGAGTTGTCGGACCTTCGCGTCGTTCGACTCAGTCTCGACCCCTTGGCCGCGTCACTCGCGGCTTTGAACCATCCTGAGTTGGAAGCTGCAGCATTCATGGCTAGAGCTGAACTCACGCCCTCGGCTGATCCAGACAAGTGGCATGTTGCGCACTATGATCTCCACAACTCCATCTGGCAGATGTCGGGTAACGTCGTGCTCGCTGATAGCCTCCGAAGTCTCTGGAGTCGCCTGGACCGATACCGACTTCTTGCCATGAGCGATCGAGAGTTTGATCACGCGACCGGCATTGAGCACGTCCAGATCGCTCGCGCAATCTGTGCTCGCAACCCGGCGCTGGCCGCTAGCCTCGCAGCCGCTCACCTGAGCGCTCAGGGAGAAGTCGATGTGCCCAACATGGTCCCTAGTGAGGGGCGAGAGTAACTCGCCTGCAGATGCGCCCGCCCCCCACGATGCGGCGAGGGAGTAGCACCGTGTTCGGAGTCGCTCACATTTGCCCACTCCGCCAGTCAGAAGACACGTACAGATGGGGCCTATATCCTATAGGCGCCAGCCCAGCAATTGCCAAGACTTCGCCGAGCTACAAGATTTCCTGCCGCGGCTATTGACAGGAGCGCCAGCACCCCTGAAACTGCCCCCGGATGGAAGGCCGTAAGCCGCAGAAAAGTGTTGGCGGCTCCCTCTCCCAACCTCCGGAAGCTTCCGCACGTAATCGCTCACATCCGTTCCGTCGCAAGTCCCCTTTCGGTGCTTCGGGTGGGAGCTGTCCGGTAGCGGAGCAGGTCGCGCGGAGGTGGTCCCGCTGACAGGCGAGCGCCAGCGACTCTGATCGACCTTTCGGCCATACGCTAGCTCCTGGGGAGGGGCGACATGACGGGGCGTTCCTCCGGCGGGCGGTCTGCTTCTCGATGCATCGGAAGACTCCGCCGCCTGGGCGCAGGACTGGTGCTGCTAGCCCTGGTGCTGGCAGTGGTTCCTGCCTTCGTGGTGGATCTGGTGCCAGTCGGGGCGGCGGCCTTGGCACCCCCCCAGCTGCACGGATCGAACGCGGCGCCGGACACCGCCCCACCTTCGGCAGCCGACTACAACTCCAATTGGGTTCAGCTGGCCGCCCGCGGCGGTCCACCAGGTAGCGACCCGACCCCGCGCGATGGAGCGCTCATGGTCTACGACACGTCGGCCAATGTAGTTGTGCTCTTCGGCGGCACTCCCGGTTGCAACGACTACATGAGCTACGGCTGCTCGTACGAGAATGACACCTGGCAGTTCAACCCATCCACCGGCAACTGGACCGCAGAACACCCCGCAAGCAGCCCCCCTTTCACGGGCGGGGGAGCGATGGCCTACGACCAAGCCTTGAACACGATCCTCTACTACGGTGGCAACGGCAATGCCGACTACAGCGGCATGAATGTCAGCGAAGTTGGCTACTGGACGTACAACCCGAGCACCGATGACTGGACCCAACTGGCGACCGATGGCATCACCGATCCCCAGACGGGAAAGCCCATCGAAAACGAAGTCGACCTCGGTTGGGATCCGATCACCCAGCATCTACTGATGGCGGGGGGCTGCTCGAACTTTTCGGGGGCGGGCATTGACGGCAACTGCTGGTGGTCGACCAGCGGCTCGACCTTCCAATGGAATGGCGGCACCTCCTGGACGGAGCTTGAGACGCCGCAAAGTGGTGGGATGTATGCCGAGCAGGCGCTGCAGGCAGCGGGGATCCAGCCTGGCGGGACGGTGACCAGCTCGGGGATGTCCTTCACCTGGCCGAGTGCGGCGGCAGGCTCAAATAACGCAATCGAATCGCCGGTCAACGGGCAAGGCGTCGTGATCCCCACCCCCGATGCGACCGTCGGAGCCGCCTCACTGGGCATTCTCGGGGCAGCTAGCAATGGTCCTAGCAGCGGCACTATCACTCTTACCTATACCGACAACACCACCACCAAGGTGACACTCGGGCTAAGCGATTCCGCTGGCTATGGCGGCACCATGTACCACAACGCTGTCGTGGCGACGATGCCCTACTACCCTGCCGGATCCACCGAAGTCAACACGTCGAATGCCATGTTGTATGAGGCGACGATCGCCCTCAATTCGTCGAAGACCCTTGCTAGCGTCACGCTGCCAAAGAGCGTAAATCAGGGCGAGATGTACGTATACGCCCTCTCTACTGGCAGCCCGGCTACAGGCAACCTGAGCGGGCTCTACAATGCAGTTGGCGCGAGCGTGGTCTACCCAGGCTTTGGCTCGGATCAGACGATTGCAACCGACAGCACGTCCGGGAATCCGGTCTACCTTCAGGACGACCTGAACGGTGTAGCCACCTGGATCTGGAACGGTTCGCAGTGGAACCCTGCTCAGGCGCCGAGCAACGCTCCCTGGGGGGATAGCCCGCCAGTCTTGGTGAATGACCCAGCTGCTGGTGGCGTGATGCTTTTCGGTGGCACCGCTCACAACTCCGGGACCGGAACCATGGACCAGACTTGGATCTGGAACGGAACTACGTGGACACAGCAGACTCCGGAGTTGGCGTCACCCGAGGGCGTGCCGATGGACCGAGCCAACTTCAACATGGTCTACGACTCGTCTCTCAACGAGGATGTCATGTTCGGCGGGTACTCCGAGGATTCCGCGTCCTTGAACGACACCTGGGCATGGACCGCGTCTGGGTCGTGGGTGCCTTTGGGGCCGAATCCCCCGGTGATGAGGCAAGGCGCGACGGCCTATGATGCAGCTACCAACCAGGTGGTGCTCTTCGGAGGATTTGACGGGGGGGGCGGGCCTCCTACCACTCAGTCCACCTACCTGTGGGCAGCCTCGACTGGTCAGTGGAGCCAGGCCAAGCCCACGAATTCGCCACCGGCGCGCTATGCGGACTCGATGGCCTACGACCCTGAGACGAAACAGGTGCTCATGTTCGGAGGTCTGGGCATGGTCGCCGGTGACGTCGTCGGCGAGTTGGACGACACATGGGCATGGAACGGGTCGAATTGGAGCCAGCTCTCGCCCACTGTTAGCCCTCCGCCGGACGGCAGCACGACGATGGCATATGACCCCGCCACGGGACAACTCATCCTGATCGGCGGGGACAATGAGACTTGGTCCTGGACGGGGTCAAGCTGGAGCTCCTTGAATGCGGTTCCCGGACCAGGTGGCACTCCCGCGCTGGCCTATGACCCCACCAGCGGCGACCTGCTACTGGCAGTGAGCGGGAACACATACACGTGGGATGGGTCTAACTGGTCCACTCCGCCCAACAGCAACACACCAGGGTGGGGAGGGGCTGGGATGGCCTACGACCCCACGTCAGGCTTCATGGTTCTGTACGATCAGGTCCAAGCTACGGGCCCTGACACGGCGCTCTGGGATGAGTCGACTCAGGCGTGGGATATCACCACGCCGGTCTACGACGAGGGGGACAACTGGGTCGGCCAGGGAGAGGCGTCGTCCCTCGTCGACAATCAAATGACCAGCACGCCGGACTATCTCTTCGACATCGATGACTGGGGGAACACCTGGGGCTTCACGGCTCAGCCGACCACGCCCCAAGCCTCAGAGACGGTAGGTGGCTCCAACCCGGTGGAATACGCCACCACCTGTCCAGACTGTGGCGGGCCGCCGATCAACACTGGTACTGGCGAGTTCTGGCAGCAATTCACCGACTTCAACATTCCGGGTCGGGGTATCAATCTCAACTTCACCCGCACCTACAGCTCGTCCCTTGACAGTCAGACGGGACCGCTGGGCTTCGGCTGGACCGACAACTACAACGTCTACCTGACCTTCGATAGCTTGGGTGACGCTACCATCCACCTCGACACCGGAGCCACGGCCACCTTCACCGCGGTGGGCAACATGTTCGTGGCCTCGCCGCATAGCTTTGCCACCCTGGTGAAGATCAGCAATGGAACCTACACCTTCACCAACACCAATGGCTCAGCCCAGGCCCAAGATGTCTTCTCCACCTCTGGCCAGCTGACCAAACTGATCGATCGCGACGGCTACGCGACTACGCTCAGCTACAACGGCAGCAACCAGCTGACCACGGTGACCGATCCGGCCGGACGCACGCTCACTTTCACATACAACTCGGGCGGCCAAATCGCCACCATCACCGACCCAGACAAGAGAGTCGAAACCTTTGGCTACAACGGCAGTGGCGATCTGACCACGGCGACCAACCCCAACAAGGGCGTCTGGACCTTTGGCTACAACGGGGCCGGCCAGAT
>JBAQYY010000175.1:0-1511 GCA_049790415.1 Candidatus Dormiibacterota bacterium | reverse complement strand
CCTCGGTGATTACCTCGGCCAGCTCGGTGCCGCGAAAGACCAGGCCGACGCCGTTGTCGGTGGCGTAGCCGTCCGGTAGGGTCTGGTCGCCGACGAGACGTTGGAAGGTGGGGCTACGCTCCGGCTCACCGTCGTAGTGGGGACTGTTTGAGTAGGGAAGAAGGGCCATGCCGTCGAGAACCGGCCGCAGGGGAAGGCCGAAGCCGTCGGTGGTACCTCCGACGTGCCAACACACCGATCCGGCCGAGCAGCCCATCAGGACGACTCCGCGTTGCCAGCATTGGCGGAGCGCCTCGTCGACTCGGTGCAACCGCCAGACCGCCAGCAGGTTGGGAGTACTGCCCCCCGACACCCAGATGATGTCCTGACGCAAAAGATGGGCAGAAATGTCAGCAAAATTGGGGGAGGTATAGAGCGACAGATGGGTTACCACCATGCCCATGCGACCAAACGCCGAATAGAGGGAGGTGAGCTCGGTGGGGTTGTCACCACCGGCGGTGGCGATGATGCAAAGCCGAGGTGCCTGCGGATTGCTGGTCAGGTCCGCGGCATAGCGGTAGGCAGGTCCAGCCACCCAGTCGTTCTGCCCGCCCACACCTGAATCGAAGCCAATACTGGTGGCGATGATCGTCGGTGCCGATGCGGGCATGCGGATTACCTCAAGGCTGGCGGGCGGGACCGCTGGCGGGACGTTTGGACTCTAGCAGCGGGTCCCGACGCGCTAGCTCACCACCAGCGGGGCCGCTGTCGGCTGATCCACCACCGGCATTTCCGCGGCCAGACCACGGCGCGGTGCTAGGACCTCATCAATAAGCCCATACTCAAGTGCCTCCTGTGCGGTCAGGAAGTAGTCGCGGTCGATGTCCCGCTCCACCTGCTCCAAGGGTCGGCCGGAATGATGGGCCAGGATCTGTGCCATGCGCCGTGTGTTGGCGAGAACCTCCTTGAGCTGGATCTCCATGTCTCGGGGAGCGCCTCGGGTTCCCGCCGAGCCCTGGTGGATCATGATCTTGGAGCTGGGCAGCGCCATCCGCTTGCCCGGAGCGCCCCCGCAGAGGATCATGGCGGCGGCTGACATGGCCATGCCAATGCAGAGGGTCGAAACCTCGCACTTGACGTGCTGCATAACGTCGTAGATGGCCATCCCGGCATAGGCCAGCCCACCCGGCGAGTTGATGTAGAGGTGGATGTCACGTTCCGGATCCTGGCCCTCCAAGTAGAGGATCTCAGCGACTAGGAGATTGGCGATCTGATCGTCGACCTCCTGGCCAAGGAAGACTATTCGCTCCTTGAGCAGGAGCGAATAGATGTCGTAGGCGCGCTCGCCCCGCATCGACTGATCCAGCACCGTTGGAATGACCGAACCCATCAGCGGACCGAAGCCGCTCTGATCCCGATACATTGGACCTACCTCCGCTAACTCCATACCAAAGGCGATATCTCTAATGTAAGATATCAGGTGGGAGCTGAGCGGCTGGAGCCAGCTCTCGGTTATGGGAGGCGCGATGAGC
>JBAQYY010000174.1:0-15443 GCA_049790415.1 Candidatus Dormiibacterota bacterium | reverse complement strand
GTGACCGTCCCAGCCCCCCTCGCCTCCCGGCCCTGGACCGGTCGCCAACCTTGCCGCCCCACCGCCAGCCGGGCCCGGGAACGTGGCCCCGGAACTCACCCACCGAGATCAGTCCTCGGGCCTGACTCCCTATGCCAAGCAACAGCTTGACATAGGGGGAACCTTTCCCTACCATCCCAAGCATGTCCTTGGGATCACCTGAACAGCCCCGCCCTAAGGGACCGCGCCGGCGCCTGCTAGCAGACCCTCTCAGCATCCGCGCCCTCGCGCACCCCCTACGCCTTGAGTTGCAGTCGATCATCGGCAGGGAGGGCAAGATCACAGCTGCGGCAGCCGCCCGGGAGCTCGGAATCAGCCAGGCGCTGGCATCCCACCACCTCCGCCAGCTGGCCAAGTACGGCTTCGTCGAGCAGGCGGCCGGCGCGGACAACCGAGAACGTCCTTGGCAGCTGGTGTCGACGTCTACCAGCTGGCGAGGCATGGATGAGACCCCCGAAGGGGCGGCGGCCGTCGACGTGCTGGAGCAGGTGATCGCCGAGCGTGCACTGACCAACTACCTGGACTGGCAAGAGCGCCGTGGCTCCTGGTCTCCAGGCTGGCGCGAACATGCCGGGCTGGGACGCAGCACAATCTACTTGACTGAGCCGGAGTTCGCAGACCTGGCCCGCAGGATCGATGCGCTCCTCGTAGACTACATAGAGCAGCGGCCGCTCGACGACCTCTCGGCGCGCCCACCGGATGCAGTGCCGGTCGAAATGACGTTCTTTGCTGTTCCCGCCGAACCAACATCTAGCGGCAACTGAAGTGGGTGGGATTCGGGAGGCCCTAAGGCAGCGCGACCTAAAACTGCTCCTCGGTGCGGGGCTGATCTCCATGACCGGAGACTGGACTCTGCGAGTTGGGCTCGCCTACCGGGTGTACGTCATCACCGGGTCCACTCTGGCCTCCGCGCTGATGCTCCTTGCCTCCTTCATTCCGCAAATGACGCTGGGCTCGGTCGCTGGAGTCTTCGTCGACCGGTGGGACCGCAAGCGAACGATGATCGTCTCCAACCTGCTCCTGGCAGGCGGTTTACTGCCGCTGCTCGTCGTAAGGGATGCCGGAGAGGTGTGGATCGTGTATGTGGTGCTCGCCTTGGAGGGCTGCGTCCAGCAGTTCTTCACGCCCGCTGAGCAGGCACTGCTGCCGCTCCTGGTGGAGGATCAGCACCTGGTCACGGCCAACGCCCTTAACGCCCAGACGCAGTCGCTGGCGCGATTGCTGGGTGGGGCGTTGGGCGGAGTCGCTGCGGCCACCGGAGGCATCGTCGCGCTCACCGTGATCGACCTGATCAGTTTCCTGCTCGCGGCTGGGCTCATCGCACGTATCCGTCGTCGCCTGCGGGAGATAGTGGAGGCCACTCCCGCCCGCGGAAAACTCGCCGAGATGCTGACTCAGTGGACGGACGGAGTGCACCTGGCCTGGCGCGAACCAGTTCTCCGGACCATCTTGATCTTCCTACTCGTCACGAGTGTCGGCGAGGGGATTATGGGGACGCTCTTCGCGCCGTTCGTCCGCACCATCTTGCACGGCAGCGGCGAAGCCTACGGGCTTATCGTCGCCGTGCAAGCGGCCGGGGGCATCGTTGGCGGCCTCGCAGCCGCCTGGATCGGCAACCGCATACCTGCCTCGCTGCTCTTGGGGTGGGGAGCTGTTGCCTTTGGCGCAATCGACCTTGTGATGTTCCTCTATCCCCTGGCCTGGGTTACGATCTGGCCCGCCCTCGCGTGCATGGTGGTAGTGGGGCTGCCGGGGGCGGTGGTGACGGCAGGCGCGATGACGCTGCTGCAGCGGCACAGCACCGATAGCCACCGCGGGCGCCTGTTCGGGGCCCTCAGCGCCGTAGAGGGGGTGGCCGTGGTGACCGGGACGGTGGCCGCCGGACTTCTCGGAGGCACCGTCGGGATCGTACCCGTGCTGGTTACGCAGGGAGCTGGCTACGCACTGGCGGGGATCTTCGTTCTGGTGGCGCTGAGAAGCACGGTATCCCCAAGGAGGGCCACCCGCAGCTCGGTGGCTGTTCCCTAGTCGGCCGGAAGGTGCGATCTCTCTCCTCGAGCGGTGTAGCGGGCATAGCACCCAACGTCGTGGAGGAGCCACCGCAACCTAAGGAGTGCTCGTCTGAGACCGACTAGAATGAACTGACGGCGCAGTGAAGCCTGCTCCTTGAAGTGCCGAGTCTGGCCAACGGCTTCTACTCAGCCCCCTGGCGTTGGAGGTCGGAGTAGTAGTGCCACCGGTACGTTCATCCCTCGGAGAGCTGGTTTCCCAGCTCTTACGATGCGGATCGGATCACCATAGACATTGCCTGTGTGGTGGCCGGGTCAGGACCTCCCTGGCCCTTACCCCAGAAGCCGTCGTGGTGGGGACTGCCGGCTGGTCGCTGTGAAGCAGGTACTTCTGATTCGGCACGGCCAAACCCAGCTAAACCGTGCTGGCGCCTTGCGCGGGCGCTTGGACGTCGAACTCACCGAGCGTGGCCATTGGGAAGCCCGGCGCCTCGCTACGCGGATCGCTGAAGAATACCGAGTTGACGCGATTATCAGCAGCCCTCTGACGCGGGCGTTGCAGACGGCCGCGTCAGTCGGGCAAGCAACCGGTGTAACCCCTGAGCAGCACGACGCTCTGATCGATATCGACTACGGAACCTGGGCGGGCCGATCGATCGACGAGTTTGACCCGGGTGAGCGCGAAGTGCTCGCCAACTGGCACCGCGACCCCTCGGTGGCGCTCCCCGGGGCGGAGAACCCCAGAGACGTCCAGGAACGTGCTTTCGAGTTACTTTCCAGCTGCACTCGGCTCACTTCGCAGTGCCTGGTCCTGGTTACGCATGACGCCTTGATCCAGCTCATTCTGTGCCGCGTCCTGGGCATACCCCTGCCAAGCTACCGGGGACTGGTGCAGCAGACGGCCACGCTGAATGAAGTCAGGAGACTACGAGGGGCGTGGCGAGTGACCCTGCTGAACAGCTCATGGCACCTCGACCTCGACGAGACGGGACCGTCGAAGGGGGACGGCTACTCACGATCCGGGGTACGCCTCATCGAAATCTCGGCCGGAGGCATAGTTAGGGCCGCCGACAAGATACTTGTGCTCCAGGCGCTAACCGGCGACTGGGTGCTCCCTAAGGGAAAACTTGAGGCCGGAGAGTCCCCCGCTGAAGCCGCCGTTCGCGAGGCTCGGGAAGAGGCTGGTGTCCGCGCCACGGTGGTGAGCAGGCTCGGATCCACGAGTTACACGCGCGAGCTTGCCAGCCGGCCTGTGGAGAAGACCGTCCACTGGTTTCTGATGGAGGCGACCGACACCCAGATCCAAGCCGCGGAGCACGAGTTCCGGGGCGCTGAGTGGGTCACGGTTGACGAAGCTGCTTCTCGCCTCCGTTGGGACGAGCAACGTACGTTAATCAGGAGCCTGGGGCCAGTGAAGGTAGTGAGATAGAAGTGCCCGCAGCATGGGTGCACTGTCGTCGGGGAATGCATCGCCAGGGTCTCGACACGGCCTCGGCCCTGGCCCTGGAGCTCCACTCGAATCATGGAATTTCATAGCGTTCTGTTCGACCACGCCGTCGCAGCCTCCAACGGCGAGAACTCACAGGAACCGGCATTTTTCCACGATCTGAACCTCGACCAAGTAATTGAGGCCGCCACGGCCAGGAAAGATGTCTATAACCTCAATCCATTCTTCTACAGCCCGCTCAGCGATCTAGACACAATCCAATACCGGCACGAGGTCTTTCAGGACCTCGGAAGCCCGGCCGTCCGTGAACTCGTCGGGCAGTTTGCGGAAGCGGAGCTTGTGGCAAAATTCAAGTACCGAATTCGGGACATGCTGGATGACGATATGGGCTTGGGTCATTACCACCGAAGTCGTCTGTTCCTCAACGCGGCTGATCAGTACTGCGACTCGATCATCACCCTCGGTAAAGGGTTGGCGGATATCGAAGTGCAGTCCCGCGGTCTGCATGATCTGCATGACTACCTGACCGGCTACATCAACTCGGAATCATTCATTGAGCTGCACAAGGAGGCGAGCAGACTCAAGGGTGAGCTCGATGCGATCAGATACTGCCTGTTGGTCAAGGGCAACCGGATCACCGTCGGTGCCTACGACGGGGAACCCGACTACAACCAGGACGTTGCCGCGACCTTCGAACGGTTCCAGCAGGGCGCGGTACCCGACTACCTCCCCGCGTTCCGCGACTGGGAAACCTACACCGCGGCCGGGGTGATTTACCTGGTAGCCAAGGTTTATCCTGAGGTCTTCAGCTCGCTGGACAGCTTCTGTACTCAACACCAAGCCTACCTTGATGACACTATCGGTCGCTTCGACCGCGAGATTCAGTTCTACCTCGCCTACCTCGACTACATCGAGCCGCTGTGCGCGGCGGGACTCACGGTCAGCTACCCGCAAATGTCGGGCTCAAGCAAGAACGAGCAAGCTCGGGACACGTTCGACTTAGCCCTGGCAGCCCAGCTCACGAGCCAGGGCGCGTCGGTCGTCGGCAACGACATCAGTCTCACTGGCCCGGAGCGGATCTTGGTGGTAACGGGTCCCAACAACGGGGGCAAGACGACCCTAGCGCGTACCTTCGGCCAGCTGCACTATCTGGCTAGGCTGGGCTGCCCGGTACCTGGTCGTGAGGTTCGCCTGTTCCTATGCGATCAGATCTTTAGCCATTTCGAGCGGTCGGAGCACGTCGATGCTCTGGCCGGCAAGCTCCAGGAAGAGCTAAACCGTCTCAAAGCTGATCTAGATCGAGCCACGCCGAACAGCGTCCTCATCCTCAACGAGGTCTTCAACTCCACGACCGCCCAGGACGCACTCTTTCTGAGCCAGCAGGTACTGGGCCAGGTGACTGAGCTCGACGCTCTCTGTGTATATGTCACCTTCCTGGACGAGCTAGCCAGCATGAACAAGAAGGCGGTCAGTATGGTCAGCACGGTCGTACCGGATGACCCAGCAACTCGAACCTACAAGATCGTGCGCCGGCCTGCCGATGGGCGAGCATATGCTCAGGCTCTCGCCGACAAGTACGGGTTGACATTCGCCCGGCTGACGGCGGAGATCAGGGAGTGAAGGCCCATTTGATGTTCCCGGGTCGGGATTTCCAGGTCGCGCGCGCCGAGCGGCCCGGAGAGCAAGACCTGATCCGCGACCTCGACCTGGAAACGATCTGGGCGGCCATGGCTCTTGGCGATGACGTCGTCTATCAGTCCTCGAGGAGCGCGACGCTGTCGGGGCTGACCACGGTTGAGGAGATCCGCTACCGGCAATCCGTGCTCGCCGACTGTCTCCAGCAGCCGCAGCCGATCCGAGATATCTACGCCCTAGCCGTAGATGCGGTCGCCCAGGAGCGGAAGCTGTTCTCGAGCAGGTCATTTACCCACGGCGAAACCCTGCTCAACCGGTCCATCACGGCACTGGAGATGTTCGTCAAGAGCCTCAGGCAACTCCGCAGCGTGGCGGAGTTCCACGCCAGCGAGTTCCGTTCCGACGGCTTTGTCCGACTTTTCAATACTGTGCGCATCGAACTGGACGACGCTTACTTCGATGAGATCGCTCAGCACCTGCATCGACTGCGATTCCCCGGCGGCGTTTTAGCCAGTGCTCAGCTCGGCGACGCGAACCAGGGCATTGCCTACACCCTGCGCACGCCTCGGCAGGAGAACCGCGGCAGCTTCCCGAAGCGCCGCCCGGCCGTCAAGCAGCCCGCCTATAGCCGGACTATTCCCCGAGAGGACCACAATGGTGGCGAGGCTCTTGGGGCTCTGCGCGATCGCGTTCTGAGCTTGGCCGCTGCTGAACTCGCCCAGTCCGCGGATCACGTCCTCAGTTTCTTCGCCGCGCTTCGGGTCGAACTGGGCTTCTACATCGGGTGCCTGAACCTGCACGACCAGCTCACTGCCAAGGGCGAACCTGAGTGCCTGCCCGACCCGCACCATCTTGGTGCACCCGAGTGGTCGGCCCAAGGGTTGTCTGACCCCTGCCTCTCGCTGACAATGCCGGAAAGAGTGACAGCTAACGACCTGCAGGCCGACGGAAAGTCACTGATAATCATCACCGGTGCCAACCAGGGCGGAAAGTCAACCTTCCTGCGTAGCCTAGGCGTGGCCCAGCTGATGATGCAAGCAGGACTGCCAGTAGTGGCCGAGTCCTTCTCGGCCCCAGTCGTCCAGGGCGTGTTCACGCATTACAAGCGCGAGGAAGACGTCACGATGGTGAGGGGCAAGTTCGATGAAGAGCTCGGGCGGATGAGCGAGATTGGTAGCCACATCAGTCCTCACTGTCTCCTGCTCTGTAACGAGTCGTTCGCCGCGACCAATGAACGAGAAGGCTCAGAAATCGCGGCAGAAATCATTCGGGCACTGACCCATGTTGGTATCTCGGTTGTTTTCGTGACCCATCTCTACGAACTTGCGCATCGCCTGTATGGTGAACATAGTGGCCGCACGTTGTTCCTTCGCGCTGAGCGTGAGACAGATGGCGGCCGACAGTTTCGCCTTACTGAGGCCGCACCTCTTCCCACAAGCTACGGCGAGGATCTCTTCTGGCAGACCTTTGGTGGCGGTCCTGCCCGGTCGGTCAGAGCGACCGTTGTGGCTCCTGTGACCGATGGTCCCGAACCACCGCAGGAGGTGGGGGGAGGTGCTCTAGCGACCTCCAACGAGGGAGAGCGGTGGTAGCTGCCGCGAGAGGGCAGTTCGTTGCCATCCTGACCAGAAGGAGGCGAGCAGTCCCACGAGGACCCGGTCGCAGTTGGCGTGAACGAGCTCGGCGCCGCGAAGCAGCCGAGTCGGCAGACCGGCTGCCCGGCCGGACGCGCTATGCAACGGTCTCGGCGATCCGCGAGGCAGTGGAGGAGCTGCTGTTGTGGTCCGATTCCGATTGCGTCACTTACTTCGCCTGACAGTGCTGACTAAGGGAGCGAGGGCGGGTCCCCATGATTCCGCTCTGGCGGCTACCAGCCTCTCTGGCCAGTCCCGACCGCGGCTTCGACTCATGGGTCTCGCCACTCGGGACTGTGTAGCGCCAGGTAGGATCGACTTGCTTGGGGAGTCGACCGAGACGACATGTACCCATGGGCGCAATGGCTGAGCTACCCGAGGACCTTAGTCAAGGCGGGGAGCTGATCCCGGAAGGTGGTGGCGCCGCGACTTCCGAACCAAAGTCCTCGGATCCGAAGCCGCCTCCATGGTTCAACCTCGGCGTCGGAAGCGTGGCCGCGTCGAGCCTGCTCTCAGACACTGGCCATGAGCTAACCACTGCAGTCCTTCCCAGCTTTCTCACCTCCACGCTGCACGCATCGGCCTCGGCGCTGGGACTCATTGAAGGTGTCAGCGATGCCCTCATGGGCCTGGCGAAACTACTCAGCGGTCCCGCCGCTAACCACCCCGATGCCAGGGCAAGATTGGCGTCTGGGGGCTATCTCGGAACCGCCTTAGCGACGGGAGCGGTCGGACTGACAGTTGCCGTCTGGCAAGTCGGAATTCTGCGCGCAATCGCGTGGGTTTCTCGTGGCCTGCGAAGTCCAGCTCGCGACAGCTTGCTCTCCTCTCTTACTAGATCCGATGCCTATGGACGCGCGTTTGGCCTGGAACGGGCCGGAGACAACCTGGGGGCTGTGGCTGGTCCGTTGATGGCGGCGGGACTGGTGACCTGGATCGGCATTCGGCCAGCGATGTGGCTGGCAGCGGTACCGGGGCTCTTCGCCGCACTGACAATCACAATCGCGGTGAGTCGGGCGCGGAGTCGGCCATCCTCCGAGTCCGCGCCACGTCATTTTCAACTAGACGAGCTACGTCGGGCGGGAATTCTGAGGCCGCTGCTGCCAGTGGTGCTCTTCGAAGTTGGCAACACCACTACAACGTTACTCATCCTTCGGGCCACCCAGCTACTCCACCGTGGTGGCCGCACCGAGGTAGCGGCGGCGGCCCTTGCGATCTTGATCTACGCAAGTCATAACGCCTTCGGTGCGGTAGTGGCGTACGCCGGCGGTCACTGGATCGATCGCAAAGGACCGCGGATTGTATTCGCCTCTGGCGCCGTTTTTTATATCGGCGCCTATGGACTGTTCGCGGTCAACTGGAACAGTTGGTTACCGCTGCTTATCGCCTTCTGTCTGGCGGGCAGCGGAATCGGTCTGGCGGAGACGGCGGAGTCCGCCCTGGTGGCCCGCCTCCTACCTGAGCAGCTCCGCGGAAGTGGATTTGGGCTATTAGGGGGGGTGCAGGCAGGTGGTGATCTGGCCGCCGCGCTGATCGTCGGAGTTCTGTATGCGACCGTCTCTCCGACGGTAGCGTTCATCTACGCTGCGACCTGGATGGTTCTGGCCGCTCTGGGGTCGGCCGCCTTGGGTGCTCCCAGGCATGCGTCAAAGGTCGAAGCTGTGAGATAGCGCAGACCAGTTGCTCTCTCACCCTCCTCTTGCTTCCACTCGGGGAGGTGTCCTGGCCATCCTAGCCAAATGGAACGCTCCCCGCTCCTCCTCCGCTTGGGACCAACCATCCCAGCTAGCCGGGTCGCTGTCCTCTCTTCAATTCAGGTGCTTCAGCGAGAAGCGTGGCCGATAGCTCATCGATCTCGCGACCGAACGATCCGCGCACCGCGGACGGCATGGATAAGCCACTCCCTCCAGGCAAGCGCAGCTTCACCCCCTGCTCGTCCAGCTCACGTGGCTCTAGAAAGGCATGGCTCTGCTCAAGATCATTCAGTGCGATCTGGTACGTCGCCCAATCAACTCCCCTCGTGTACCGCTGAGCCCAGTCCATTACCGCCACGATGGCCTTCGGCACCCCCGAGTGTGAGAAGCCACGGAGACCGCTGACGTAGCTGTCTCGCATTGCAGTCGTGATGATGATGCGTTGCTCACTCGAGGCAGCCAGCTCACCATTCATGAAGATACGGGCGATCCGCCCATTCCCGTCATCGAAAGGATGGACTTCGGCAATCAGCAAGGCCATAAACACCGCCCTGCCAAAAGGGTCAATTAGCGGTCGAGCAAGGTTGAAACCCTCGTAAAGAGTTCCTTCCACCAGGTCGGGAGCTACGAAAGTCGTGGCTCCAGCCCGGTTACCGAGGAGTTTGAGCTCTCCTGGTCGTTTCTCTGGGCGCCCGACCAGAATCGCCCGATGCCGCTCCACCAGGAGCGTGCGTAGTTCCTGGTAGTTCTGGGGGACACGCCGCATCTCTGCCTCGTTCGCGACTACTCCGAAAACTCCAAGAATGTCGTGAGCATCAGCCGGGCGGGCCGAGGAGACCCGGCCGCTCTCGACGATCGCTCGAGCTTCCTCGACGGCGAACTGGGTGCCTTCGATGTAGTTGGAAAAGTACGCCTCAAAGAAGGGCAGCTCCACCTGGCTGCCACCGCGCACCGGCATCGGGACGGGAGGCCGATCAAGGAGTGTCGCCACCAGTGGCTCTAGGAGTGCAAGTCGTGTCGGGTCGTAGGGCCGGCCTGCTCGACGCGCCACAACCAACGGACCCGCAGCCGCCGCCTGATGTGTTCCGAGGAATTCGCGGGTCACGCGAACCGCTCGCTCAGCATCCCCAACGAGGTTCAACTCCCGTGCCACACCGGGAATTGCATCCGCAAGTGACTCAAGAGCCTCTCGCCCTCTGGTCCGCATCCGCGTGTCAAGGAATTCCTCCACCTCGACAGGCGTCAGACGCCTACGGATCGCGCTCACCCCACGGCTTGGGTGCAGGTTCTCCAGCAGCAGCCGCGCATCGCCGGCTAGGTAGAGGTTAGCGTTGCCCAATGACACATCGGAAGCCAAAGCGGCACTTCCTAACCGCGGCCGAACCACAAGGTCGGGGAGGGATAGATCCCGTGCCTCCTTGGGCAGAGCTAGGAACAGCGACCCCGCAGCGATGAAGTTCGGGGAGGCGGCCGAGCGATCAGAGATCACGGCCCCCGGAAAGGCAGCTCCCGCGATCTCCAAGTAATGGCGCCGCACCACAGCCTCTAGAGGGTCGGTTAGGTTGGATGTGTAGAAACGTTGGGCGAGCCGCCTCAGGCGGCCAGCGGCGACCTCTCGCGAGATCCGACGGCTCGTGTCTGTCGTTGAGACCACCAGTTCAGGCCAGGTGTTCATGGCATTTGGTCCTCACAATAGGGCCTGCGATCGCTGCTATGGTCGCTATTGTACCCACAACCCGGCCGCTGGGCGAACTCTGTCCCCACAAGCCTCATGCCGAGCGGATTCCGATGGCACCGCTAAAGCACTGGGCCGGCGCGCTCCGCAGCCCCTCATGGGCGTCGGAGTTCACCAACTGCACTCCGCGCAGGCCTCGCGCCACCAAAGAGCAGCAGAACTCCAGCTCGCCGGGGCCACGCATGGGTACCCGGCCGTCCTGCTAGCGATTACCGACCCCTGGGCGCCCCAGAGTTGTCCACGATGTCGTGCGACATGACAATGGGTGGGGCGGGAGTGTGTGATTTCACCCAAGCCACATAGTGGACAGATGTCTCGGGACATAGTGGATGAACCGCCCCGGGAAAGCTGGAGCTCGTGCGTGTGCCCACTTCCTCCATGGCTACAAGCCCGCTCACCCGATGCCTATCTTCGCCAGCAAGCGCTCGCGGTGCGAGAGGGTCAGCGCCGGTCCGTTACTGCCGGGCTGCCCTCTCCTATCGTTACATGTAACACGGGAGGTTGGCGATGACGAGAGCAGGGTCCGCTAAGAGGGTGCGCGAGCACCGATCACGTCTGGCGCAGCAGGGCCTCCGGCCAGTCCAGATCTGGGTACCAGATGTCCGCGCGCCCGGATTCGCCGAGGAGGCCCACCGCCAGTCGCGAGCGGTCGCCGAGGGCAGGTCTGCGGTCAAGGACAAGCGTTTGTCGATGCTGTCTCCACTTGGCCCGATGAGTGGGGCGGGCTGAGATCTGGACCGTCGCCGGGGGGTCAGGTTACGCAGGCATGCCTCGGCCGGCGGTGGTCGTCCAGGACGACCGTTTCGACACCGACTCGGTGACCATCTGCCCGTTCACCACCGATTCGACGGACGCCCCGCTGTTTCGACTCGAGGTCCAACCGAGCCCGTCCAACGGCCTTCAGGGAACTTCCCGACTGATGGTGGACAAACTGACGACCGTCTCCCGTTTGAAGGTCGGGACGCAGATCGGCGTTCTCGACGACCTTGACCTCACTCGTCTCAACCGTGCTGTCCTCGTGTTTCTGGGCATGGCTTCGGCTTCCTGACCGGCGGGGCGGCCGCGACACTTCAATCCGTGAGCCACAGATTGTGCTTGCGCGAGTGGCTGTGGCCCTGGTCTGCAACTCGGCATGAGCGGGGGGAGCGCCATACGTCTGCCGGCTTCGGGCATGGATGGCGGTGATCTTCTCGGCGAGCCCGGCATCAGACTGGGCTCGCTCGGACAGTGGCTGACGATGCCAGTGGTAGTAGGCGGCCGGGGAGCCCCGCAGCACACGGCATAGGGTTCTGCCCGCGTGATTGACCTTCTCCACCTCGGTGAACCGATAGCGGCTCAGAGCCTGTCCGATTCTCTGTGTAACAAGGGATTCCCTGGCTTTTGTTGCTGTCCATTCTAGGTGAGGGAGAGTCGGCCGGGGAACTGAATGGCGAGGGCATTGATGCCCTATTCCAGCCGATGGTGCGGGTGCCGGAGTCACCGCCGCGGCGGGTGGTGATGTCGCGGGCGATCAGACGCAGCAGCTTGAGTCCCGAGTCGTCGTCGGGGAAGTGACCGCGGGTCTTGGAAGCCTTGCTCAGAGGTCGTCGGGTTTTTGAGACGGCTGCCGCTACGCGAAGTACCGGAAGACTGAGCCCCAAAGTGACGGCGCCGCCGTCTCTCGTGATCACGGCGCTGACGATCGCGGACGCACGTTTTTGAGGCTCTGCGGCCAGCACGGCCTCAAGTTCCTGGGACGGTCGAACGATTTGCCCCGCTTTCAGAGTGCTATTGAACGGGCGCTAGTGGGACTTGGAGCCGGAGGTTCGGCAGTTCGAGAACCCACCGCGACTGAGCCATGTCGTCGCGATGAAGACCTCCATCTCCGGCGACCCTCTCACTTTCGCTCGAAGGAGAATCCCCGCCTAGTGTGGGGACGGGGACTGGGCCGCCGCGGCGCATCCGGCTCGCTCGGGATGGCCAGGGTCCACTCGAATCCGTCCAGAACTGCAAAGACATCCCGTGCCGCCCAAACACGACCACGGCGAGCTCCCTCCCGTGTGGGACTCAAGATCCCTGCGGCCTCGAGCCTCTCGATCGCTGGACTGACCGCGCTACGGGCTCGACCCAGTAGTGATGCTGCCCGGTCAACGTCGATGACTGGGGTACTGGGCAACTGGTCAAGCAATAGGTAGATTGCGGCGTCTCTCCGCTCGGGAGCGATCTTCTCCTGCCACTCGCGACGTAGATGTTGGAACACCTCGGCCAGGCCGCGGGTCCGTTCACATGCCGTCGCGACGGCTCCCGAGAACGCCTCGCACCAGTCGTCCGCCTTCCCTTCACGGTAGGAGACGAGGCCGCCTACGTACGACTTGCCGTTCGCCGCCAAGATCTGGCTCACCGGAGGGGCCAGTCGGTCAACGAGACCGCGTTTCTGCATCACCATGTGGATGAGGCAGCGTCCGACTCGTCCATTTCCGTCGGCGAAGGGGTGGATCGTCTCGAATTGCGCGTGGGCGATCGCCGCCTGGGCCAGAGCGGGCACATCTTCGCGCTGGCAGAAGGCCACGAGGTCGACCATCAGGCCCGGGACCATGGCGGATGGTGGGGCAACGTAGTCGGCATCCATCGGATTCGGGAGCCGGCCGCCCAGCCACACCGGCCCGGGCCGGAGCTGTCCGGGGTAGTCCTCTTTCGGGGCCTCTGCCAAGAGCAACCCGTGCAGATGACATAGGAGCTCGACCGTGATGGGACCGCTGGCGGCCTCCTCCAGCCCCTTCTCCATCGCTCTGACATTGGCTAGCACGGACCTAGCTGTATCGTCGCCAAGCTCTGGATCGAACAGAGCCTCTGCCAGTCGGCGGTTGCCGATGACCAAGCCTTCGATGCGAGACGACGCGATACTCTCGGCCCGCAGAAGGAGTCGGCTGACCGACTCGACCATCGTCCCTCCCACCCCGACATCCAGCTTGGTTACCGTTCTGGTCGCCTCATCTAGCAGGGCGATGGTCCCGGTCGAGAAGGACCACTCGGCCCGCGCTATGGTGTCCGGGACGAAGGCGTCATACGCGAAGCTCATACGAGCTCGCCGGGGTCCCATGGCCGCTGGGTTCCCGACCCACTCCTGGCGAACTAGGCGGCTCATCCTGGCATAACCATCCTGCTTATGTCAGTTTAGCACATAACCAGACATGCGACCTACTTACGGAGCCCGGCAGCCGCTTCGGGTCGTCAGAGCTGGGGTCAGTCACACACCTATCGTGTCAGACCCCCCTGCCACTCAATTCCAGCTCCCGTCGGGGCTGATAGGAGCCCTAAGTTACTTTTAGATGGCCTACGTCGAGTTCAAATAGAGCTCAATGCGACGATGTCCTGAGACATGACAAGGGCTGGGGCGGGAGGATTCGAACCTCCGATTACCTGATCCAGAGTCAGGCGCCTTACCACTTGGCAACGCCCCAATGTCGATCGACCGGCCCGAGATACCGACGCAGCTCCTGCCCGGGGACGATAGTATCGGCCGCCCGCAGAGTTCCGCCTAGAGCCGGGAGATCCAGGGCGGAATCAGGAGGCTCGGCTGAGGACCTTAAGGGCGCGTTCGACCCGAGCCTGTGCTTCGGCCTTGCCGATCAATGCGATCGACTCGGGTAGCGGTGGAGTGACCTCGGCTCCGGTGGTGGCGACCCGGAGAACCCGCATTGCGCCCTGGGTGAACTTCTTAGCCGTGGCGGGATCAGAACCACCCATTTGGTGGGCTAGGTCGCGCAACCGCTCCATCAACTGGGAGCCATCGCCAGCAATGATTTCCGGGACTCGCTCAAGGAACGAGAGCGCCTCCTCTCGGCTCAGCTTGCCCTTCAAGAAGTCGGCATCCGGCGCGGGTTCGCTGAAGGCGAAGGCCAAGAGCCCGGGGACCTGATCGAGGCGGCGGATGCGCTCCTGAACCATGGCCGCGATCGGCACTAGTTGCTCGGGAGCCGCCTGGGGCAGGAAGGGCTTGATCCGCTCGGCCAGTTGCTCTACCGGTAGCTTCCGGATCCACACCCCATTGAGGTAATCGAGACGCTGCTGATCGAGGATGGCTGGACTGGACTGGAGGCGGTCGAAGGTCATTCTCTGGCGCAACTGAGCCAGGTCGAAGATCTCCTCCTCAGTGCCCGGTGACCAACCCAGGAATGCCAGGAAGTTGACCAGTGCTTCGGGGAGGTAGCCCAAGTCGCGAAACTCGTTGACGGTCTGGGCTCCGTGCCGCTTGGAGAGCTTGCTGTGGTCCGGTCCCAGAACCAAGGCGACGTGGGCAAAGCGGGGCGGTTGCCACCCCAACGCCGCGTAGGTGATCAGGTGCTTGGGTGTTGAGGGCAGCCATTCCACTCCACGAACCACTTCGGTGATCCCCATCAGGTGGTCGTCTACGACCTGGGCCAAGTGGTAGGTGGGAAACCCGTCCGACTTGAGCAGCACCTGATCGTCTACGGACTCGTTGTCGAAGAGTTGTGGGCCCAGCACCAGGTCGTCCCAGCCCGTCTCCCCGGGCGGGACCTTGAGCCGTACGACCGAGGGCTCGCCACCTGACCCCCTGGCTGAAGACTCAGCCAGGGGAAGATTGCGACAGTGGCCGTCGTAGCGAGTGGGCAGCCCCGCCGTTCGCTGGGCGGCGCGGAGTTCATCAAGGCGCTCTCTGCTGCAGAAGCAGAAGTAGGCGGCTCCCCCTTCCACCAATTTCTCGGCGGCAGCCTGGAAGATGGGTAGGCGTTCGGATTCCACGTAGGGCTGGCAGGGGCCGCCCCGATCGGGACCCTCGTCCCAGTGCATGCCCAGCCAGGCGATCGTCTCGAGGTAGCGCGGTACCGCTTCTGGCTGATAGCGGTCCCGATCGGTGTCCTCGATCCGGATGAGAAACCGACCGTCGTCGCCGGCCAGACAGTAGCTGAGTAAGGCGGTCCGGACGTTGCCGATGTGCAGATCTCCGGTCGGGCTGGGGGCGAAGCGAAGGCGGCGCCGTCCCGGGAGGTCAACTCTGTCCGGCAGGAGATCGTTCGTCAGGGCAGAACTCAATGGTGCAGGACGACCAGGTAGATCCCCATGGAGATACAGCCCGCTACCAGGAGTGCTGTTGCCACCAGCCAGCCTTCCGTTCGCGAGGTCCGGATGGTCACATCTGCCGAGTCGGAACTGCTCACCGAGACGCCCTTAGTCCCTAGGTTGGGGTAGCGTTCAGCTTCGTTGGGCCGGGAAGTCCCGCTGCTCGGCGGCCCATTCGGATTGGTGGTC
>JBAQYY010000173.1:0-20762 GCA_049790415.1 Candidatus Dormiibacterota bacterium | reverse complement strand
GCATGGAGACCTTGGCCCCGAACCAGAGTGGGCCGAGCCAGTTGGGCAGGAACCACAAGGGCGCCATCCAGCCGCCCAGGAACATCACCGTGGCGATCGAGCAGACGGTGATCATGTTGATGTACTCAGCCATAAAGAAGAGCCCGAAGCGCATGCCGGCGTACTCGGTGTGGTAGCCGGCCACCAACTCCGCCTCGGCCTCAGGGAGGTCGAATGGAAGCCGGTTGGTCTCCGCCAGGGCACCGGTGAAATAGAGCAGGAAGCCCAGCGGCTGGAGGAAGACGAACCAGAGCCCGTGCTGCTGATTTACCACTGTCTCCAGGTTCAAGGATCCGGCCAGCAGGATCGGTCCGATCAGGGCGAAACTGACCGCCATCTCGTAGCTGATGAGCTGCGCCGAACTGCGCAGCGCTCCGAGCAGGGAGTACTTGGAGTTACTCGCCCAGCCCCCTAAGAAGATGGCGTAGACGCCGAGCGAGGTGATGGCCAGGATGAAGAGAATCCCGACGTTGAGATGGGCTAGGTCCCAGTGCAACGGATAGCCACCCGGGCAGCTCGGCGAGAGCGGCCCGGCGCCGTGCATCCCGTTGATGCAGATGGTCTGGTCGATGGGAATGGTCGCGAAGGCGAAGAGCGCCGCGGCCGCCGCCAGCGCCGGGGCCAGGGTGTAGAGGACGTTGTCCCGCCCCTCTGGGGCTGCTTTCTCCTTGAGGAAGAGCTTGATCCCGTCGGCGGCCGGTTGGAGGAAGCCGAAGGGACCGACCCGGTTCGGCCCCAGCCGGAGCTGGATCCGAGCCGAGATCTTGCGCTCGGCGAGGGTCATGTAGGCGAAGCCGGTCGCCAGTACCGCGATGATCAGCACGCCCTTGACCAGGGCCACGATCACCGCCAGAAGGATTGAGGTTGCGGCCGGTGTCAAGCCGATCGGGTCCAGTCCGGCCGGACTCCGCCGATGCAGCCTCGATAGCCCGGCACCGCCTGGCTGATCAGCTCGTAGACGGGCCCGGCCAGGGGCTGCACTCCCAGATCGGCGCCCATGCCCCGGGCCAGATCGCCCAGGATGCGCAGGTCGGAGGGGAACGCGAAGCGCGGCTGGACGGCGGGACGCACCCGTTGCACCCGGCCTTCGGTGTTGGTCACTGTCCCCGCCTTCTCGGCGATGGTGCGGCCGGGCAGAAGAACCGAAGCGTGGCGGGATACCGAGCCGGCGAATGGCGTGATCCCAATCAGCACTTCGACCCGGGAGAGAGCCTCCTCGAAGCGGGGATCCTCCTCCCAGCCCTGCCCCACCACGAGCAGGGCCCGGATCGAGCCCGTCGAGGCGGCCTTGAGGATCTCCCCGCCATCCCGACCGGGAGTCTCGGCAGCTAGGTATCCGGGAAGAAGCCTCGGCGTGAGGCCGAGGTCCTGGCAGCCTCGAGCGTTCATCCCCTCGACGATGGTGAGGATCTTGGTCGGCGTTCCCTTGAGCGCTAGCCGGGCGGCCAGGCCTAGCGCCGCCTGGCGCTGCTCCTGATGGGCCACGATGCCGACCAGATCCTTGCCGGTCAAGCTCTCTGCCAACGCCTCGGGGTCGCCCTCCAGCGGCTGGCGGATGACCTCACGACCGAGCTTGTTGGCCGCCTTGAATAGCCGCAGAGTGAGAACCGGGCTGGAGAGTTCAGGCTCGTCTCCGAGGACGACCACCGCCGCACAGGCTTCGATCTCGGCGATGCCCAGGTTGAACTGGTCGGGAGCGATCTGGGCCAGTGGGGAGAGGCGATGATCGAGGTTAGGAGTCCCGACTACGGTCCGGGCCAGCCACTGGAGCAGGAAGGCCTCTTCGTTGGTGACCTGGGTCGTCCCCAGGAAGGCAACCGACTCAGGGCCGTGGTCGCCGGCCACGCGCAGGAGAGCTCCGGCCGCCCGGGCCACCGCGTCCTGGTAGGAGACGGTCTGCCGCGCACCGGCCAGGCGCGCCTCGGGATTCAGGACGCGGTCCGAGCGGTTGAGCTCAGCAAAGCTGTAGCGCCCTGTGTCGCAGAGCCAGCTGTCGTCCACGTCGGGGTTGTCGTTGCTGGCGAAACGAGCAACCTGGTCCTCTCGGGCGTCGATGAAGATGTTGCAGCCGTACGAGCACTTGGGGCAGACACTGGCGGTCCGGCGCAGATCCCAGGGCCGAGCCTGGAAGCGGTACTTCTCGTGGGTGAGAGCACCCACCGGGCAGATCTCGGGCAGATTGCCCTGAAACTCGCTCTCCAGCTGGCGCCCCTCGAAGGTGTCGACCAGGGTGTGGACCCCTCGTTGCTGGAGCACGATCTCCCGCTCCCCGGTGATCTCCTCGTAGTAGCGGACGCAGCGCCAGCAGAGGATGCAGCGCTCCTGATCGAGGACGATCTTGTCCGAGAGCTGGACCGCCTTGTTGAAATGGACCTTCTCCCCGATCTCAGTGCGGGTTCTTCCCGGGCCATAGCGCAGGGTGAAGTCCTGCAGGTCGCACTCGCCGCCGCGGTCACAGACCGGGCAGTCAAGCGGATGGTTGACCAGCAGGAACTCCAGGTTGCCTTCGCGAAACTTGCGCACCGTCTCGGTAGCCGTCCGCACTACCATGCCCGCGGCCACCCGGGTGGCACAGGCCGGCTGCAACTTGGGCATGCCCTCGACCTCGACCAGGCACATCCGGCAGACGGCGACCGGCTCCATCTTCTTGTGGGCGCAGTAGACGGGTACGTAGACACCCGCTCTCTCACAGGCGTCCCAGACCAAGCTCCCCGCGGCCATCTCCACGTCACGGCCATCGACCGAGACGGACAGCAGCTCCGCCGGGGCCTTGGTCTCGGGCATCTAGGCCACCTGCTCCAATTCGGCGCGCACCGGGCAATGACCGGCCCCGCAGTGGCTCTGGAATTCCTCGGGGAACATCTTGTAGGCGGACATCACGAACCAGGTGGCGGTGTCGCCGAGGAGACAGAAGCAGCGGCCGTCCATGTTGGCGCAGATATCGGCCAGCGTGGCCAGCTCCTCGGTCGAGGCCAGGCCAGCCTCCAGGCGGTGCATTAGCTCGCGCTCGAAATAGGTCCCCTCGCGACAGGGCACGCACTTGCCACAGGATTCGTGCTCGTAGAAGTCGACCAACCGCATCGACACGTCGACCAGGCAGGTGGTCTCGTCCATGATCACCAGCGCACCCGCACCGAGGGCCGAGCCGGCGTCTGTCACCGCCTTGAAGTCGATGGCCAGGTCGAGGTGCTGGGGACCCAGGATCTGCATCGACCCGCCCCCGGGCTGCATCGCCTTCAGGCGCCTCCCCCGCCACACCCCGCCCGCCATTCCCAGGAGCTCGCGGAATGTGGTCCTGCCCATGGCAATCTCGTAATTGCCGGGACGTTCGACGTGGCCACTGACGCAGAAGAGCCGGCTACCCGGACTGCTTTCAGTACCCATGGCAGCGTACTTGGCTCCCCCCTCGCTGACGATGTAGGGCAGGTTGGACAGGGTCTCCACGTTGTTGACTACCGTCGGCTGTCCGTAGAGCCCCTTGATCGCGGGGAAAGGCGGCTTGAGACGGGGTTGCCCGCGGAGTCCCTCCAAGGAGTCGAGCATGGCCGTCTCCTCGCCGCAGATATAGGCTCCGGCTCCGCCATGGACGATCAACTCGCAGTTCCAGTCCTGGCCCAAGATGCCCTGGCCGATGAAGCCCGCTTGGTAGGCCTCGGCGACCGCCCTCTCGAGCAGCTCGCGCTGAGCTCGGTACTCGCCCCGAATGTAGATAAAGGCATGAGAGACCTGGAGCGCGTAGGCCGAGATCATGATCCCCTCCAACAGCTGGTGGGGAAACTGATCCATTAGATAGCGGTCCTTGAAACACCCCGGCTCCGACTCGTCGGCGTTGACGCAGAGGTAGCGGGGGAACACCCCGGGGGGCAGAAAGGACCACTTGGTGCCGGTCGGGAAGCCCGCTCCGCCGCGGCCCCTCAGGCCAGAGGCCTTGACCTCGGCGATGATCGCCTCCCTACTCATGGTCAGCGCCTTCTTCAGAGCCTGGTACCCGCCCACCTTCTGATAGCCGGCCAGGGTGGTCAGCCCCTCGGCTCCCAGATGCCGCGTCAGCACCTTGGCTTCAGGCATGGGACAGCTTCCCGGGGGACGGTGCCGGGCGCTCCCGAATCTCCGCGAGAACCCGATCGGCCCCTTCGAAATCCAGGTTCTCGTAGCTGTAGCGGTCCACCTGCATCATGGGGCCGCCGCCGCAGCCGCCCAGGCACTCGACGGTTCCCTCCAAGGTGAAGACGCCGTCGGTCGTGGTTTCACCGTCCTCGACTCCGAGCGACCCTTCCAGATGGCGCAGCAGCTCATCCGAGCCGCGCAAGGCGCAGGACACGTTGCGGCAAACCTGGATCAGGTGGCGTCCCGGCTGGTGCTGGAAGTACATCGAGTAGAAGGTCGAGACCGCCTCCACCTCGGACGGCTCCAGGTCGAGCGCAGCCGCCACCTCAGCCAGGCCTTCGGGGGCCAAAAACCCGAGCTGATCCTGAACCGCCCAGAGGGCGGGTAGAACCGCCGAGCGGGCCGATGGATAGAGCTCCTTGGAACGCTGGATGCGCTCTCTGGTAGCGGCGGTGAGGACGGGGCCACCCCTCTGCGAAACGGTGCTTGACTCAGTCATCTGGCGGCGACCCGGGAATCCACCCGCGGAGATCGAATGACTGGCTCTCCAGTGGGCCGATGGCGCGCTTCTGCATGCCGCAGCTCATTCGGCGCCCACTTTACCAAGCGAGCCACCTCGGTCGGAGGCGCCGCCCCACCGGGGACGGCGTCAGTGCCGCACGATTACCGCCGTGACGCCGCCGCCCCCCCTCCCCCCCGATGCCCCCCAGAGCGTCCCTGACCCGCCGACCGAAGCTCGATCTGGGCGCCTGGGTCGCGCCTTTGGCAACCCGGTAATCCAGCAGAACCTGCTCTACCTGGTGGGAATCGGTGTCTCTGGCTTCGGGATCCTGGTTGCCCAGTCCTATGCCGCCCACCACCTCACCGCCGCCGAGAATGGCGAGTCAACGTCGGTGGTGGCCGTTCTCAACCTCCTCTACACCACCGCCTTTGTGGTGGCCGCGGGCGCGGCCCGCGAGGTGGCCGGCAGCGTCTCTCGAGGGGTCCCCGCCATCGAACGCTGGGCTGACCTCCAAAGGAGCGCCTGGAGAATCGGCCTCAGCCTGGCCGCCATCATGATCCCGGTCGACTTCCTGCTCGCCTTTCTGCTCCACCTCCCCCACCCCGAGGTCCTGGCCGCGACCGTCCTCGCCTGCCCGCTGACTGCGGTTGCCGGCGCTCAGCGCGGCTATCTCCAAGGCGGTCGCGACTTCCGTCGGCTGGCGGTCAACCTGGTTCTGTATGGAGGTAGCGTGGTGGTGGTGGCGGTGATCCTTCTCCACCTTCACCTGGGATCCGCCGCGGTTCCCATCGCCACTGTCTGTGGCGCCGCCGGCTCGGCTGTCTACCCCCGCCATCCCGGCGCCCGGCGCAGCCGCACGGTGAGTTCCGGGCGGCTCATCGATTACACCGTGGTGGCGGGAGCCGCCACCGCACCTCTCTTCAGCAACATCGACGTGGTCGCCGCCCGCCATGTGCTGCCCGCCACCGGAGCGGGCCTCTATTCAGGACTCTCGGTGATGGGAAAAATCATCTTCTACGGCACCAGCAGCCTGACCGCGGTGATGTATCCCCGGGTGGCGGCCGCGACCACCGCCTCAGCCCGACGCAAACTGCTACTCCAGACCTTGGCTGCCCTGACCGCGGTTGACGTGGTGGGGTTGCTCGCCTACGGCCTTCTCGCCCAACACCTGATCAAGTTCATCCTGGGCACCCAGTACCACCGCGATGCCGCCCTGCTTCCCCTGTTCGCCCTGGGGATCGTGGCTCTGACCTACGTCAACCTCTTCGTCTACTACGGCATGGGGGCGCGGGTTCGTCACTTTGCCCTGGTGCCCGCCATCGGGGTTCCCGTCGTCATCGCCTGGCTCTTCGCGTCCCCGCCAGAGGTCGCCGACTTCGTGCCCCGGATCGCCAGTGCCCTGGTGCTGCTGGCGGTACTGGAGGCAGTACTCATTCTCCCGGCAGCGTTCCGCTCAGGGCAACAGGGCACCAAAGGTAGCAGGCTCCCGAGAACCTAGCGGTCGACGTCCCCCAGGGTGATGTCGATACTCCCGACCACCGCCACCGCGTCGGCAACCAGCTCATCCTGCACCATGCGGTGAAGGGCGGAGAGATTGCTGAAAGAAGGCGCCCGCACCTTGCACCGGTAGGGACGGTTGCCGCCGTCCGAGACCATGAGGAAGCCGAGCTCACCGCGAGGGCTCTCGATGGCGTGGTAAATGCTGCCTTGCGGGGGACGGAATCCCTCGGTGGTCAGCTTGAAGTGGTGGATCAGGGACTCCATCGAGGTGTCGATCTCCTCTCGCGGGGGCAGGCTCACCTTGCGGTCTGCCGTGTTGGTCGGACCACCAGGTAGTGCCTTGATGGCTTGGTCGACGATTCGGCAGGACTCGCGCATCTCGCGGATCCGAATCAGGTAGCGGTCGTAAACGTCGCCGTTGACCCCGATGGGAACCTCGAAATCGAAGTGGTCGTAGCTGGAGTAGGGGTGGGCCCGGCGGATGTCGTAGGGCACGCCCGAGCCGCGCAGGGTGGGCCCGCTGCAGCCAAACCCCAGGGCATCGGCGGCGCTGATGACGCCCAGTCCGATCGTCCGCTGGCGCCAGATGGGATTGGAGGTCAACAGGCCCTCGTACTCATCGACCTTCTGCTGGAAGTCCGTGGTGAAGGCGCGGACCATGGGTACGAACTCCTCGGGAACGTCGGCCATGAGTCCGCCCACCCGGATGAAACTGGTCATCATCCGGACGCCCGAGATCCACTCCAGAATGTCGAGGATTCGGTCCCGCTCTCTCCAGCAGTACATGAAAACGGTGGTCGCTCCCAGGTCGAGAGCGTGAGTCCCCAGCCAGACCAGATGGCTGGCGATCCGGGACAGCTCGACCACGATCACCCGGATGTACTGGCCCCGCGGAGGTATCTCCAGGCCAAGCAACTCCTCCGCCGCCAGGGCGAAGCCCAGGTTGTTCATGGGAGGTGCCAGATAGTCCATGCGGTCGCTGAGCGGGATGCACTGCTGGTAGGTGTGCGACTCGAAACTCTTCTCGAACCCGGTGTGCAGATAACCGATGTCAGCCCGACAGCTGCGCACCCGCTCCCCGTCCAACCCGAGCACCAGCCGGAGCACGCCGTGGGTGCTCGGGTGCTGAGGACCCATGTTGATCTCCATGAGCTCCTCAGCGGATTCGATCTTGTCCAGGAACTCTCCCCTCCCCTCGGGGGCAAGGCGGGGAATGCCCTCCTGGCGAGGGATCTGCTCCGGGGGAGTGCCGTCGCCTACCGGCGGAGGCGAGATCGCCATCAGGGGCGCTCCACGGCACCCCGGGTCGCCCCGGGCAGGTACTCGGGGCGGTCCTGGGCGGAAAGCGCCCACTCGATGTTGTGGGTGAAAGCTACCGGCTCTCCGAATGAGACGTAGTCCTTGCGGAGCGGGTGGCCCTCCCAATCGTCAGGCAGGAGGATCCGGGTCAGGTTGGGATGGCCGGTGAACTTGATGCCAAAGAGATCGAAGCATTCGCGCTCCTGCCAGTCCATTCCCGGATAGATCCCTGCCAGCGAGGGGATCTCGGTGTCCTCGCTGGCCGCCACACTGAGCCAAGCCAGATCGTTGTGAACCAAAGAACGGAGCAGGTACACCACGTCGAAACGGAGATCACGCTCGGGCCAGTCGATACAGGTCATGCAGACGGCCATCTCGTAGAGGGTGCTGGCGTCGGAGCGCAGCAAGGCGGCGGCTTCCAGCAAGTGCTCCGGGGCCAGAGACACCTTCCACTGTCGCCGCTCCAGGGAGGACTCGACGGCCCCTGTCGGCAAGCCCTTCCGCAGCAGCTGACTCGCTCGCTTGCCCTGCTCGGCCGGAGTCGCGCCGCTCTTGGGCCGCCTCAGGGCCGGCTGGGGAGTCATCCGTCTAGGCCCTGAGGCTGCTCACCGGGGTGGCGGCGATCTTCTTCTGCAGCTTGATGACGGCGTCGAGAAGGCCCTCAGGTCGGGGTGGGCAGCCGGGAATGTAGACATCCACCGGGACCACCTTGTCCACCCCTTGGATGATCGCGTAGTTGTTGAAGATGCCGCCGCAGGAGGCGCAGGCACCCATCGAGATGACCCACTTGGGATCGGGCATCTGGTCGTAGATCTGGCGCAGGACGGGCCCCATCTTCTGGGAGACGCGACCGGCCACGATCATCACGTCGGCCTGGCGCGGGGAGGCACGAAACACCTCGGCACCGAAACGCGACAGGTCATAGCGGGCGTTGCTGGCGCCCATCATCTCGATGGCGCAGCAGGCCAGCCCGAAGAGGGCGGGCCAGAGCGACGAGTAGCGACCCCAGGCGATCACCTTGCCCACCGTGGTGGTGAACACCCCGACCTGGGCCGCGGCGTCGGCTAGCTCCTGCTCTGAGGGAATGATTCCCGGGATGGCGGGGGCTTCGGCAGTGCCGGCTCGAGCAGCCAGAATGTGTTCGGGCAGGACCACCCCGCCGGCAGACGCTCTCAGTCCCACTCGAGCGCCCCCTTGCGCCAGACGTAAAGCAGGGCGACTCCCAAAAGAGCCACGAAGAAGACCATCTCTATGAACCCAAACACGTGCAGGGTGTGCTTAACCAGAACCGCCCAGGGGTAGAGGAATACGGCCTCCACATCGAAGACGATGAAGAGCATGGCAGTCAGGTAGAAGCTGACTGAGAAGCGTCGGCGAGCGGTCTCGGCGGGAACGATCCCACACTCATAGGGCAGTCCCTTGGCCCGAGTCGGATGCCGGGGTCCCAAGAGGGCGATGCCTAGGGTCATGCCCCCTCCGAAGAGGACCACCATGACCAAGAAGACCAGCAGGGGCAGGTAGTCGAAGAGCATCCGCGTTCAGTCTAACAACGGTCTAGATCCCGGCCCTGGCCCGGATGGCGAGGCCCCCTTTCGGCCGGAGACAGCCAGGTTATCCTTACTTGCCTGTCGGCGGGAGTAGCTCAGTTGGTAGAGCGCTAGCCTTCCAAGCTGGATGTCGCGAGTTCGAGTCTCGTCTCCCGCTCCCCTGCCTCCGTGCGTCGCGAGGGCAGGACCCTCGGCCTGGACGCAAAACGCGCCGTCGACGAGTCGAAGCAGTTGAGGCTGGGCTAGCGGCCTAACGTCAGCGTTCGATCATCTCCATCTCTCTTGGGTTGTGATGGTCGCCGACCGCTGGGGTGATGTTGGTGAGCTTGGCGATCTGCTGGGGACTCAGCTCGATGCCCTCGGCGGCAATGTTCTCCTCGACCCGCGAGACCCGCTTGGTACCGGGGATGGTAGCGATGTCGTCGCCCTGGGCGAGGACCCAAGCCAGGGCAATCTGGGCCGGGGTGGCGCCGACGTCGGCGGCGACAGCCCTCACCTCCTCGACGGCGCGCAGGTTGCGCTGGAATGCCTCCCCAGCGAAACGGGGATTGGACTTGCGCATGTCGTCGTCCGCGAAGTCGTCGGTGGAGCGGATCTCGCCGGTGAGAAAGCCGCGGCCCAGTGGCGAGTAGGCGACGAATCCAACGCCGAGCTCGCGCAGCAGTGGGAGGACCTTGGGCTCCGAGTCGCGGGTCCACAAGGAATACTCCGACTGCACGGCGGTGAGGGGGTGGACCGCCTGGGCACGGCGGATCGTCTCAGGCCCGGCCTCGGACAGTCCGATGTGGCGGATCTTGCCATCGGCGACTAGCTCCGCCAAGGCGCCGATGGTGTCTTCAATGGCCGTGTTCGGATCGACGCGGTGCTGGTAGTAGAGGTCGATGTGGTCGGTTGCCAGTCGACGAAGGGAGCCCTCGAGGGCGGTACGGATGTTGCCTGGGCTGCTGTCGAGGTGGCCAGGGCCGCCGCGAGCGTGGGAGACGAGACCGAACTTGGTCGCCAAGACGACCTCGTCCCGGCGGCCCTGGATCGCTCGGCCGACCAGTTCCTCATTGCTGAAGGGCCCATAGATCTCGGCCGTGTCGATCAGGTTGACGCCCAGGTCGAGCGCCCGCTGGATGGTGCGGATGGACTCGGCGTCGTCGCTACCCGCGCCCGTGTAGGCGCCGGACATGCCCATGGCGCCAAGACCAATCCGGGCCACGTCGAGAGTCCCCAGGTTGATGTGCTTCACCGCTGCTCTCCTTGGCGGTCATGGTCGGTCACGAGGGGCCTGTTGGGCGTGGAGGAAGTAGGACGCCGGGCACCTGATCAGGCTAAGCCTGGCGAGCTCGGGGAGCCCGTCGGGCCGATCCCCTTTAGTCACTCACCCGCACGGTGAGCCCAGCCTGGGAGGCCAGGCTGTCGGCAAGGTCGAGCAGTTGGAGTTGGTCTATCACCGCTCCGCGCAGTCCGTCGATCCCCTGCAAGCCAGTCAGCGACGAGCCACGCAGATCAACTCCCTCGGACTTGGCCTGGTGGAACAAGGACCCGGTCAGGATGCAGTTCTCAAAGTGGCAAGCGCGTAGGTCGACGCCCTGAAAATCGGCCCCATCCATCTCGCAGTCAACGAACCGAACCTTGGCCTGGGCGAGAAAGCGAAAACTTGCAAGTGAAAGCCTGCAGCCTAGAAATTGGACGTCGACCAGAGTGGACGAATTCACATCAAAGCCGGTCATCTGGCACTCCTGGTAGGTCGTCCGGGTCATCGCTGCCCCGCCCCAGCGCAGGTTGGCCAGATTGCAGTCCAAGAGAACCAGATCACAAAGAGAGGGCCGCAGAAATCGGCTCGCAGTCAAGTCAGTGCGGGTGACCCGGCCCCCATCTACGACCAGCGGACCGACCGTCTCGGCCAGCGTGGCACCGACGAGTGAGACGCCCCGGAGCTCACCCGAGAACTCTTCGCCGCGAAGAGTCACCACATCGTCGGGAACCCGCGGCGGGTACACGACCCAGTGAGCCCGAGCCCCACCCGCCGGGCTGGGTGCCAACAGGCTCACGCCATATCTTGAAAAGATCGCACTTCGACCGGGAGCCCGCACGCTGTAGCCGCCTTCCGTCCCCACTCGAGAGCAGCGTCGAGATCCTTCACGTCGATGATCCAACAGCCGCTCAGCGGCACCTCGTCGTGGTTGAACGGGCCTTCCGTCTCAGCCAAACCACCTTCTTCAGGTCGAAATGTGATCGCCGTGGTCGACGGATTCAGACCCCCGGCAAACACCCAGGCTCCCGCGCTCTGCAGTTCCTGGTTGAGGGTGCCAACCCGTTGCATCGTCTCGCTGAGGACTTCGGTCGGCGGGGGCGCTCCTTCTCCGTGAAAGATGCTGAGTAGGTACTGGCTCACGATCTCTCCTCCCCTATGCGCCTAGTGCAAGGAGGCTTGCCCCCAACGGTCACTTGAGCGGATTGGCCGGAATCGGCCGAGCCGCAACGGCGCCTCGACGACACCAGTCTGACGGAGCGAAGCTGGTCAGCGATGCTCACCAAAGACAACTTCGCCAGGTCGCTCAAGCGATTGACGCGGTTACCTGAGACGGGAGACGCCCTGACCGCTTTGGCAACCCGCTACTCGTACGTGTTCCCGGACGAGGCTGCGCTGGCGGTGCTGCACTCGCTCGGCCCCCTCGTCGAGATCGGGGCCGGGACCGGCTACTGGGCTCACAGGCTGCGCGAGATGAACACCGATATCCTCGCTTTCGACCAGAGCCCACCGGTCAGTCCGGCCGTCAACCGCTACCACCCCAGCGCCGGGACGTGGACCGAGGTTCTCAGCGGCGATCAGGCGGTCCTCGCCGCTTACCCGGGCCGAGCTCTGTTTGTCTGTTGGCCACCTCTCTTTTCCTCGCTCGCCAATTGCCTCGACTTCTATACCGGTGACACCGTCGCCTGGATCGGAGACGCGGGCGCACGCACTGCCCGGCCCTTGGGCTTGGAGCCCACATTCGGGCAAGTGTCAGCCCATCCGGTACAGGCCCTCGAACCTGGGCCCGGGACCCAGCCCACCCTCAGGGTCTGGCGCCGGCTGCCCACGGCCGAGGCGGTAGCGCGCCGGGACGAGGTCTAGCGGCAACTATCTAGAGAATCGGGCGAAGCGATCCCCCGCCCGCGTGCTCCCAGTTCGCCCACCGATTCCCACCCAACTGCATGACCGCACTGACCATGCGCCTAGTCTTTGACACCACCCATGATCGCGAAGGTACCGTCGAGCAATACCACGCTCACGATGGAGCTGACCAGACGATTGCCCCGCTCGCCGCCCTCTTCGAGGCGTCACTGCGGTGGCCTAGCGACGGGATGAGGTGCCATGCTGCGCCTGGTCGTCACCAGAGCCGAGAGGCCATCTCGCCCCCTGACCGCGACCTGCTAAGGCTAGCCGGGGGCAGGCGGGGTCATGGCCTGCATCAAATCGATGGTGCGACCCTGGAGATCAGGTGGCATCTTGGCGAAGATACCCAGGAGCAGCTCCGCCTGGGCCTGGCGCAGCATCTTGATCAGTTGTTCGGCCTCGTCGGTACGCCGGATTGTGGCCGCCGCTCCTCGACCCTGGCGTACCAATAGGCCTCGCCGGAGCAGCCGGCTGATGGCGGACCTCACCTCGCCGGTATCCGCCACCAGGGAGCCCGCTAAGTCGGCGGCGGTCTGTCCCTGGGAGTCCAACTGGGTGATGACATCCAACTGGAAGAGGCTGAGCCGGCGCAGCCGCTGAGCCAGGCGGCCCCGGATGAGCCGGTACATCTGCCGCTCAGTTAGCAGCTGGATGGCCATCCAGTCGTCGAGGATGGCATCGCGGTCACCCGCCGCCAAGGGTGACTCGGTAGTCTCCCCAGCAGCGCTGAGCTCGGACCCGCTCACGGCGCCGTGTCATCAGGGACAGGACCGCTCGAAGAGAGAACGCGGAGAACCTCTAGGAAGGTCACGATCTGCCCCTCGTCGAGACGACCCAGAGTGGCGGCCATGGACTGTCGCTGCCAGGCCCGAAACTCCCGTAGCAGGTTTTGCGCCGTCTCCGTGGGCGCCAGCCAGACAGTCCGTCGATCGCTCGGGTCGTAGCGGCGGGTGGCCAGGCCCTTAGCCACCATCCGCCCCGCCAGAGCTGTCGCCGCGGCCCCGCTGATGCCTACCGACTGGGCGAACAACCGCATCGACGTGCCCTCGGGGGGAAGGCAGCCGAGAGCCTCCAGCTGGTGGACGGTGACGCTGCCCAGGAGCTGGCTGATCTCAGGGGGCAGGGTTACATCAAGGGCTCGCTGCAGCCGCGGCTGGACCTCGAGCATGCGCTCGACCAACTCCCGGGCGCGCTGCTGAGCGCCCCCGGCTAGGGTTGCCGCCGCCAACTGATCCACCACACCAGGAATTGTTCGGGCCCAGTCCCACCTCAGTCAAGGGCGGCAGCGAGTACCGGAAGCTCTGTCCCTAGGTGAGCATCGACGCGGAGTAGCGCGCCGACCAGCGGCTGACCAGGCGACCGAGCCCGATCAGCAGCAGCAGCATCCCGATCAGGATCACCCCGGCAGCGCCGGCCAGCTCGTGATCGAGCTTGGAGGGCAGAGTGGCGTCGTAGAAGACGGGATAGGTGAGGTATCCCATCGGGTGCTGGAAGAACTGGCCAGTCGGATTCTGGTCCGAGAACCCGATGGTGTAGAGCAAGGGCGCTGTCTCTCCCAAGGAGATGGCGAGGGCGATCACCAGACCCGAGGCGATCGCCGGTATGGCGGGCGGTAGAACAGCCCGACGCAGAGTGGTCAACCGGGACAGCCCCAGGGCGACCGCTCCTTCTCGGAGCGTGGCTGGTACTTGGAGCAGGGCCACCTCGGTCGTCTTGACCACGTAGGGGAGCACGATCGCGGAGAGGGCGAGAATCCCCGCCAAGAGGGAGAAACCCCAGTGGAGGCCGAGGTCAAGCGCCAGGTAGCCGACGAAGCCAACCACGATCGAAGGCACCCCCGCCAGGGTTTCGTATCCGAGCCTGATCCACGACCCCTGGCGACGGCGGGAGAACTCCGCCAGGTAGATCCCCCCGGCGATGCCGATGGGTCCGGCCAGGATGAGAACGCCGGCGCAGAGCACCAGACTTCCCAGCACCGCGTTCTGGAGCCCGCCGTCGGCAGTGGTGGCGGTGAAGAGACGGGTGCCCAGCACCGGCCAGGCTTGCTGGAGCAGCGAGGACACAATCGCCAGCGAAGGAAGGATGACCAGGGCCAGGGCGATTCCGCAGAAGGTCCAGAAGCCCAGGTCGCGGACGCGGCGCATGGTTGAGCGCACTTCAGATGCCTCTGCCGATCGGAAGGGGAACACCGCCGCTGGCGCGGCGAATGATGAGCCGGCCCAGCAGGTTGGTCGCGATGGTGATGACCAGCAGGACACAAGCCAGAGCCGCCAGCGCATGGATCGCCATGCCGGTGGCATCGGTGAGGGCGGAATCGAGGAGGTCCACGATCGATGCGGCGATCGATGAGAAGCCCTCGTAGATGTTGACCGGGAGGCGGTCCAAGAGATTCCCGCTGATCATCAGGACCGCCATCGTCTCCCCCAAGGCCCGGGCCCAGCCCAGCAGGGACGCCGCGAGGATCCCCCTTCGTACGTAGGGCAGCGTGACCACCTTGACCGTCTCGTAGGGGGTCATCCCCAGGGCCAGGGCACCCTCCTTGGCCAAGATCGGCACCGTGCGGATCAGCTCTCTGGTCGTCGAAGCGATGATCGGCACGATCATCACCGCCAGGACCAGCGATGTGGTCAGCAAGCCTTCCCCGAAGCCGACCGGCGAGCGGAAGATGGGGATGAAGCCCAGCACCGACGCTAGAGCGGGGTAGACGTGGGCGGCCATGAGAGGTCCGAAGAAGAGGATGCCCCACAGCCCATAGGCAACGCTGGGAATGCCAGCCAGCACCTCCAGGAAGATCGAGAGAGTGCTCTGGAAACGCCGGGGAACGCGCTCAGTGAGGGCTAGGACCGCTCCCACTGAAACCGGTACCGCCACCGCCAAGGCGATCAGCGACGACGCCAGCGTGCCCACGATGAAGGGCAGGGCCCCGTAGACGGCCCCGTGTGGGGCAGTGATGCCGTTGTGGTGACTGAGAGTGGTCGCGTAGAGCTGGCCGAAGGAGAAGATCTGGCCAGTGAAGAACCCGAGTCCGCTGTAGATGAAGGCCGGGATCGCCTCCCTGACCACTTCCACGGCCAGGAAGACGAGCATGGCTGCCGGAACCAGGGCCGCGACCAGAAAGACGGCCCGTGCCGCCCGATCGCTCCGGGTCAGGTCGCGATCGGCGATCCCCTTCTTGAGGTCCGAGTCGGCGGGGCCGGCGTTACCGCCGGCCCCGCCTTCAGTGCTGATCAAGTGAGCAGTGCTGCCTGCGAGTCCAGGTCAGCCGGTGATCTTCTCGGCAGCCGCCTTGACCTTGGGGATCACGCTGCTGGGCAGGGCCACAAAGTCGACCGCAGACAGGTTGTCAGGAGTGGCCCCGCCGGTGGGACTGATCGCCCAGGCGATGAAGGTGCGAATGGCTTCGGCCGTCGCCGCTGAGCTCTGCTGCTCCTGGACCATCAGGTACTCGTAGTTGATGATCGGGTAGGAGTTGGCGCCAGGCGCGTAGATCAGAGACTGGGCCAGGCTCGCCGGGGTCGACCCGGCTGAGGCCTGCACGGCTGCCAGGATGGTCGACTGGACCGGCTTGAGGAACTGGCCGGCCTTGTTCTGGACCAGCGCCTCCTGGAGTCCGGTCTCAATGGCCGTGTTCTCGACACTGACGCCGATGTAGGCGACGCAGCCCGGGGTTCCATGGCAGACCTGGATCATGCCCGGGTTGCCGGTCGCCGTCAGTTCGTTGCCGACGGCGGGCCAGGTCACCGTGGTGCCCTCGGAGGGTCCGTTGGCCCAGGCGCTGTTGGTCGCCGAGAGGAAGCTGGTGAACAAGAAGGTGTCACCCGAGGAGTCGACCCGACGGACGGGGACGATGGCGAGATTGGGCAGGGTGACACCGGGATTGAGGGTGGCGATCTGGGGCGCGTCCCAGTTGGTGATGGTTCCCTGGTAAATCTTGGCCAGCAGGTTGCCGGTCAGCTTCAGAAAGGCGGGCGCCCCGGGCACGTTGTAGTCAATCGCCTGAGCCGAGACCGCGATGGGGATGTTCTCCACCGAGGGGTTGGCGGTTGCCAGTGCCGGGGAAAGGTAGGCATCGGATCCGCCCAGGTCGTCCAGCTTGGCGATGGTGTTGGAGATACCCAACCCGGATCCCCCCGCGGCGGGCTCCAGGGTGATGTTGGAATAGGTGCTGTGCAGCTGAGGTGCGAGTACCTGGAGGTAGGGGTAGAGCAGACTCGAGCCGGCCTCGCTAAGGGTGACCTGGCTGGACGGGTTGCCTGTCGCCAGCTGCACCGTCTTGTGGTGCTTCTTGGGGGGCGTCTTGTGGGCAGGTGTCCCCCCGCAGGCAGCTAGGACCAAGGTGCCGGCCAGAGCCAACGCGGTGGCAGCTAACGGTCGCGAGAGCAGTCGTTTCGGGCGCATTGAATCCTCCCTTAAGAAATCCAGGGTCAATCGAATTGGCTGGGGTCGAAGTTCGTCCGGCGCGCTACGGGGCAGCGGTCAGGCGGTCCGTCCCTCCACGTAGGCCTGGCTACGCGCGTCGACGGGGCTGGAGAAGAACTGGCGGGCGGGGGCGGCCTCGACCACCTCGCCACCGAGCATGAAGATGACCTCATCGGCGCACCGGGCAGCCTGCTGCAGGTTGTGAGTGACGAAAACCACGGTCATCCGTCGCTTCAGTTCCACAAGTAACTCTTCGATGCGAGCGGTGGAGTTGGGATCCAGTGACGAGGTTGGCTCATCGAGCAGCAGCACCTCGGGCTCCACCGCCAGGGCGCGGGCCAGGCAGAGCAACTGTTGCTGTCCCCCCGAGAGCATGAAGGGCGTGCTGTTGAGACGGTCCTCGACCGCCTCCCAGAGACCTACCGTGCGAAGGATCTCCTCGGTCCGACCCGCCACCGTCCGGCGGTCCCAGAGACCGTGGATGCGAGCTCCCAGCGAGACGTTCTCGCGAATGCTCTGGGGAAAGGGGTTGGGTCGCTGAAAGAGCATGCCCACCCGGCGCCGGAGATCACGAACGTTAGTGCCGCGGTCATAGATGTCATCGCCGTTGAGAAGGATTTTGCCGTTGATCTTGACCCCGGCCCGGCTGTCGTGGAGCCGGTTGAGACAGCGCAGCAGAGTGGTCTTGCCACAGCCGGTGGGGCCGATCAGGGCAGTGACTTTGCCCTTGGCGAAAGAGCCCTCGACGCCCTTCAGGACCGGACGATCCCCGAACTGGACGAAGAGATCATCGACCGAGAGGCTGGGCCCCAGGCTGTCGGCAACCGGACTGACCACCCGGATGTCCTCCATCAACATGCTGCGATCGTAAGTGCCCTCTCGCTAAGGATCGGTAATGAAGCGCCTATGAAATGGTTAAGGCGGGACTCAATGCGAGTTCCACCGCACCGGCCGTGATCCCCGGGCAGCAGCGAGTAGCTCAGCGTTGGGATGCTCCCGCCAGCCCCGACTGACGGCGAGGCATGGTCCGAACATCACGAACCAACAGCACCAGCAGGGTGGGCACGGTCATCACCACCAGCGCCACCCAGATGGCTGGCCGCAAGCCCATCCAGACCGAGAGTGGCCCGGCAACAGCGAGCCCGATGGGCATGAACACAAACGACCCAAAGGCGTCGTAGGAGCTGACTCGAGACAGCCTCTCCTGAGGTATCTGCTCCTGCATCGTCGTCGACCAGAGCACTCCGAAGGTCTCCAGCCCGACGCCCCCGATGAACCCGGTCAACAGCAGGGTCAGCAGGGGAGCTCCGAGAGCCAAGAGCAAGAAGAAGGGGATGCTCAGCAGAACTCCCAGGGTCCCCACCAGCAGAGGCCGTCCCGGAGACCGCCGCAGCATGACTAAGCCGCCCACCACAGCCCCGACTCCGGCCGCGGCATAGATGGCCCCGTAGGCTGCCGGGCCGCCCAGTGAGCGGCGCGCGACGATGGGCAGGAGAACACTGATAGCGCCCACGTAAGCCATGTTGAAAAGGGAGAACTGGATCACTATTCCCCAGAGCCAGGCCCGTGACCAGAACTCGCCCCAGCCGGTCGCCAGTTCCCTCAGCACTCCCGGCCGAGCCGACACCGGAGCGGTCGACTGGGTGCGTATGAAGTAGACCAACACCGCCGCTGCCAGAAAACTGGCGGCGTCGATTTCGAGACCCAGCCCCGGTCCGATCAACGCGACCATCACCCCACCCAGAGCCGCGCCCGCCACTCCCGAACTGTTCCGGGCCAGCCCCAAGAGAGAGTTCGCCTGGCGGAGCTGGTTGGCGGAGACGGTCGAAGGGATCATTCCGACGGCGGCGGGAAACCAGAAGGCGAGGGCGAGCCCGTTGACCGCCGCCAGAACCGCCAGTGACCAAACCTGACTGGTGTGAGTCAGGAAGAGGGCTCCGGTGAGAGCTTGCGCCGCCGCCGAGAGCGCCGCCGTGATGGCCATGATCGCCTGTCGCTGCATGCGATCTGCAAAGACCCCACCGAAGAGAAGCAGCAGCACCATGACCAACTCCCGGGCAGTCAGCACGATGCCCAAGTCGGTGGCGGAATGGGTCGTCTCCAGGACCCCGAAGGCCAGCGCAACCGGCGCCACCCCACTCCCCAGCAAAGAGACCGCCTGAGCGGAAAACAAGAGCCGGAAGTTCCGCTCCCGCAGTGGCCCCAGGGCGGGGATGCGGTTGCTCCTCGGGGACATGGTCAGCATCCTATTCAGCCCGACAAGGTGGCGACCCTCCACGGGAGCAGGCATTGCCCCTGGCGGCGCTCGTCGACCCGTCAGAATCCGCTGGTGGCGAACTGGAAACAGTTGTCGCTGCAGCGGGTAGCCAGTCCCCTCCCCCAGCGCCTTCGCAGGAGCCTGCTTGTCACCCCCAGCCGCGACTCCAGCCTCACTCAACCCTCCCCCCGGGCGGCTACGCCTGGGCGGGCGATTCTGGCGCTATGCGGTTGCCACGGTGGGCTCCGGGCTCGGCGACGGGGTACGTTTCGCTGCCCTGCCACTGCTGGCGGCCTCCTTGACCCACTCGCCGGTGCTGGTAGCGGCAGTGGCTACCGCCGAGGGTCTGCCTTGGTTGCTGGTCAGCCCCCTCAGTGGGGTACTCGTCGACCGCCACGATCGACGCCGGGTAATGCGGCGAGCGGCCGAGGCCCGGGTGGGCCTGATAGCGCTCCTGATTGCGATCTTCCTAACCCATCTCATTTCCATCTGGTGGCTCTGCGGTATCGGCTTCTTCCTGGGCTGCGCCGACACGTTCAGCTCCATCTCCTCGATCGGCCTTCTCCCCGCCCTGGTACTGCCGTCACAGTTGGAGCGAGCCAACGCCGTCAGCCAGGGTCTCTATGCGGTCGGGGCCAACCTGCTGGGGCCCGCGATCGGCGGTCTGCTCTTCGCCGTGGCGGTGGTGCTTCCCTTCAGCCTCGACATGAGCGCCTTCCTCGTCGTGATCCTGTTGTTGACGGGAATCCCTGGGGACTTTCGGGCACTACCCAGCCAAGGCGTGCCGCCTCCCGTCGGCGTCAGAGCCGAGCTCTGGGAGGGCCTCACCTGGCTCTGGGAGCACCGAGTCCTGCGCACTCTTGCCGTGTTAACCGGGGCCATCAATCTCGCCTTTGGAATGATGGTCGGAGTCCTGGTGCTCTTTGCCCTGGAAACCCTTCACCTACCTCGCCCGGGTTATGGCCTTCTGCTGGCGACCTTCGCGCTAGGCGGTCTGGCGGGAACTGCTGCCGCCGTGCACTTCGGTCCCCAGATTCGCTCGACCTTGACGCTGCGGCTGGTGCTCGTGACCCAGGCCATCGGGGCCGCCGCCATAGCCGAGTGGTCGGTCTTGGCCGCGGTCGTCCCCGCCTTCATCGCCGTCGGTTTCTTCACCACCCTGTGGGATGTCGCGGTGGTCTCCTACCGCCATCGCGTGGTCCCGGACGCCCTCTTGGGGCGCGTCACCGGCGCCTTCCGCTTCGTCGCGATGGGAGCTACGCCGGTGGGAACCATCCTGGGCGGCATCATCGCCACTGCCTATGGGCTGCGGGCCCCCTTCGCCGCGGCGGCAGTGATCCTTCTGCTGGCTGTTTTGGGAACCCTGCCCGCGCTGCGGCGCGACTCCCTGGCAGTCGCCGGCGAGTAACTCGCAGGTGGTACCGCCCCGGTGACGCGAGGTTTTGAGTCGGACTCTCGCTAGGCGGGAAGAACCTCGCCGCATTGCCGACAAGTCGTGGGCGGGTCCTGGTCGGCGAGAGCGCCACAGTTGGCGCAGACGCGCTTCTGCCAGCAGGCCGCATCCCCTCCCTCTTCCGGCGCCGGCTCACTGACGGCTGCAGTCTCGGTCGGCCGAGGCGGAAGCTCGGGTGTGCTAGGCACTTCGCTCTCCACTTTGCCAGAAAGTCCCCGGGTCGCTCCCCCTGGAGCGCTAGTCTGAGTCGATGGGAATTCAGGCAGCCTCCCGGGCCGACCGCCCGGCGGATGCCACGCGACGGCGCTGGTACTGGTGTCTCACCGTAGTGTCGATCGGGGGTAGTCTGGACATCGCCCAATTCCTGGCCAGCGACCGAAGCATGTTCACATCCGCGCCCGGTCGGGCTGCGGGGTCGGTCTTGGGCCTGCTCCTCTGGCTCGTCCTGACCGGGCTCGCCGGCAGATGCGCCACCGGACGACGCTCGCCAGCAC
>JBAQYY010000172.1:0-6335 GCA_049790415.1 Candidatus Dormiibacterota bacterium | reverse complement strand
CCGACGTGCTGGTCGCCGGGGACCACGGCAGCACCTTCGGCGGCAACCCCGTCGCCTGCGCCGCCGGCCTGGCGGTCCTGCGGGTGCTGGCGCGGGACCATCTGCCGGATCAGGCTCAGCAGACCGGCGCCATCCTGCGCTCCCGGTTGCTGGCGCTCGGAGCTAAAGGCCTACCGGTCGCCGAGGTCCGCGGGCGGGGACTGCTTCTGGGGATTGGGCTGAGCCTACCCTTGGCCCAGGAGGTCGCGGCCGCGGCTCTGGAGGAGGGCATCCTGGTCAATCCCATCGGAGCCTCGACAATCCGGCTGGCCCCGCCCTTGACCTTGAGTCCGATGGAGGTGGATGCGGCGGTGGTCGGGATCGAGCGGGCGTTGACAGCCGCCCAAGCTCTGGGAGTGGCCAATTGAGCGCCACCTTGGACAGAACCTCGCGCCAATCGGCGATCCTCGAGGTGCTTCGCAGCAGCTCGGTGCAGACCCAGGCTCAGCTAGCTCGGGAATTGCGTCGTCGCAGGATCAACGCCACCCAGGCGACCATCAGCCGCGACCTCCGTCAGCTTCGGGTCGCCCGGGTACCGGCTCCGGAGGGCCTGCGCTACCTACCTCCTGCCCAGGACGCCGATGCCGAAGCGCGCCTGGCTGCCGCCCTCGCCTCGCAACTCAAGAGCCTGGAGGTAGTTGACGCCTTCGTAGTCCTGCGAACTCTCCCCGGGGCCGCCCCGATAGTCGCCTCGGCCGTGGACGGGCTGGCCCTCGAGGACGTCGCCGGAAGCGTGGCCGGCGACGACACCGTCTTCGTCCTGGCGCGCACCAGCTCGGGAGCGAAGTTGGTGGGTCGCCACCTCCAGGCTGCCCAGGCGAGGGGCGCAACGTGGAGCTGAGGTCCGTGTCCACCATGGCCGAGGCGGAGCTATGACGGGGCGACCGCGCTGCGTGCTCGCCTTCTCGGGCGGTCTCGACACCACCGTGGCGGTCCATTGGCTCAGCCATAGCCGTGGCTTCGAGGTGATCACCATGTCCGCCGACCTGGGCGAGACGGCCGAGGCCGAGGTGCTGCAGCGGCGGGCCCTCAGTGCCGGAGCCGTCGCCGCTCACGTGGTCGACGCCAAGGAGCTCTTCGTCAGTAATTTCGTCTGGCCCACACTTCAAGCTGGGGCGCTCTACCAAGGGGTCTACCCCCTGGCGACCGCGCTTGGTCGTCCTCTCATCGCCCGCCTCCTTGTCGAGGTAGCCGGCGAGGTGGGAGCGGCGGCGGTGGCCCACGGTTGCACTGCCAAAGGCAACGACCAGGTTCGCTTCGACGTCGCCGTGGGTGCGCTCGCTCCCCGCCTGGAGGTGGTGGCGCCGCTGCGCGAGTGGCGGATGGGTCGCAGTGACGAGATCGCCTACGCCGCGGAGCATGGTCTGGAGATCACCGCCACCAAGGAAAGCCCCTACAGCATCGATGCCAACCTCTGGGGTAGGAGCGTCGAGACGGGCGTGTTGGAGGACCCCTGGGTGGAACCACCCGAGGACGCCTTCGCCTGGACCGTCGATCCCCAGCGGGCGCCGGCCGAGGGGGAGGAACTGGTCGTCTCCTTCGAGGCTGGCATCCCCACCGCGATCGACGGCACCGCCATGGCCGCTGCTCAGCTGGTGGCGGAGCTCAACCGGCGAGGCGGGGCCCATGGCGTGGGGCGGATTGACCACGTCGAGGACCGGCTGGTGGGGATCAAGTCCCGGGAGGTCTACGAAGCCCCGGCGGCGGTGGTGCTCAGCACCGCTCACCGGGCCCTCGAGTCGCTCGCCCTCTCCCGAGACGTCCTCCGCTTCAAGCGCCTGGTCGCCGACGAGTGGGCCCAGCTCACCTACGACGGCCTGTGGTTCTCTGCGCTGCGCCAGAGCCTGGGTGCCTTCGTCGCCTCCACCCAGAACTTCGTCACCGGTGATGTCCGGCTCCGACTCCGCCAGGGGGCGGTGACCCTGCTGGGCCGAACCAGTCCCACCTCGCTCTATCGCCGCGACCTGGCTACTTACGAACTGGCCGGGGACAGCTTCCGGCATCAGGCGGCGGAGGGCTTCCTAACCATCTTCGGGCTGCCGCTGCGCACCCAAGCGGCCGCCCAAGGGAACCTCTGGGAGGAGTCCCGCCCCCTGTTGCCTTCGGTGCCCCGGGGTATCGCCACCGGGGAGCTGGGGGAGACACACGCCGATGCCCAGAGCGACTGAGGGTCAAGGCCCCAGGCCCAAGGTGCCGGGCTCGGCCTGGCAAGGGCGCCTGCCGGGTGCGACCGAGCCCAGCCTGCAGGAGTTCACCACTTCGCTGCCCGGCGACCTCCGCCTAGCGAGCCAGGACATTGCCGGCTCCCTGGCGCACGCCCGGGCCCTGGGCCGGGCCGACCTGCTCGACGCCAGGGCGCTGCGAGCGATCGAGCGCGGATTGGCCAAGGTGGGGCGGGAGCTGGAGCTCGGCCATTTCACCTGGAGGCCCGCCGATGAGGACATTCACATGGCGGTGGAGCGACGGCTGATCGAACTGGTCGGGGAACCTGGCCAACGCCTCCACACGGGGCGCAGCCGCAACGACCAGGTAGCCCTCGATCTGCGCCTCTGGTGCCGCTCGGCGACGGCCCAGCTGGTCGCCGCCCTGGCCGAACTTCAAGCCGTTCTCCTCCGCCGGGCGCGCCAGCAACGGGGCAGCAGCGTGCCCGGTTACACCCACCTGCAGCGGGCCCAGCCGGTGCAGGTGGCCCACTATTTGTTGGCCTATTTCGAGATGCTCGACCGCGACCAGCTGCGTCTCCAGGACCTCGATCGGCGGACCGACGAATCCCCCCTCGGCGCCGGCGCCCTGGCGGGCAACACCTTGGGGGTGGATCGCCGCCGTCCGGCTCGAGAGCTGGGCTTCAGCAGGGTCAGCCAGAACAGCCTGGACGCCGTCTCCGACCGGGACTTCGTGGCCGAGCTGGTCTTCGCCTGCGCCCTGGCCGCGGTCCACCTATCCCGGCTCTGCGAGGACTTGGTGATTTGGAACAGCAAGGAGTTCTCCTTCATCACCCTGCCCGATCGCTGGGCCACCGGCTCGAGCCTGATGCCCCAGAAGAAGAATCCCGATGTCCTCGAGCTGGTGCGCGGTCGCAGCGGTCGGCCGGTGGCCGCTCTGATGGGTCTGCTCACCGTACTCAAGGGCCTCCCCCTCAGCTACGACCGGGACCTCCAGGAGGACAGGGGGCACCTCTTCAGCGCGGTTGACTCGCTCAAGGACAGTGTCGAGATCCTCTCGGGGTTGCTCGGCGTGGTTCGGTTCAACCGCAAGCGCCTGGCGGAGGCGGCTGCCGATCCCGAGCTGCTGGCAACCGACCTGGCTGAGTCACTGGTCCGCGACGGGGTGCCCTTCCGGCTCGCCCACGGCATGGTGGCGCGGCTGGTTCGCGAGGCCGAGTCCCGTCACCTGGGGCTGGATCAAGTGGTGCGCCAATCCTGGCGTCGGCTGGGTTTCTCTTCGGAGGCCGAGGCGGAGCGCCTCTTCCAGCCCGAGCACTCACTCTCCCGGCGCGAGGAGCCGGGATCTCCCGGGCCCAAGCGAACCGCGTCGGCCCTGAGCGCTGCCGCCCGGCGGGTCGGCGCCCACCGAGCCTGGGCTCGAGCCTTGGCCCGGCGCCTGCCCGCCTGAGAACGCCGCTAGTTGTTAGCATCGGAAACAGCCTTGGTCACGGAGTTCAGCTGGTAGGGAGATGTACCACAAGCTCTATTTGCCGCTCGATAACTCCGACCATTCGGTGGCCGCCTCGCAAGTGGCGATCCGCTTGGCCAAGGCCAGCGGTGCCGAGATCATTGGGTCTCATGTCTACGCCGCCCGCCTCCACGACTACCGCTTCAAGCAGATGGAGTACACCCTCCCTGAGGAGTACCAGGACGAGGCGGAGCTGGAGCGGCAGCGCAAGATCCACGACAGCCTGATCACCACCGGGCTCCAGCTGATCTCAGATTCATACCTCGACGAGACCCAGAAGCGCTGTCTCGAGGAAGGCATCCAGTTCACCCCCAAGACCTTCGACGGCAAGAACTGGGAGGTGCTGGTCAAGGACATCAACGAGTCCGACTACGACCTGGTGCTGATGGGCGCCTGCGGTCTGGGCCAGGTCAAAGAGACCCAGATCGGCACCTGCGTCGACCGGGTGGTGCGCCGGGCCCATCGGGACACCCTGGTCGTCCGCCACCGCGAAGGCCGCGAACCATTCCAGGGACCGATCGTGGTGGCTATCGATGGATCCCCGCAGTCGTTCGCCGGCCTGCGCACCGCGCTGGAGCTGGGCCGGATGCTCGACCTGCCGGTCGAGGCGGTCTCGGTCTACGACCCCTACCTGCACTACGTGCTCTTCAACGGCATCGTCGGCGTGCTCAGCGAGAAGGCGAGCAAGGTATTCCGCTTCAAGGAGCAGGAGGCGCTCCACGAGGAGATCATCGACACCGGCTTGGCCATGATCTACTCCTCTCACCTCAAGGTGGCCCGCGACGTGGCCCAGGCGGAGGGCGTCGAGCTGCCCATCACCTTGCTCGACGGCAAGGCCTTCGAGCAGGTGCTGCGCTACGTGCGCGAGAAGGACGCCTCACTGCTGGTCTGCGGCCGGATCGGGGTTCACTCCGACCAGGGAATGGACCTGGGCGGGAACACCGAGAACCTCCTCCGCCTGGCCCCTTGCAGCGTCCTCCTCTCATCCCGGACCTACGTCCCCCCGATCGACGTCAGGGGAGCCGCCTCGGTGGTCTGGACGCCGGAGGCCAACTCGGTGATCGAGCGCATCCCCTGTTCGGCTCAGGGGCTGTCGCGCACGGCGGTGCTGCGCTGGGCCATGGAGCGGGGTCACTCGATCATCTCCCAGGACATCGTCACCGCCGCCCTCGGCGACATCCTGCCCCCCGAGGCCTCGGTTGCCATCGGGGTACCGGTGCCGGAGAGGGACGGCGCGGCCCTCGAGTTCGAGGTCAATGTCTGCCGCGACTGTGGCTATACGGCGCGGGGGGTGCTCCCGGTTCTCTGTCCGGTCTGCGGCGGCCCGCCGGAGCAGTTCTCCAAGGTCGATCACCGCAGCCTGATGGAGGCCGCCGCCGACGAAGGCGACGTGACCGAAGAGCTCACCTTCGACAACCGCAAGATCGGCTGGTCCAACGATGCCCGTACCCTGCTCCACGAGATGCCAGCCGGGTACCTGCGCCGGCGCATCAAGGCCAAGGTCGAAAAGGTGGCCCGCACTCGGCGGCTCTCGGTGGTCACCCTCCAGGTGGCCGCGCCCTTGATTGAGCCGGAGCTGGGACGGTCCGCTAATGCCCAGCCCCATCGCACACCCCTAGAAGGAGAGCTGGCGGGGGTGGCGGCTGCGGTCGAACCCAGTCCCGGTTTCGAGGGTGCGACCCCGGAGTCTGACGAGGTCGACCGGGCCCTGCTCACCTACGCTGCTGGCGGCAAAGGGGGTCGGTTCGTACCCCGCGAAGCATCCCCGACGATCGCCCGGCTGAGGCCCCGCGAGGAGGGCACCACTCCGGGCTTTGCCACCGCCCCTGATCAGAACTCCACTGACGGTGCTCCGGAATCAGGCGTTGAGTTGGCTAAGTGTCCGGTCCACCATGGGGAGGACGGCTAGGCGTTCGTCAGCCCGTCAAGGCTGGCCTTCCCAACGGAAACGCCACGTCGCAGATCGGGTCATCGTCGCCGACCGCATCGGGCTCTGCCAGATAGACCTCCCGGCAGGAAAGTCGACTTCCGGGACGGCCCACCGCCTCCGGCGAGCAGGCAAGGGCGTCGTAGGCAGCCAGGATGGCCGGATACTCCCACTCTCTCTTGGTGATCGTGGTGAACGCCTCGTCGTGCTCGGGCTCGGTGCGGATCCCGATGAGCTCGGTCGGCTCAACCCGGTCGGGACAGGCGAGCGTCGCCTCCAGGGGCCCATCACTTTCGTGGTCCACAATGCCGTGAAAAATCAGGCTGAACGGCCCAGTCGGGGAGGCTCCGGCGAGGTGCTCAGCGAACAGCTGCTTCACCTCCTGCACGAAGCCGTCGGTCTCGGAAGCTCGCAGGCGACGCTGGATGGACATAACTCGTCGGGTGGGGACGTGGCGGGTCTGAATCGTGAACATCGGACACTCTTCCTCTCTCAAAATCGCGTGGATATGGCGTACCAGCGATCGGCGGCTGGTATGGCGGTCCTCGAGTTCGCGCAGGTGCCCGTTGAGCCGCCGGACGGCGAGCTCGTGGTCATCGGCGAGCTCGGCCAATAGCTCCCTTATCTCAGCCAGGCTCATGTCGACGCCTCGCAGCATGGAGATCAGGCGGGCCGTTGCCAGCTGCTCTCTCCGATA
>JBAQYY010000171.1:0-2977 GCA_049790415.1 Candidatus Dormiibacterota bacterium | reverse complement strand
CCCCCTGAGAGAGAAGCATGGCTTGAGGGAGGGGGATGAGGTAAATATCGTCGATGAGGGCAGCGCCCTACGGATCGTCCAGGTCGACTCCGGCCAGACTCGTGGGCTGCGTCCCGAGCATAGGATGCGCGGCCGGGCGACCACCACGATGACGACCGACGAACTGCTCCAATTGCTGCGTCGTGAGTGAGCCAGACTCGGCGGTGGCGCCAGATATCGACAGCGCCGTCACTCTGGTGGACTCTAGTGTCCTGTAACCCCGCTTTCTTACCCCATGAGCGGTCTGGTTCCAGCGCCTGGTAGTTGGTGCTCATTGAGATCGAGATTGGTGGCCCCCGAAGGGCTCGCAGGCGCTTGATTCCCATTGGCTTCCCAAGCCGTTTGGGCGATCACGAATAGTGCTGCTCGGGCTGAGGCAGAATTGGGCTGTGACATCACCGTCGGGGCAGTACACGACTAAGCGTCTCGCAGCCGATACCTGGTCTGACTTCGCGGCACTGGTGGAGGCGAACAACGGCGTATGGGGTGGTTGCTGGTGCATCGGGTTCCACCCCGAGGGCATTGGCAAGGACAGCACGGTGGCGGGCAACCGCGCGGCCAAACTTGCACACGTCGAGAGCGGGACCGTCCATCAGGTCCTCGTCTACCGCGGCGACGCGTGCGTCGGCTGGTGTCAGTACGGCCCGCCAGCCGAAGTGGCCACGATCAAGAATGCCAAGGCCTATCAGAAGGACCTCCTCGACCTACCGGACTGGCGGATCGGCTGCGTGTTCACTGGAAGTGGATGCCGGCGACAAGGCGTGGCGCGCGCCGGACTCGCGGCGGCAGTGAGCGCGATCAGGCAGGCGGGAGGAGGCGTGGTAGAGGCCTATCCCGAGCAGTTGGACGGGCGTGGCCCGCAGCGAGGCGCCTATCTGCACACCGGTCCGGAGAGCCTGTTCGAGGAGTTCGGCTTCGTCCGTGACCGCCGCATCGCCAAGTGGCGCTGGGTCATGCGTTTGACCATCCCGAACCGGAAGGAGCGCTAGCGTCGTCAGAAGGGTGGCAGGCCTAGCTTTTGGTGCTGGCCCGGTTGGGTGCGCACCGTGACCACCACCACTGACCATTCGATGGCCGCCCCTTCCACCCTCAGAACGGCATCTCACCCACGAAGCTCCGCCGCCGACGAGACACACCACCAGTCGGCTGAGATTTGAACGTCTTTCCACCGAGTGGACGCAGCAGTCGCAGTTTCAAACGGGTGTGCCCCGGAAGGACTCTAACCTCCGCCACGCGGTTTGGGAAATCGTTGGACGCGAGTTGAGACCCAAGAGCCGCGGATCTCACGCTTACGGTGACCTTACGATAACTAGGTTTGCGTCGCGCGGAGTACGTTGCCGAGTCGGCGACCTAAGAGGGGGTGATTGCGCTGAACTCAAGAGCGCGATACGGTTCTCATTAGAGAAAGAGCCGCCCGGTACAGCCGAAAAGGAGAGATACAGTGGCAAATGTCCTTATCAGCGCAATCACTTCGCCTATCGAGATTGTGGAGGGCACCGCCAGCTTGCTGGTCATAGACGTGTCGCCCTACCGGGAGATCCGGGGATTCTTCGGGAGCCGCCCCGTTCCGGAGACGATCCTCACCCTGACCCTGCAGATCCTCAAAGCCAACGACCCGGCGGATAAGCCGAATGCTGCAGATGGCACCGTCATCGGAGTCCTCGACCAGTTCATCGTGGACACCGAGTTCTCCCGTTCGTACAGCGCGCCAGGCCTCTGGCTCCAAGTGCTCGCCTCGGCTAGCTCCGGCGGCTTCCCAGTACGAATCAACCGAATGGCTTTCGTCGGTTGGGAATGAGCGCCCGGACGCCTACGGTGCGCGCCGCCCTATCCCAGCCCGGCTGATTGCTCGAGCTCGGTCAAGCCCGATGCTCCGTATTGGTGGAACTGGCGACATGTGGAAGGCAGCGAACCTCTCTGAAATCAAAAGCTGGTGCCCTCGGAAGGACTCGAACCTCCGACACGCGGTGTAGGAGTCCGCGTGCGCCCGTCTGTCTAGTGCCATCCAGGACCGTTTCGTAGTTCAGAGTAGGCAGTTCAGTCCGTCTAGTAACCTCCTATGGGCAGCAGTTATGAGCGTTTGATTCCCATTTCATTCCCAAGCCTGGTCCCTCTGGGGCGTACGGGTCCAGAGGCTCGCCGACCAGGAACCGGCCATCAACGATCAGGCCCGGCTGTAATGAAGGCCGATCGCGCCGTCTTCCAGGATGGTCGCCTGGGTCAGGCCCCAGGCAGTGTTCGGCAGTCCCTCGGCGAACAGGCGCAGGCCGCCGCCCAGGAGAGTAGGAACCACGACGAAGCGCAGGTCGTCGATCAGTCCGGCTCGTAGCAGCGCCTGGATGATGCTCGCGCTGTTGATCACGAGGATGTCCCGGCCGGGAGCATCCCGCAAGGCCTTGATCTCTGAATCCAGGTCGCGGGCAATCCGCGAGTTCTCCCATCCCGCCTCCTGAAGGGTGTGGGAGACCACAACCTTCTCCACGGTGTTCAAGAACACGCCCAGGTCGTGGGTGCGCGGATCGGTGCCCGGGACAGTGGTGATTGCCGGCCAGACCGTGTAGAGCCCCTCATAGTTGGTTCGGCCTACCAGGACCGTCGACGCGCCACGCCAGATCCCTTCGAAATGCGCCGCCGAGGATGCCTGCTGGGCATGCTCATACAGCCAAGTGTCCTTCGTGGGGCCTCCCGGCCCGCTGGTGTAGCCGTCCATCGAGATGGTGACCCACGCGACGACCCGTCGCTGGCGCCCAAACACGTCAGTCTCCCTTTGTTGGTTCTGCAACTCTTTGACTACTGGCATTCCGAGTTTTATTGAGCACCGATGTTCCCACTCGCGTCCATCAAGCTGACGCGCCGCGCGTAAGCGATGTCGAAGTCATGCTTCCAGACGGCACCGTCGGCCGACTTCTCCCAATGCGACGTGATGGTTTTCTGGTCT
>JBAQYY010000170.1:0-16140 GCA_049790415.1 Candidatus Dormiibacterota bacterium | reverse complement strand
GGCCAGTCCTAGGGCTGGCCCACCTCTCGCCGGTCGTTTCCTCCGGGCAGGGATTGCCTAGAGGTACGTTGCACGGACATGGGAAGCCTCCCGCTTCCACTGGCACCTAAGAAAGTTCAGGTTGAGTGGACTGCTCAACACCTTGGAGGACTACGGCATGAGCGAAATCGACGACGACGAGGGACGGCGGGGATTCCCTTCATCCGACGGACCGATTCTCAAGAAGCGTGACGTCGAAGCAGAGGAGCGGATCCTGGAGGCAATCCTGGGCACGCTCGACGAGAGGCGGGCGCGACGCCCCCACGAAGTGACGGCGGAGATCGTGGCTGCCATCGATCGGGTGGGGTACGACTGGGGCCGGACCGAGTACGCCGCGGAACTCGACGAGGCCGCCCGCGCCCGGCTTCTGCTTCAGGCCCTGTCCGACCCTGAGGCGGTCGATGTGGCTGCCGGCTATCTGGCCCATCTTCAAGAGCACCGCGCTGAGTTCTTCGACAAGGTCATCAACCCGAGTCAGCCGCGCTCGTGAAAGATAAGTTCAAGGCCAGAGCCAACGTGATTGACGTCAAAGAGTGCTAGACGAAGATCTGCTTCAGCTCGACGCGGCTGGGCAGGCGGAGTTGGTACACAGTGGTCAAGCTTCGCCCGTCGAACTTGTCGACAGCGCCATCGACCGCATTGACCGGCTGAACCCCGGCATCAATGCAGTGATCGCTGAGCGCTTCGAGCAAGCTCGTACCGAGGCTGAGTCGGTTGATCGTCAGTCTGCCTTTGCTGGGGTCCCCATGCTTCTAAAGGACTTGGGGTGCCTCGAGGCAGGACAGGCCGAACATCAGGGCAGCCTGACCCTCAAGCTGTACGGCCAGAAGGCAGACCACGATTGTTCCATCGTGCGCCGGTTGAAGTCTGCCGGCTTTATTGTGCTGGGACGGACCAACGTGCCTGAGTTCGGGGTCGTCTCTGATACCCGAAATGAGGCATATGGAGCAACCGTCAATCCCTGGAACAACCGACATACATCGGGTGGTTCGTCAGGAGGCTCGGCGGCAGCGGTAGCCGCAGGAATGGTGTCCGTCGCACATGGAAATGACGGCGGCGGGTCGATTCGCATTCCCGCATCTCACTGCGGTTTGGTCGGACTCAAGCCAACTCGAGGGCGTGTCAGCCACGCTCCCGATGCTGGAGACCCAATGTTCGGACACGTCTCGAGTGGGGTCTTGACACGGTCCGTCCGTGACACAGCAAGTCTTCTCGACATCCTCGCTGGTGCCGAGCCCGGTGACCCGTCCGTGGCCCCTCCAACAGCTGGAACCTACGCGGAGGCCGCAGTAAGGCAGCCCCCCAGGCTTCGGATCGGCTACGTGACTCAGGCTCCCGGACCCAGTTGGCAAACTGCCCCAGTAATTGAAGCGGCCGTGGAGGAGGCGGCTCAGCTGTTGGCCGGGTTGGGCCATGATGTAGATGAGGCCCATCCCGCCGCCATGTTCGACCCCCTGTACTGGACCAAATGGTTCGAAGCCTTGAGTCCGACCGTAACCTCGGTCGTCGAAGCGGCCCGCAAATTGGACCATAGCCAGAAGCCCGAGTTCGACCCGATCACTCTCCATTGGGCTGCGTACGGCCAGTCCATGTCGGCCCAAGACCTGGTCCATGCCCTTGATTGGCTGGATAGCTTCCGTCGCCGCGTAGCTAGTTGGTGGGAGACCGATCACGACCTCCTACTTTGCCCCGTCTTCGTTACCCCTCCACCCGAGTCCGGCCATTTCTGGTCGTACGCTGAGGGCATCCAGGACTCGATAGACATCCTCCGTTTCACCCCTCAGTTCAACACGACTGGACAGCCGGCCATCTCGATCCCTTGGACGTGGACAACGAGCAACCTGCCAGTCGGGGTTCAACTGGTGGGTGCCTATGGGCGGGAGGATCTGCTGCTCAGCCTCGCCAGCCAGATCGAGTCAGCCCGGCCGTGGCAGAGTAGGTACCCCGCCGTGGATCCAAGGACGATCCGATAGACGTAGCCGCCCAAAATGAACCACTGCGGGCGGTGGTTTGCATAAGGCGGGGTGGAGCGACCGGGGACGGGGATGAGGAGTCGGAAGCGCACGCCGAAGCAGACCGCGCGCGAGCTCACATGACGATCCCGTGGTGGGTGAGCGCACCCGTCATCCGACGCGAGCCCAGTCGTACGGGAGCAGGAGGGGCTGTCCCTAGCCTGTGGCCCTTATGCGTGGCCCTGGTTCTCCACGCCGTCGGCTCCGGCTAGGTCAGCGAAGAGAGCTCCCAGCCGGTTCGTGAGGTCGCTCCACATGCGCGATCCGATCTCCACCGTGGCCGGGCTGGCGTCCGAAAGTGCTCCCGTGTCAGACATTTCACTGAAGAGGAAGACTTCTCCCTGTTCTCGGTAGCGCCGCTCCAAATTGGCAACTCTGGGAGCCCGGTGATTCTCCATGTTCACCAGCTCCTCTCGGCCAGAAAGGCACAACGCCGTTTCGATTACACCCGCATGTGCCGAGTCCACTCCGGGGTCGTCCGGGAAAAGACTCTCGCGGGAGGGTCGCCAAAAGTCGCCGACCCCGAACTGTCTCAACACCAGCCTCTGGCCGGACCTAACAGTCTCGGCCTTTACATCCCAAAGCGCGCCAGGAACAACCCAGTGGCCGCCACACCCGTGGATGACCATGACTCGCCAGAAACCACTGTCCACTACGCTGTGAACTATGCCCTTAACCATCTGCAGGTAGACCGCAGAGTCCACGTGGATCGTTCCGGGATAGCCATAGTGCTCGCTAGTCGGACCGAACGGCAGCACAGGAACTACCAGCACGCGGACCCCCCGTGCAGAGGCTACCTCAGCTCCCTCCCGGGCCAGCCGCCATACCTGGTATGTATCGGTGTCGACCGGGAGGTGATCCGCATGCTGCTCAGTGCATCCCAGCGGCACCACCGCAAGCGCACCTCCGCGTCCCGCCTCTCCAATCTCTCGACTCGTCAGCTCCGCCCAGATAACTGTCGCCATCACTCCTCCAAGAAGACGCTAGCAACGAGCTGCGTCATGCCGGCTAGGCGATGCGCACAGCCTAACTCCGTAGCTCAACCAGCTTTTGGACATCACCACATTTCGGGACAAGGCGGTCCTACCCACCGTCCGTTGTTTAGAGAATCGCCGCACGGATCTCCTCTCTCGACTGGACGGCAACGCGCTGGGCTTCCGCACCTTGTAGCTTGCCGGGGAAGTGGCACGCTGCCAGGTGGCCATTGCCATAGTCCACTAGGGCGGGTCGCTCTGCTGAGCAGACCGGCTCGGCGATCGGGCAGCGAGTGTGAAACCGACAGCCCGAGGGTGGGTTGATCGGGGAGGGGATTTCCCCCTGAAGAATAATCGGGACTCTGCGCCGCTCCGCTTCTGGGTCCGGAACCGGCATCGCCTGGAGCAGCGACGTCGTGTACGGGTGAAGCGGGTTCGCGTACAGTTCACCGCACTCGGCCACCTCAACTAATATGCCCAGGTACATGACGGCAACGCGGTCACTTAGATGGCGCACCACCGCGAGATCGTGGGCAATGAACAGATAAGTCAACTTGAAGTCTGTCTGTAACTTCCCAAGCAGATTGATGATTTGAGCCTGAATCGAGACGTCAAGGGCCGAGATCGGTTCATCCGCAACGACCAAACTGGGGTGCAGGATGAGGGACCGGGCGATGCCAACACGCTGTCGCTGCCCGCCACTGAACTCGTGGGGATAGCGATTGTTGAAGTTGGGATTCAGGCCACAGATCCGCATCATCTCCTGTACCCGGGCGGTACGCTCCGCTCCACGGGCCAGTCCGAAGTTTCGAAGTGGCTCCCCGATGATCGCCCCAACAGTCATCCGGGGATTCAGAGAGGAGTAGGGGTCTTGGAAGATCATCTGAACGCGCCGCCGCAACTGGCGTAGTCCCTCTCCGCGTAATAGGCCCAAGTCGCGACCATCGAAGAACACGTCACCACGGGTGGCCGGCTGCAGCTGTGCCACGATCCGTCCCAGGGTGGTCTTACCTGATCCCGACTCTCCTACCAACCCGAGTGTCTCGCCCTCCGCAATCTCCAAGCTCACGGTATCGACTGCGTGCACCCAAAGCGATCCACTGGCGAAGTCTTTGGACACTCCCCGTATCGTGAGCAACGCGCTGGACCTAGGCGAACCCTCGCCGTTCTTTGTCTGACTCACCAGGGAGACTTGGGGCCTCTCCTGGGCACCGCTGTCAGTTAAAGGGGTGTCCACGTCGTCGCGGCTACTGCTAGCCACGTTCGCCATCTGGATCCAGCATCGAGATGAGTGCGCCGGTCCGACGTCGATGAGGGTAGGCTCGTGACTGAGGCACTGCTCAACGCTGAACCGGCATCGCGGGGAGAACTTGCATCCGATTGGAAGGTCAGTCAGATCCGGAGGCGTGCCCGAAATCGCAAGTAGGGCACCTCCGCGGCCCGTGTCTACCCGCGGGATGGACCGAAGAAGGGACCATGTATAAGGATGCTGTGGGCTCTGAAAGATCTGGTCTGTCGGGCCCTGTTCGACGATTCGACCGGCGTACATGACGACTACCCAGGTGCACAGGCTTGCAACAACCGCCATGTTGTGTGTAATTAGCAGGATCGCCGTTCCCGATTGGCGGTTCAGTTCACGCAACTGCTCGAGTACTTGGGCTTGAATCGTGACGTCTAGAGCTGTGGTCGGCTCATCCGCAATCACCAGTCCTGGTTCATTGGCAAGTGCCATGGCGATCATGACCCTCTGCCTCATGCCTCCGGATAGTTGGTGGGGGAACGATCGCATGCTGCGCTCGGGGTCGGGCATCCTTACCCGTCTCAGGAGAAGCGGAACGCGCGACTTTGCCTCTGCGCGGCTGAAGCGCCGGTGGGCTTGCATCGCTTCCTCGATCTGGATGCCGATCCTGAGAGCGGGGTTGAGCGATGACATAGGGTCCTGGAAGACCATCGAGACGGCGCCGCCGCGAAAGTCACGCAGCTCCGCCTTACTAAGGGCAAGCACATCGCGACCCTGGTAGGTAATGCTTCCTCCAACGATCCTCCCCGGTGGCGGAACGAGTCGAAGGATGGATAGAGCCGTGACCGATTTACCCGACCCCGACTCGCCGACCACTCCGACCATCTCCCCGGGTTTCACCAGTAAGTTCACGCCGTCCACGGCCCTGACGGTCCGCCCGCGGACGTCGAACTGGGTACTTAGGTCACTGATCCGAAGCAGAGCCTCCATCTCAGCGCCCCCGCTTCGGGTCTAGAGCGTCTCGAAGGCCATCACCGATGAAGTTGACTGCCATGAGGGTCACCAGAAGAGCCAGGGCTGGAATGACGATCGTGTGGTAAGCCTCAAAGCGGTCTTGAAGCCCGTTGGAAATCAACGCACCCCACGAGGCATCAGGGGAGGGGAGACCTAGGCCCAGATAGCTGAGAAATGCCTCGAAGAGAATTGCCTGCGGAATCAGAAATGTGCCCTGCACAATGATGGGACCGAAAGCATTCGGCAGAATGTGGCGCGCCATGATGACAAAGTCCTTTGTTCCGGAAGCTCGTGCGGCCTCAATGAAGTCTCGTTCGCGGAGAGCAAATGTCTGGCCCCGCACCAGCCTCGCCATGTCCATCCAGCTAGTCACGCTGATAGCGATGATGATATTTAGAATGCTTGGACTGTTAGTGAGAAACAGGATCAGGAACGCCACCAGAAGTCCAGGCATACCGTAGCCAAGGTAAGTGACGGAGCTCACTACAGTATCGACCCACCCCCGAAAGTACCCAGCGAGGAGCCCGATAGTGACTCCCACCAAAGAACTGACGACGGCGGTCAGGACCCCGACCTCGATCGCAATCTGGGCGCCGACCATGACAAAGCTAAGTTCGTCCCGGCCCAAGTCGTCGAACCCGAAAGGATGCTGCCAGGAAAAATGGCTCGTGAGATTGCCGAGGCCCTCGGCATACAGACTGTACGGAGTCCAGAAGAGGCTGACGATCGCCGTTATCACCACGAGCGTGAAAGCGGCCGTGCCGGCGAGGGCTAGTTTGTTCCGCCGGAACCGACCCCACGCGTCACCCCAAAGCGTCGCTTGGGCAGGTCCGATTAGCATGCTCGGGACCACCAATTGGTCGTCCCCGTCCCGGCGTGCACCTGGCTGTATCAGGGTCATGTGTATCGAATCGTGGGGTCTAGCAGCGGGTAGATTAGGTCCACCGCCAGGTTGGCAAGCCCGACCAGCAAGGCGTAGAGGGTGTACAACCCAACGACAATGTTGTAGTCGCGCGTTAGGATCGAGTCGACGAACTCCTTCCCCAAACCAGGGATACCGAATATCGCCTCGATGACGACTGATCCGGTAATGAGACCGGTGACGAGGGGTCCCCCGATGGTCACTACGGGAATTAGCGCGTTTCGCAGTATGTGTCGTATGACAATGACGCGGGACGACAGTCCCTTCGCCCACGCCGTGCGCACGTAGTCCTGCCGAACGACGTCAAGCACGCTCGCGCGCGTTAGGCGGGCCACAACAGCTGCGTAGGGCAGACCCAGAGCGATCGCCGGCAAGGGAATCTGACTTGGGGAACCCCATCCAATCAAGCCGGTCCAGTTAGGCAGAAGGATTCCCATCGCGATTATGAGCAATGTCGCCAAAACAAAGCTCGGGAGGCTGTATCCGAAGACCACAAAGCTCGACAGGGTGTAGTCAAGCCAACTGTTCTGACGTATGGCTGCGGTGATTCCTACAGCTAATCCCACCACGATCGTGACTGCTAGTGCGAAGACGCCGAGCGTGAGACTGTTCCCCGCCTCCCGCGCTAGGAGCGGGGTCACTTCGACACCCTGGTTTACGTATGAATACCCGAGATTGAGATGGAGCAGGTTCCAGACAAAAGTTCGGTACTGAACCACCAGGCTCTGATCGAGACCGTAGACCTTGGCTTCGTGCAGACAAGCGGCCGGGTTCCGTTGGCAGCTAAAGGGATTCCCGGCCAGTGCATGAATGAGAAGGAAGGTCACCGAGGAGATCACGATGGCAGTCCCCAGGACCATTCCAAAGCGCTTTAGCGCGTAGCGGAGCATGCCGTGTCTCATCGCTGCCGTGGGACGCTTATCATCAGACCCACTGGTTCTCCCACAGCCCGGTCTTGGCGCCTAGGTTCTGCTGTCCTAGATAGCAAAGCTCCGCTGCAACAGTGGCCTCAGTGTTTTAGGATGCTGATCTGGGTCCAGGAGTTGTCGTAGAGAGCGTTACCACCCCCGTCTTTGACATACGGCTTGATGAAGTACTGATTCGCTCCGTACTCAATGTTGGCCATGGCGACATCGTCGATGAGGTAGCGACTGGCCTTCTTGAACTGGGCGACAGACTTAGCTCCCGTTGAACTCTCAGCTTTCTTCACGGCTGCATCGATTCGCGGATCACAGATGCCGTCGTCATTCCCGAGACCGACGGCTGCCTGGGAGCAGATGAAGTTATTGTCGAACCAGTCTTGCGGATTGTCATAGTCCGCACCCCAAGCGTCGAGGAAGAGCATGTACTTGGACTTGTCCTGGAGATCTGTCAGGAACGTGGGGAAGTCGGTTGCTTGGATGTTGACATGTACGCCGAGGTTCTGCTGCCACTGAGCTTGAAGGTTCTGAGCTTCGGATTCCGTAGCGCTGCTCGCGTAGGTCCAGTAGGTAAGTCCCTTACGCTTGGTGCCCTTCGGATCCCAGATCTTGAGGTCCTTGCGTGCTTGGGCGGGGTTGAACTTGGCCGTAGGGTCATTACCGTCCCCGAGGTATCCCACTAGCCCCTTGGCGATGACTCCTCCGGTCGCTGGTTTGCAGGTTATACCCCCATGGCCGCAGGTCACGTTCACCAGTTCCGTGCGATTGATGGAGAGACTGAATGCTAGACGGCCTGCCTTCGCCACGCGGTCACCGACGTTGCTCCGCGGATTTGGAGCGAACGGACCGGTGGTGAAGTTGAAACCAACCCATGTACTGCTGCCGCCAGGCACGTTGACGTATTGACTCTTCAAGGATTTGGTTGCAAGGAATTTCTCGACTGCGGACAACGGCGGGTAGTTGGCACCTGGCCCGAGTTCGTCGAAGCCACCATTGAGGTACTCCGTTACCTGGCTCGACTGATCTGGCAGCACGGTCGCCTTCACCTGGGTCAGCGACCCGGTACTCCCTCCCCACCAGTTCTGCACCGGAGCGAAGGTGAGATAGTCCTTGGGCACATAGGAAGTCAACCGAAAAGGTCCGGTCCCAATCGCGGTTGACGGGGTTGTCCACCAAGTCGTATTGGTGTCGTTCGGGATTACGGCGGGGTCGACTATATCTGCCGTCCATAGTGCAAGCTCTGTTAGCCAGTAGCTCGCCGGGGCGGTCAATGTTGCCACGACCGTGTAAGGGTCAGGGGCGGAAAGCCCGGACAGTGTGGTGGCTGTGGGTTGGCCGCTGGTCGGGGTGACTGCGGAGTATCCAACCACCGGTCTGAAGACGTAGCCGTAGCTTCCATTTAGCCTTGCGGCCCGGCTCCAACTATAGATCACGTCTGCGGCAGTAACCGGATCGCCATTCGAGAAGGTGACGTTATGGCGAAGATGGAAGGTGTATGTAAGACCGTTGCTGGAGATCGTAGGTAGGCTAGTCGCGGCATATGGGACCTCGACCAGCTTATCGTTGAATCGGTAGAGTCCGCCGTACAGATTCTGGACGAAAGTGATGTCATTGGCCGACTGGACAAGCGCCGGGTCTAGCGACTTTACATCGCTGGTGATCGGAAAGGTCAGAATCTGGTGGGATGAGAGCTGACGGCTAGCGTGCTCAGCGTTCGTGCCTCCGCCAGTGCAAGCAACCGCAAGCATCGCCGGCAGGACCATTGCGACCGTGAGCCAACGACCTTTCACAACGCAACTCCCTTATTGGAGCACTCGCACAGGCTCAGGTACCTCACGAGCGAGACTGGTTCGCTGCTAGGAGGGTAGGCGTCAGAGTCCCGACCGAGTGACACGCTGTTCCACTGGATGGATCCGGTCAGGCTCGCCGAGCGGTCGCCCTCGAGGAGTGGAGGGCTGTGTGGCCCTAGGACCACGTCAGGGTGTGGCTGTCGATCCCGTCCGACGCCCAGTGTTAGCCGGACCGACAAGCCCGAAGCTACCCGCTCTTGGGCCACAACACCGCCCCGGGTTGTGGCAGGATAGTCGAGCTGCGCTCGGCACATCGCCCAGAACACCTACACCTGGGCGGCCACGGGCACTAGCGCGCCTGACCGCCGTCCCGGCTCACGTACCTACCGGGCGTACGCCTCCGGCGCGGGGCCACCGGTGGCGGGGAAGATCTCATCCAACTGCTCTAGGTCGCGCTTGTTGAGCTTGATCCGGGTGGCTCCGTTGGCAGACTCCGGCTGCTCGATGGTGCGCGGTCCGATGATCGGCGCTGCCACTCCCTTCTAATGCAAGAGCCAGCTCAGCCCGATCCGGGCCGGCTCTTCCTCCTGATTGCGGCAGAAGGCCTCGGTAGTTCTTTGGCCAACCGCCGAGGAATTTCAGCTCAGAAGTAGAAGTCCTCGGGCGTGAAGCTGACGGGCTCTTGCGGCAAAACCCCATGGAGGTCTGACTTGAACATGGTTATCTGATAGGCGTTGCCCGGGAGGAAGAGCACGGGTAGCTGTTTGGCAATGAAGTCTTCGTACTTGTAGATGGCGGCCATCTCCCCGGATGCGGACGCCTCAGTCGTGGCCAGGATATCGGCGTTGGCAGTGGCGCTCGAGTAGTCGCCGATGTTGCTGGTGGCTCCGGTCTGAAAAATCTCCTCACCAGTCGGCAGGTAGTCGGGCAGATAGCCCCAACCCTCGTAGTCGCCCAAGCCCCAGTTGCTGCAGGGCGACTTGAGCGTGCAGCCCTCAAAAAGGGTGTCGATTACCTGTGATTCCGTCGTCGATGAGGAGACCAGATCGATACCTGCCACGGACTTCAGATCAGACTGGAAGTTGGCCATCTCATTGGCCAGGAATTGCGATCCGCTGGGATAGAGGAGGGTGATCTTGGCGCCCTGATGGTCCTTGATCCCTTTGCCGCACTCGCCTGCCGAAGTTCCCGGCTCGCTGCACACGCTCAGCCCTCCGGGGTGGACCGTCCAGCCGTTGTGCTTGAGCAAAGCCGCGGCTGCGGATGCGCTGTAGGGATAGACGTTGGCTTTGGCCTCCAGGGGGCTCTCGAAGACGTTGTGGGGCGGCCAGGTCGGGACCGGCCCATCTCCGACAGTTCCCAGCCCGACCTGAAAGGTCTTGATGTACTCGGGCTGGTTGATCAAGTGTTGCAGTGCCTGGCGGAAGTAAAGCTGGTCGAACATCGGTCCCTCGGTGGGGTTGGTGAAGTTAATCGTGAGCAGGTAAAAGCCCCACTCCCCCCAGGGTGCATAGGTGTATCCGTGCGACGTCAGGTAGTGCTTTTGACCGATGTCTTGAGTGGGCAGATATCCAAAGTCCACCGACCCACTTCTGAGGGCGTTGAATTCAGCTGTGTCGCTGGTGAACGGAAGCTCCTCGAGCGCGCTGATGTGGGGCTTGTCCGGACCTGAGTACTGCGAGTTGGGCACCAACTTGAGGTACCCGCTCGTGGTTAGTTGGGCCATCTTGAAAGGCCCATCGACCACCTTCCAGAGTGGACTGGATGAATAGCTGGCGACGTCCTGAGATTGGGAGTTGACAAACTCCGCCACCGCCAGGGCTCCAGCCGTGGCGGTGCCTGGGACGGTCTCGTCGTAGTTACCGACCTGTCCTGAGAGCGAGAGTCGATCCCATACCGCTTGGGGAATGGGGGTGACCTGACTGAGCTCGTTGTAGGTGTACCAAGTCGGGTTGTAGGAGTGATTGAGATGAAGAACCAGGGTGTAGGTGCCGGTCTGCTGGTAAGTGGTCACATTGGACGGGAAGCCACCGGGCACAGCTCCTCCGTATCCCGGGCCGGGAAGGGTGCTGCTGCCGATGTTGGCGGCGGCTGGCGATTCCACCGCCTCCAAGAGATTCATCCAGATGATGACGTCCCTGGCGGTCACCGGCTGACCGTTCGACCAGATCCAGTGCTTGAGGGTGATCGTGGCCACAGTGTCGTTGTCCGAGAAAACCGGCTTGTTGGCAACACTCAGCTTGTAATTCATCACCGGCTGACCCTTCTGACCGAACCAGTAGAGGGGCCGGTACAGGAGCTGGGAGAAATAGACGAGGTTGGCTCCGTCGAAGTAGCTGCCCGGAGTCATAGGCGAGATGTAGTCAGGCGTGTTGCCAGCCTGCTCGGCCATCGTGACGACCCCTCCAGACTTGACCGGCGCGGCGGCGACACTGTCGGCGCCGACCGTCCCCAGCAGGACAGCCAGCGTCGCCAACCCGACCACGACGCGGGGGCGCATCCGACTTCCTCGAGCTGGGATCAAAGTCAACTCCTCCTCTGGCACTGTCCAGGGTGGCAGGCAGGCTCGCCGCGACGAGACATCCCTAACTGTAAACGGTAAACCGTGAGCCAGATGGCCTAATCGAAACGGGGAGCCGGGCAGGGGCGGTAGCGCACACGGTCGGCCCCGCCGTCGACGCCAGCCCGTCTCTGCCGTCAAAATGGGCCCCCGGACACGGGGGCCTCTCCCGGCGCCGAAACGACATCAGGCAGTAGCTCATTGAAATTGACCCCGACCCAAGTCACCGACGCCACCGCCGCCTACCAGATGTGGCTGCGCTTCCGGAGCATGATGGGCGAGCTTCCCAGCATCGCCTACGGGGTGAGCTACCAGCGCCGCGGCGTAGTGCTGGGAGCTATGGGGATGGCCGATCTGGGCACGGGAGCACAGGCCCGCGCTGACCACACCGGATACCGCGTTGCCTCCATAACCAAGACCTTCACCGCGACTCTGATCATGCAGTTGGTGGAGCAGGGCCGGGTACGGGTAGACGAGCCGGTCGCCACCTACCTGCCCTGGCTGCCCAGCTCCATGGCAGATGCCGGCATTACCTTGCGCCATCTCCTGACCCACAGCAGTGGTGTCATCCGGGACGGATCCGGTGAGTGGGGAGAGAACGACCTGCCGGATCAGCAGACCCTGCGCCGGGATTTGGAGGCGGGCCCAACCTTCGCCGAGCCCTCGGTCGGTTTCCGCTACTCCAATGTTGCCTACGCCCTAGCCGGAGCGATCGTTGAAGCGGTGACCGAACTGAGCTTCGCCGAGGCAATCGTGGGCTCGATTCTCAAGCCGCTGGGAATGAGGAATTCAGGGACCAGGCTGACGCCCCGACTCCGGAAGACTCTGGCGGTCGGATACTGGGGCCGGCGCCCGGGTGAGCCATTTCAGGCCATACCGGCGACCGAGGCCAGAGCATTCGAGCCGGCCGGGGGACTCATCTCAACTGTGCCCGATCTTCTCCGCTACCAGGAGGCTCACTTCGTCGGCGATTCCCGCCTCCTCTCCGACCTCAGCAAACGGGAGATGCAGCGGTCGCAGTGGCAGCGGGATGCGGAGCCCCACCACGGCTACGGCTGGATGCTCTGGACCGTGGACGGCATCAGGATTCGGGGCCACAGCGGTGGCTACGCTGGATTCAGCACCCGAATCGGCTTTGCTCCCGAAGAAGGTGTGGCAGCAGTGGTACTCACTAACACCCTGAGCCCGTTACCTGAGGTCCTCGTGGACGGCTTCTTCCATATGCTGAGCCGAGTGCATTCCCTCTGGGATGCCGCCAAGCCTCGGGGAACCGGCGGCAGGGCCGAGCTGGGCAAGTTCGTTGGTCAGTACCGGGGTCACTGGGGCGAGCGTTTGGTGATCCGGATTAATGGCAGCCTCTATCTACTCGAGCCCAGTGCGGACCGACCTCTCGATGAGGCGGCCCGTCTCGACCCGCTCCAAGGCACGGCCCGCTTCCTGATCAGCGAACATGAGGACTACGGCAATCGCGGCGAGGAACTCACCTTTGGGCTCGCTAAAGACGGTACTGCCAGCGAGCTTTACATCGGTCCCCTCCACTACCAGCGCCAGGACGTCTGACGCCAGCCGCCTTGGCGGTGGCCCCAGCCCCGGCAAGAGTGCTGGGAGCCTCGTCTCGAGTCAGCGGCCAGGGTGGAGGCAAAGCCCTTCTATGCGGCGGAAATCGCGCTCATTTCTGGTGGCCAGCGGAATACCGTGGGTCAGGGCGGTCGCGGCAATCAGCGCGTCGGGCAGTCAGGAAGTGCGGCGCGGGCGCCAGGCGGTAACCAACGAGAGCACCATCACTCCGGCCAGGAGAGCGGCGATCCCCAAGAGCTCAGTGAGCTCGCCTGGGGCAGCTCCGGTCGTGGGAACGGCCACGGGAAGGGCCGCCTGGTTGCTCACCGTGGCGGCGTCGGTGCTGGAGGCATCGGGGCCGCTCGGGTCGTAGCTGGCAGTGATCTGGTCCGCGCCCTCTTCACCCGCCCGGTAGGTGCAGGAGCCATTCGAGCTGCTCGAGCCGGGACTGAGCGTCGCCGTACAGAGGGTCCCCGCGGCATCGCTGAAGGAGACGGTCCCGCTCGGTAGAGGACCCACCGCGGCCAAGACCGTGGCCGCCAGGGTTGCCTGAGACCCAGAGTTGGGAGAGGTCGGGCTGGTAGTGAAGCTGGTCGTGGTGGTGGGGCTCTCGAAGAGGGTCTGACCCGTCCCTCCGACGGGGTCGGGCTGGGTGCCCGCCGGGGTGCCACAGCCGGCGGCAACATAACTCAGACCCCCTGCCGCGCTGGTGGTGCCGGTACTGCTCAGGGTGTTGTAGAGGACCACGATCCGGCCACCACCTCCACCTCCGCCGCCGCCGTAGTAGCCGCCCCGGCCCTGGCCTCCGTCGGCAGTGACCAGGCCGTCGTTGCTGTAGGAGTGCGCCTCCAACAGAATCCCGCCTCCGCTGCCACCGCCAGATTCGCCCGTCCCGCCGCAGGCCCCGTTGCCACCGTCGGCGGTGAGCTGGCCGGTCGCCGCAATCGAGAGGCTCCCGGTGAGGGACTGGACCTCTATGGCACCGCCACCGCCGCCGCCGTCTCCTCCCTCTGGACCGCCGCCGCCGCCACTGCCCCCCTCAAGCTCTGTCAGCAGGTCACCATAGGTGGGCTGGCCGCCTAGTCCGGTGGCGCCGGTGAGGTCGTAGCCCCCCGCTGCCCCTATCCCCCCGAAGGCCCCTCCACCTGCCCCACTGAAGCTGTTGAGGCCGGGGTAACCCCCGCCGGAAGTAGCAGGAGCGCCAGCAGGAACGGCGCCGGAGTCGTAGCCTCCCTCGCCGCCATTTCCGCCCCCCGGACCACCCGGGCTGCCGCCCGGGGTCTCGCTGAAGTTACCGGCACTGTCCCCATCCCCGGAGATGGTCCCGGCCAGGGTAAAGGAGGTGGTGGCCACCAGCTCCAGGGGCAGGGTCCCGGAGACGGTCACCGTCGCGCCCGTGGGGATGTCCACCTCGCCGAAGGTGAAGGTAGCTATGCCACTGTCGTCCTGGCCCACGTAGGAGGTACCGGGCCCGGTCAGGGTCAAAGTCGTGGTGTTGATCGTGTAGCTGCCGGCGCCCGGGTTCCAGTCGCCCAGCGAGGTATCGGCCCGGGCCAGCAGCGGGCCTAGGGGTAGCAGGCAAAGAGCGAGAGGAACAGCCAGCCACCAAGGCATGAGGCGACTTCTCCGGGACACGGGCAACGCCATCCTCCGACACTCCCCAGATCGCCCGCTTCCCAGGTGGATCCTAGCAGAGCATTCCCCGCCCGGCTCCCGTCCCTCCTCCCGGAGCCCGTCCAGTCCCCATCGCCGCCGCTAAAGCGCGGCCCGGGCTGGCTGTGAAAGCCGGCGAGCGAGCAGCCCGTCTGGCTTGGCGTCAGGATGCCGACCGCTAGCCCCCCACCTCCTCCAACTTGCCCGTCTCAACGTCGTAGACGAACCCCCTGATCTTGTCCTTGCGGGGGATGAAGGGGTTGGCTCGAATCCTCCCGATCGACTGGCGGACATCCTGAGCCGCGTCCGGGAAGGCCTCCAGGGCGAAGCTGGGCCGGAGCCCCGTCTCTGCCTCGATCTGTCGCTTCATGTCGTCGTCGTGGAAGGCGACCATGCCGCAGTCGGTGTGGTGGACCAGGATTATCTCTTCGGTTCCCAGGAGCCGCTGCGAGATGAGCAAAGAGCGGATGGCATCGTCGGTTACCACACCGCCGGCGTTGCGAATCACGTGCGCGTCCCCGTCCTCCAATCCCAGGATCCGGCCGATGCTCAGGCGGGCGTCCATGCAGGCGAGCACGGAAACTTTTTTGGCTGGTCGACGGGGCAGTCCGCCCTGGTCATAGGTGGCCGCGTAGGCGGCGTTGTGAGCTAACAGTTGATCGGTAAAAGTCACAGTGAAACCTCATGATTCATGAAGAAAAAAAGCCGGGGCACGCTCCACCGGGGCCACTCCGAACGTCACCTGCGTCGGCGCTCGCTGTTAGGGCGACCGTTGGTCCGGCGCCAACTGCCCGGACAGGTAGCGAGACGTGAGCGTCACGGAGAAAGTTTAGGGAAGGGGGTTGCCTCCTTTCGCCTGGCATCCAGCCACATTGAGGTGCGGCTCCGGGAGCGGATCCAGGGACCGTCCGGGCTATGCGGGTCGGCGCAACCTACGCGTGCCGGTGAGCAGGAGCACCCCGGCCAGCAGGGAGACGAATCCCAGTGGCAAAGGGACACCACCAGCACCAGTACCGGTAGTGGGAATGGGTACGGAGGCAACCGGAACGGGCGGACTCCCCGTCACGATGACCACTCCGGCACCCCCGGTGCGGTCGGGCTGGGTGCCCGCGGACGATCCGGTATCGGTACTCCCCAGCTCGACGTAGCTGGTCCCGCCGGGGGCGGTGTTGGTCCCGGTCCCGCTGTAGGTGTTGGAGAGGATCGCGATGCGACCCCCGCCTCCGGCACCACCCCCGCCACAGCACGCGCCCGCGCCGCCATTGCCGCCCGCGGCTGAGAGCGCGCCGTCATTGCTGATGACGTTGGACTGGAGCAGGATGCCCCCGCCGCTTCCGCCCCCCGAGGCGCCCTCGTCGCCCTCGTTGCCCGAGCCACCATCGACACTGACCAGGCTCCCACTGGTCAAGGTGATGCTTCCCGTCGAGGACTGGATCTCAATGGCTCCTCCGCCCCCGCC
>JBAQYY010000169.1:0-1785 GCA_049790415.1 Candidatus Dormiibacterota bacterium | reverse complement strand
CAGCTGCAGCCCGGCCACCGCGGCGATGGCCGCGGCGTGGTCCGCCCCGATTGCCCCAAAGCCGAGCATGCCCACGCCGACCGAGGAACGCTCGGCCCGGCCCGCGGCATAGCGCAGTCCGCGGTAGAGGAGTTCTTGGACATCCGGGTCCCGGAAAGTGGCCGCAGCCTCCCCCATGCCCCAGTAGAAAACGCGACCGGCTCCGGGCTGGCGCACGTAGGCGACCGGTAGGCGGTTCGCCTGCCAGGTGGTGTCCAACAGCACCCGGGCGTCCTGGGGCGGGTCCGGCTGGGTGTAGCAGGAGTCGATCAGAGTGAGCGAACCGGCCAGGCGGCGCGTGATGTCATGGCCACCGTCGCTGACGTGGCTGACGATCTCGCTCTTGGGCAGGCGACCGTTGCGGCTGCCGCCGACCAGGTTGAGGTAGTCGCCGGCCGCCCCCCAGGTGGAGTTGGTGCAGTGGAGCCCGAGAAACCCGCCACCGCGAAGCACGAATTCACAGAGCCCCGACTCAGCCTCGGGCAGGAGGTCGCCCTCCGGTGGGTGGGCCACCACCACGTCGTAGCTCTCGAGGTGGGTCAGCGCCCTCACGTCATCGGTGACCTCGGTCGAGACGCTACCGGTCCGACCCATGTACTCCAGCCAGGGAGCCAGGTCGTCCGCCTGCCGACGCCCCGCCACCACCAGGGTCCGAATCAAATGATCTCTTTCGCTCCCGGACTCAACTGTGTGGGTCGGCGCCTCCGCACCCGGCCCACTGTAACCTACCCGATCACAGATGACGTTGCTGCCCAGCACGATCGAGGAGCTCCGAGCGGCGGTTGGTACCACCCTTGGACCCAGCGACTGGGTCACTCTGGACCAGGCCCGGATCGACGCCTTCGCCGAGGTCACCGGCGATCACCAGTGGATCCACGTCGACCCCGTCCGTGCGGCCACCAGCAGTTGGGGCTCGACCATCGCCCATGGCTACCTCACCCTGTCTCTGGCGCCCATGCTGCTTGATCAGCTGACCCGGATGCGTCGGGGTGCCACCAGCATCAACTACGGCCTCAACCGACTTCGGTTCCTGACCCCCGTCCCGGCCGGAGGACGGGTCCGCCTCCGCGCCACGGTGCTCTCCCTAGCGGACCGCTCGCAGGGTGGGGTCCTCGTGACCTACCAGTTGACTTTTGAGCTGGAAGGTGCGGAACGACCGGCGCTGATCGCCGAGACGGTGAGCCTGCTGTTGCCGCAGCCGCCGGGCACCTAGACGCCCGCCTAGGTCGGCGGCCGCCGACCGACGTGGATCGCGACCACGCCCCAGGTCATCCGGTGGTGACGGCCGGGAACGAAGCCGGCCGCACGTATCCATCCGGTCACCTCCTCAGGAGGCGGGAAGGCGGCGATGGAATCGGTGAGATAGCGGTAGGCGCTGTCCCGCCCCAAGAGCGCCCGGGCGATGGGTGGGATCAGGGTGCGGCTGTACCAGGCATATCCCGACCGAAGCCACGGCTCTACCTGGCTGAATTCAAGGACCACCGCCCGGCCCCCGGGACGCAGCACCCGGAACATCTCCCGCAGAGCCAGGGGCCGGTCCTGGACGTTGCGCAGCCCAAAGGCCACCGTGGCGGCCGCGAAGCTGCGGTCCGGGAACGGGAGCTGGCAGGCGTCCCCGATCTGGAAGGTGACTCCCGGGACCCGGGCCCGGGCCACCTCCAGCATCGCCTCGGTGAGGTCGAGGCCGACCACCTGGCCCCCCGGCTCGGCCCGCTGCCAGAGCAGGGCCGCCAGCGCTCCCGTCCC
>JBAQYY010000168.1:0-2766 GCA_049790415.1 Candidatus Dormiibacterota bacterium | reverse complement strand
GTTGCTGACCATTCTCGACGCCCGGGCGGAGGGCCCCGACCTGGCTCCCCCGCAACGCACAGTGGTCATCGGGGTTGTCCTCTGTACGGGCGCAGTCGTCAGTTTCGGCGTGCTCGTCGGTCCCCTCGTGGCGATCGCACTGCGGGGAGCTCTGGCTCCGCTGATCGGACCCTAAGCAGCAGCCCGAGGCGCGCCGATGAGCCCGCCTCGGCTGAGAAAGTCCAGCCAAATGTGGGGATTTGCGCGGTCTGTGCTGATCGGGAGGCCCGGTACGCGACGCTTGTTAGTCGCCGTACCGCTGCAACACTTGATGGACCCGCTGGGTCATGTCCAGCGCTTGTTCCAGCGGCCGCTGCCACATGTTGCGACCAAAGATGAAGCCGGTGGCGCCAGCTGCCATGCAGTCATCGATGCGTCCCAAAAGCTCGTCGTCGCCGAGCTTGCTGCCGCCGGCGAAGATGACCAACGAGCGCCCGGCTGAGCGGATTACTCGGGTGAGCATCTGGCGGCGGTCCTCGACCAGGCTGTCGTAGGGAGCGGGGGAGGCGGAGTCTGCCTCAGAGTGCTCCCTGGGGATGTTGATCTTGATCACGTCGGCGCCCATCTCGGCCGCCACCCGGGCGGCGTAGTCGATGGCGTAGAGGCTGTCCTGACCGCCCTTCTTGGCGATCGCCGCGCCCCGGGGATAGGCCCAGCAGATGAGCGGCATGCCGTAGCGGTCGCACTCCTGGCGGACCTCGTTCATCTGCCGGAGGTCGCGGTCCTGGGCGGGCGAGCCCACGTAGCAGGTGTAGCCCACCGCCACTGCCCCCACCCGTACCGCGTCCTCCACCGAGGAGGTCAGCGGCGAGAAGGCCTCGTCGAAGCCGGGCGGCGTTGTCCGGCCGTTGATCTTGAGCACCAGAGGCAGCTGACCGGCGACTCGATGGAGATAGCGCTTGGCTAAGCCGATCTGCAGGGCGATACCGGAATAGTTGCCCTTGAGGGCCAACTGAACTTCGAAATCCGGATCCAGGGCGGGCGGGTTGGCGAAGAAGTCGACCGGACCGTGCTCCAGCCCTTGGTCCAAGGGCAACATGAGCAGGGTGCCGTTGGCCGGTCCGTGCTCATAGAGGAGGGTGTGGAGGCGGGCCCGCTTGCCCTGGGGCAGGTCGAGGTCGTCGAGCTGGGCCCGGCGGGGAGCCGCTGCGCTATTGGGTTCGCTATTGCTCATGGCCCGAGGTTACAACGTCGCATCGGCACTTGGTGGGGCGACTGGGGCTGGCGATAATCCCGGCCATGGGCGAGTTTGCCGACGCTCCCAGCCAGCTCCGGTTTGTCGGCGTCTGCAAGCGCTTCGGGGAGGAGCTGGCGGTGGCCGACCTCAACTTGGAGGTGGCTCCCGGCGAACTCTTCGGCCTGATCGGACCCAACGGCGCGGGCAAGACCACCACCATCAAGATGGCCGTCGGGCTGCTCCGGCCGTCGGCCGGGCGAATTCTGATCTGTGGCCACGATGTGCAGAGCGAGGGCCGGGAGTCGCGCCGCCATCTCGGCTACGTCCCGGATAGCGCCGCCCTCTACGACCGCCTCACCGGATCGGAGATGCTCCAGCTGGCGGCCGACCTCCAGGGGGTGTCGGGCGAGCGCCGGCGCCGGCGCATTCCGGCTCTGCTCGAGGCCTTCGATCTGAGCGCGGTCCAAGGCCAGTTGATCATGAGCTACTCCCGAGGCATGCGCCAGAAGCTGGCCCTCTGCGCCGCCCTGGTACATGACCCCCAGGTGCTCTTCCTGGACGAACCGACCGTGGGCCTGGATCCTCGGGGCGCCCGCCAGCTCAAGCTGATGCTGCGGACCCTCTGCGACAGCGGCCACACCGTCTTCCTTAGTACCCACGCCCTGGAGATCGCGGCCGCCCTCTGCGACCGGATCGGGATCTTCAGCGCAGGCACTCTGGCCGCCTGCGGGACGGTGGCCGAGCTGGCCGCCGGAGAGAGGCGCTCCGAAACCGGCCAAACTGGCCTAGAGGACGCCTTCATGGCGGTCACCGGGTCGTCCGATGACGAGGCTTCCAATCTGCTCGCCGCCCTGCGCAGTTGATCAGCGCCCATCCCGGTCTGACTCACGGTCAGGGCCTGCCCTCGGCGAGGAGTCAGGTGGTGGCACTGCTGCGGGCCAATCGTCGCTCCCTCTGGAATTCCGCCTGGCACCGGGGTGCGTCCCGGCGCTGGGGCGCGGTGGCCGCCCTGGCTTTGGGGGGGAGTGCCTGGCTGGTGGCGATCGCTTGGCTGAACCACTTCTTGGCGCCTTCCCTGAGCGCCTCGCCGAGCCGACTGCTGACCACGGTCAGCGCCGCCTTGGTGGTCCTTTGGGGCTTCAGTTTGGTGACTTCGGTCAGCTTCGCCGTGGCCTCGGCCTACTTTGCCAAAGACGTCGACTGGCTCCTCACCGTGCCCCTCTCCGAGCGCGGGTTGCTGGGCCACCGGATGGTCTCCCAGCTGGTTCTGGGGGTGGCCGTGGGCGCCGCTCTCCTGGGGCCTGTCCTGGTCGCGGCCGGGCTCCACACGGGCACTCTCTGGCTGCTTCCCGCAGAAGTCCTGGGCCTGCTGGCCTTGCTCACCGTCCCGGTTGCCCTGGGGTTGCTCCTGGTGGTGGTTTCGGTGCGCCTGATCCCGCCCACCCGGGTCCGCGACGGCACCGCCGCCTTGATCTGCTTGGTCGGCCTGGGGATGGCGGCAGTGGGCATCAGCGCCCACCGCCGCGGCGGCGGCCTGCCCTGGGCAGGGG
>JBAQYY010000167.1:0-16864 GCA_049790415.1 Candidatus Dormiibacterota bacterium | reverse complement strand
TCATGCATACCACGGCCGGATACCTGGTCGGGGTAGCGACCACCCATTACTACATCTTCGACATCAAGCCGGAGACGGTCTATTGGTGCGCTGCCGACATCGGCTGGGTGACTGGCCACAGTTACATCCTGTTTGGACCTCTCGCCAACGCCACCACCAGCGTCATCTACGAGGGTGTTCCCAACCATCCCAACGAGGAGCGCTGGTGGGAGATTGTCGAGCGCTACAAGGTGGACGTTCTCTACACCGCACCGACCACCATCCGCACCCACATGAAGTGGGGACCGCAGTACGCCAAGAAGCACGACCTGACCAGCCTGCGGCTGCTCGGCACCGTCGGTGAGCCGATCAACCCTGAGGCCTGGATCTGGTATCGGGAGAACGTGGGCCTGGGCAAAACCCCGGTTGTCGACACCTGGTGGCAGACGGAGACAGGCATGATCCTGATCTCTCCGTTGCCCGGGATCACAACCTTGAAGCCGGGATCCGCAACCAAGCCCTTCCCCACCATCGACGCCGCCATCTACGACGAGCAAGGGAACGAGGTGCCGCCGGGACAGGGTGGGTACCTGGTCATTCGCAAGCCCTGGCCCGCCATGCTGCGCGGTATCTACGGCGACCCCCAGCGTTATCAGGACACTTACTGGGGCCGTTTTAAGGACGTTTACTTCGTCGGTGACGGTGCCCGCAAGGACCCCGATGGCGATTACTGGCTGATGGGACGAATCGACGACGTCATGAACATCTCCGCCCACCGCATCTCCACCACCGAGGTGGAGAGTGCCTTGGTCGACCATCCGTCGGTCGCCCAGGCTGCGGTCTGCGCTCGCAACGACGCTCAGACCGGACAGGCAATTGTTGCTTTCGTGACGCTCAAGAGCGGTCAAGAGGGCAGCGTCGAGCTCCTCGCCGAGTTACGCGACCACGTGGGCAAGAAGATCGGCAAGATTGCCGCTCCCGCCAACATCCTCTTCACACCCGAGCTACCGATGACGCGTTCGGGAAAGATCATGCGACGGCTGCTGCGTGACGTGGCGGAGAACCGGCCCCTCGGCGATACCACAACCCTGGCCGATCCAGCGGTGGTGGAGGAGTTGCGGAGTCGGGCGGTTACAGAGGAGGGAAAGGAGAACTAGTAAGGACTAGGGCGCTCTGACCGACTCATGCAAATCAGTCATTTTCATGGAGGGATAGCTAACACTCATGGCTAACAACAACCCCGGAGGACCTCAGCAATCGGTGATGCACACCGCTGAGGTGCCCAATCCGATCGCCGATCCGGCACCACTCGGGCTAGCCGGGTTCGGAACCACGACCCTCATGCTCTCTTTCATCAACGCTGGCATCATTGCTTCTGCCGGCACCGGAGCGGTGCTCGCGATGGCAGCTGCCTATGGTGGTACGGCCCAGTTCCTGGCGGGCATGTGGGCCTTCAAACGTGGAAACACTTTTGCGGCTACCGCCTTCGCTTCGTATGGCGCATTCTGGTGGAGCTTCTACCTTATCAATGTTGTGTTTGGTGCAGGACTCGGTGCAGCCGCCGGTCCGATCCTGGGCCTCTACGCATTCGCCTGGTTCATCTTCACCGGCTACATGTTCATCGCGTCGCTACACGGAACCCGCGCGGTGCAGGTGATCTTCTTCCTGTTGACGATCACTTTCTTGGCCCTTGCGGGCGGGTTCTGGAACTGGTTCACCGACGGCACCACGCTGACCACGGTCGGCGGCTACCTGGGAATCGCGACCGCGCTCGCGGCGCTCTACACGTCCTTCGCAGACGTGCTCAACGCCACCGCGCGGCGGGTGATTCTGCCGACCAACTAAAGCGCAGTCACGCAGCTGGAGGGCCTGGGTCCTGGGGACCCAGGCCCTTTCTTGCATAGAGGTCAGAGACTCCCGGGGCCTGCTGGTTCGGAGACGATGGGCTGGGACGATTTGGGGTGGCCGTCGACACCGCGCCAGAGGGGGACCAGCACCAGCGCTGACAGCCACATGGCGATGGCGGTTGCGATGAAGGGCAGGGAAATGTCGAGCCCGAAGAGGGACCCAGCCACCAGGGAGGCGATTGCGGCGGCACCAACTTGGGCGGATCCGTACAGTCCCTGCACATGGCCCATCTGGCTGGCGTGGACTCGGCGCGAGAGCATGGCGAGTCGGGCCGGAGAGCCGGTGACAGTGAAGATTCCTTCGAAGACTCCAAGGCCAATCAGCCAGGCGGGATTGGGAAGAAATGGATAGGTGATGGCGAAGCAGCCCGATGCCAGTGCGCTGAGTCCGATCAACCATCGGTTGTCCATGTGGTCCGCCAGCCAGCCGGCTGGCCAGGAGCCGATGGTGAAGGGAAGCGCGAACAGGGTGAAGGAGAGCCCAATCTCCAGATCGGTGGCGTGGCGCACGTGCATAAGCAGACTCCACACCGTGTCGTACATGCCGATGAGCAGGCCCACCGCGGTCGAGGCGATGGTCACGCCCTGAATGATGGGGTCGCGCCACAGCGATGTTGGCGTGTGGTCAGCCTCCTCCGGAAGAGTCGTCGGTGAGACCGCCGGCAAGGTGAAGAGAATTACCGCCGCGACGATCAACGCAGTGAAGGCGGAAGCCAGGAATGTGGCTGCCAAGGAAACCTGGAACAGGGCCGCTCCGATCAGCGGTCCGACAACGGTACCGGCCATGTTGGCGCCGGTCAGCGATCCGTAGGCGCGGCCCTGTCGCTCACTCGGCACAAAGTCGGCAACCGCTGCGGTAGCCAGAACCGTGGCGGCGCCAGCAGCAGCACCTTGGACTGCACGCAGAACCACGAACCAGAGCGGTGAGGGCGATAGTGCGAAGGCCGCGGTGGCGGCCGCGTAGACCAGCTGCGAACCAAGGATCAGGCCCTTCCGCCCGATGCGATCGGAGAGCTTTCCGATGGGGTAGCGGACGGCTAGGCCGGCGGCCCAGAAAACAGCGGTGATCAGGCCCACTTCCGCATATGACCCGCCCGCATGCCTGACGAAGAGAGGCAGGATGGGCAGGATCATTGTCGCCCCGAAGGAGTCGGCCACGGTGGCTGCCACCAAGCCCCACAGGGCGAGACGAGCGTGCCGAGGGTCGACCGGCGAGGAACTCAAGGTGAAACCAACAAGAAGGCCCACCGGCAGAAGCCCGGGGAGGTTGGACCAGCCCTAAGCCGGGCGAGGCCGCAGCTAGTGCGGAAGCGTACGAGTGGGGGGGTGAGAACTGCGCAGAAACACTAGAATACGAGTTGCACACGGAGGTGTCTTGATGACCACAGCTGGTCAAATCGCGATCGTTCTCGGAATGCTGGCGCTGCTGGCTGGCGGCTCGTTGATTGGCTGGATCTTCCTCTTCCTAGCGGCCAGCAAGGCGGAGAGGACGCAGCGGCGCTCCTCAGGCACCAAGCCGCCCGCCGCGGACCACGTCTAATTGGACTACTGGAGGCCCTATGACCAACGCCGTTGATGAGGCCAAGCCCAAGCAACCCGTCTTGGCACCACCGGGACTCGAGGGAGTCGCAGTGGCGGAGACAACCATCGGCGACGTCAGGGGTGAAGAAGGCTTCTTTCATTACCGCGGGTACAACGCAGCCATCTTGGCTGCGGAATGCTCTTTCGAACAGGTCTGGTACCTGTTGATTGAAGGTGAACTCCCGGATCCTGAGCAGACCCGGAAATTCCGCCAGGAAACGGCGAAACTTCGGACGCTCCCGGCTCAGGTTTTGCGACTCCTGCCCGAAATAGCTCGCATCGATCCATTCGCACCGCTGGATGCCTTGCGCACCGCTGTTTCCTTGACCGCTAGTGCTCTGGGTCTTCAGCCAATCATGGACATTTCCGCTGACGAGGTCCGCCAACAGGCGGTACGCATGACCGCCTTAGTACCGGTGCTGCTGACTGGCTTGTACCGGGCGCACCAAGGCTTGGACCCAGTAGCGGCTGACGCTGACCTGGATTTCGCGGAGTCCTATCTACAGATGCTGACGGGCGAACGGCCCGACCAGGAGCATGCCCGCGCCGTCGAAAAGTACCTAATTCTAACCATGGATCACGGCTTCAACGCCTCTACCTTCACGGCCCGGGTAATCGCTTCCACTGGTGCCGATATGGGCTCGGCACTGGTCGGCGCCATCGGCGCCCTATCTGGTCCCCTCCATGGGGGCGCCCCTTCGCGGGCCCTGCATACCCTGGACGAAATCGGTACCGAGGATCGCGCTTATGACTACCTTCGGGAGAAGGTTATGTCGGGCGAGCGGTTGATGGGTTTTGGGCATCGCGTCTACAAGACCGACGATCCCCGGTCCACTCTCCTCCGTGAGGTCGCGCTCGAGCTCGGGGGCGAACAGGCTGTGTTCGCTCAGCATGTCGAGGCGACCGCACTCAAGGTACTCAACGAGCTCAAGCCGGGCCGCAGGCTCTACACCAACGTTGAGTTTTATGCCGGCGTGGTGATGAATACGGCGGGCATCCCTCGCGAGATGTTCACACCGACCTTCGCCAGCAGCCGAACGGTGGGATGGACGGCGGCCATCTGCGAGCAAGCCGCCCACAACAGGTTGATCCGTCCCTCGGCCATCTATGTCGGACCTGAGGCTCCCCGACCCCTCCCCGACGGGTACAGCTACGTCTGAAGGGGGCTAAGGGCGAGGGCAGGTGAGCTGGTTCGCCAACCCACCTGCCCTGGGGAGGAGTATCTGACCGGGAACGTTTTGGTCAGCTTGCCGCCTGGAATCCCAAGTCCAGGATTCGGACCGCCACGTGGGTCCCGAGCAGGTTCCGTCCGGCCACCACAACGATCTCCCCGGCGGCGACGCTAGTGGGACTCTCTGAGATCGGCCTGACACCAAACCCCTGATACTTCCAAGCCTTCGTCTTGCTGGCCAGGCTTAGGGTCACATGGGTTCCGTCCGGTTCCTTGATTACCAGTTGTCCGGCACTCAAAGAGCCACCGCTGGAGCTGTCCGAGACGACCTCTCCGGCCAACCGCGGCGCCCGCAGCAGGTGGTGGGCGCGACCCGCAGCCGGTGATGCCGAAGCGCTCGGAGTCCCGGTGGCCGCTGACGCCACGGTTACCCCGACGAGCGTGGCAGTTACCGCCCCGGCGGCTACCGCCAGGGCCTGTTTGGTGATGTTGCGCATGATCGTTTCTCCTAGTCCAGGCGGCGCTGGTCACCGCCGCCGAGCTGTCGTTGCAGCCCGAGACTAGGTCACGGATGAAGTCGGTACCTGAGACGCCACTTAGAAGGAGGTCGGCGTAGCCTGAGATTGCTCAGGCCCAGGCCTCGAGTAGGGCCGCGAACTGGTCTCTGGTCAGGCGCAGGTCTTCCGCGCCCAGATCACGCAGTGGAGTGCGGGGTAGGTTTTCCGCGCTGCAGAGGTCGGGAGCTTCGGGATTCACGTAGAGCAGGCCCGTCACCACCTCGCCCTGAAGACGGCCCTCGTCGATCACTTGGAGCGCCGACAGGCGACTCTTGGGGTCGTGTTCGCGCCCCAGTTTGCGCAGCCGCAGACGTGAGCCATCATGCAGCTCGACCTCGGTCGTGCTGCCCTCGGCGTAGTCGACCGCGACCTCGGTCTGGTGAGGGATGAAGTCCATCTCCTGGAGGATCAGCTCGTGTTCCTTGACGTACTGGTAGCTCTTGGTTGAACCCTCGTGGTCGTTGAAGGTGACACAGGGGCTGATCACATCCAGGACCGCCGTACCCCGGTGGGAGAGGGCGGCGCGCAGAAGCGGCACCAACTGGGCGCCGTCGCCGGAAAAGCTGCGGGCCACGAAGGAGGCGCCGAGCTGCACCGCCAAGCCGGCGATGTCGATCGTCTCCAACTGGTTGACGCTGCCCTTCTTCTGCACCGAGCCGAGATCGGCGGTTGCCGAGAACTGGCCCTTGGTGAGGCCGTAGACGCCGTTGTTTTCAACTACGTAGGTGCAGTCGACGTTGCGCCGGAGCAGGTGACAGAACTGGCCCAGGCCGATGCTGGCAGTGTCGCCGTCACCGCTGATCCCGAGGTACAGCAGATCTCGGTTCGCCACTGCGGCGCCGGTGGTGACGGCGGGCATCCGGCCGTGCACCGCGTTGAAGGCATGGGCCCGTTCGACAAAGTAGGCCGTTGCCTTGGAGGAGCATCCGATCCCGCTCATCTTGGCCAATCGGTATGGGTCGACCCCGTGGTCATAGAGAGCTTTGACGATGTGATTGGTTATCGAGTTGTGGCCGCAACCGGCGCACAAGGTGGTGGCCAGCCCCTTGTAGTCGTCGCGGCTCAGCCCGAGCTGGTTGACCTTGACCGTCACCGCGGCCATCAGCGAGCACCCGCGGCGACTGGCAAGGGCGGCGAACCGGCCACTCCGGCGCGCTCGGCCGGCTCGATCTGGTCGACCAGGTCGGCCGCGAAGAGGGGCATTCCGTCGTAGTGGCGAACCGAACGGAGACGGTCGGCCAGCTGAGCTCCCAGTTCGACCTGGAGGATCTGGTGCATCTGGCCGTCTCGGTTCTGATCCACCACGTAGACCCGGTCGTGAGCGGCTACGAAATCAGCCACCGCCCGGGCCACGGGTAGGGCCCGCAGTCGGAGATAGTCGAGCGCTAGACCTTGCGTCGCCAGGATGTCCATCGCCTCCACCACCGCGTGGTGGGAACTCCCGTAGGCGAGGATGCCCACCTCGGCCGAACCCCCTTCGACGACCGGCTCGGGCAGCCGATCACGGCCGGTCTCGAGCTTGCGGGCGAGCCGGTCCATGATCCGCGTATAGGCCTCGTCACTCTCCGTGTAGCGGGCAGCTTCGTCGTGGCCGGAGCCACGGGTGAAGTAGGCGGCCAGAGGGTGTTCAGTCCCGGGCAGGGTGCGCCAGGGAACCCCATCGCCGTCCACGTCCCGGTAGCGCTCGAAGCGAGCCATCTTGTCCAACTGCTCTTTGTGTAGGACCTTGCCGCGGTCGAAGTCCTGCTCTGGGTAGGTGGGTGGTTCGGTCATCCAGAGGTTCATGCCCAAATCGAGGTCGGAGAGCACAAAGATCGGAGTCTGGAGCTGCTCCGCTAGATCGAAGGCCTGCTCCATGAACTGGTAGCACTCCAAGACCGACCCCGGGAGCAGTACTGGGTGGCGCGTGTCCCCATGGGACAGGGTGTAGGCGAAGAGGATGTCACCCTGCATGGTCCGGGTGGGCAAGCCGGTCGACGGACCCACTCGCTGGATGTCGACGAACACCCCGGGAATCTCTGCGTAATAGCCAAGCCCGATGAACTCCGCCATCAGCGAGATGCCAGGCCCGGAGGTGGTGGTCATGGCGCGGGCCCCAGCCCAACCTGCGCCTAGCACCATGCCGGCGGCAGCCAGCTCATCCTCCGCCTGGATGGTCGCGATCCGGCGCTCGCCGCTCTCGCGATCGACCCGGTAGCGATCGGCAAGGCCGATCACGTGCTCCGCGAGGGAGGAGCTGGGGGTGATCGGGTACCAAGCGAGCACGGTACAGCCGCCCATGATGGCTCCCAACGCCGCCGTCTGGTTGCCCTCCAGGAGAAGCTGGCCTGCGGTCCCGTTGAGCTCGGTGAGGCGAAGCGAATCGGTCTTGGTCAGGTTGCTCCTGAAGTAGTCCCGACCGGTGGCGATCGCCTCCCGGTTGGATGCCAGAGCCTTGGGCTTGGACTTGAACTGGTGGAGAAGCGCCTCCTCCAAGGCTGCGTCGGGGATGCCCAAGATCTCCGCTATCACCCCCACATAGATGATGTTGGTCAGGTACTTGCGCAGGTCGGGGTCGGGAACCGAGGCCTTGGCCAGGCGGGCGAAGGGGACGGGATAGGGATGGGCCGAAGGCCCCTCTCCCCACGGCGGCGGGCCGAATGCCTCCTCGTAGATCAGCACCCCGCCCGGTTCCAGCCGGTTCAGGTCAGCCGCGAAGGTGGCTCGGTCAAGTGCCACCAGCAGGTCTGCCCGGCGCCGACCAGCTCGGTACCCTGCCGAGTTGGCGCGGAGGTAGAACCAGGTCGGCAAGCCCTCGATGTTGGAGGGGAAGAGGTTCTTGGGGGCGACCGGGATGCCCATCGCGAAGATAGCCCTAGTCAGCACCAAATTGGCTGACTGGCTACCCGATCCGTTGACGGTGGAAGCCACGATGTTGACATCCAGGACGCCCCGCTCCGCCAAGGTCACCTCCCACTAGCCACCGACCCGAAGTCCATCGTAGTCCGTTCCGCCGGCCGGGAACTCGAGCGCCACCCTTCTCGGACCTCGTCTCCCTCGTGGTGGCAGGCTCTACCTGAGAGCATGGGGCGATGGCGGGTCGGATCCTGGTCGGCACGTGCAACTGGAGCGACCACCAGAACTTCTATCCCAAGGGGATGGCGCCAGCCGACCGTCTTGCCTACTACGCGCGCTTCTTCCCCTTGGTTGAGGTGGACACCACCTATTACGGGATCCCCCCTCCCGACCGCAGCGCCTCCTGGGTCCAAGCGACGCCTGACGACTTTCTCTTCAACGTCAAGGCCTATCGTTCGCTCACCTACCATGAGCGCGAGTCTGGCCTGCCGCGGGAGCCCACTCCCGACGAGGAGGGCGACTTCGCTGCCTGCCTGATGCCTCTCCGCGAGAGCGGCAAGCTGCGAGCGATTCACTACCAGTTCCCGCCCTGGTTCGGTGTGTCGCCACTCAACTTGGATCGCCTGGCTCGTGTGCGCGAACGCCACCCCGACGATCTGATCATCGTCGAGCTTCGCAACCGCACCTGGGCCGCGCCCGAGCGCGTCGCCCAGCTGGTCGATCTGCTTAGTGAAGCGCAGGTGTCGCTTTGCCTGGTCGACGAACCCCAGGTGGGAAGCGGCTCGTTTCCCCGGCTGGTTGAAGTCACCGACCCGCGCCTGGTGGCGGTCCGCTTTCACGGCCGCAACACCGGCGCCTGGTATTCCCAGGGCAAGACATCCGGAGATCGCTTCAACTACCTCTACACACCCGACGAACTGAGGGGGTGGGAGCCCGATATTCGGCGGCTCGCCAACGCGGCCGAAGAGCTCCATCTGCTCTTCAACAACAACCGCTCCAACTACGCCGTGGTCAACGGCTTGCAGATGGCCGAGATCCTGCAACTCGGACTGCCCGAGCCCAGATCGATAGCAAGCGATGCCTCCGAAGAGACTGGTGACGAGCCCCTACTACCTTTCACCTCGGCCGATTGAGGTGAATCTCGACCTCAATCCTGACCATCTGCTCCACACCTACGGGTACCTCGCTGTGTTCGCATCGCCGCTGGTGGAGAGCACTGGGGTGCCCTTCCCCGGAGAAACCGTGCTGGTGCTGGCGGCGGTCTACGCTGCCACCACGGGCCGGCTCAGCTTGGTCGGCGTGGTCGCCGCCGCCGCCGCCGGTGCGATCCTGGGCGACAACCTCGGCTACGGCATCGGTCGGCTTGCCGGCCATGCTCTTCTGATCCGATTAGCCAGCTGGGTTCGGATCGATCGCACCCGGCTCGACCTCCTGCATCGCTTCTTCGAGCACCGTGGGCCGCTGGCCGTGTTCATTGCGCGATTCATCGCCGTGCTGCGCACCTTCGGTGCCGTCGTGGCTGGGGCGGCGGAAATGCGCTATCCCACCTTTCTGGCGTTCAACGCCTTGGGCGGAGCTGTCTGGGCCACCGTCTATGGCGTCGCCGGTTTCGAGCTGGGCCGCTTCTACCACCGCTTCGGGGGAGCGCTCAGCTGGGTGGGAGTGGCGGCTGGCGTAGTCCTCTTGCTGGTTCTGGTTGTAGGGGTGATCTTCGCGAGAAGCTCGCTCGAGCGGTGGGCGCTCGGAGAGCCGCCGGCTGACTGACGAAAGACAGTCCTAGGCCGGACACCAGATGAAGGCGCCGCCGTGAAACCAATTAGGAAAATGTGACGCCACCCGGTAGCTCGCGCCAGCCAGAGCACTTGTGCGGGTGGCGCGTCTCCGTTTGGTGTCATCACAGACTAGCGCAGCGATGCGCAAATAGCTTGCGCTATGAGAGTTCGGTGGCTGCGTAAAACCGGGAGCGGCTAGACTCGTCGGGTGGCGCTGGGATCAGGGCTTCCCCGGCTGGGTGGTTATCCGTTTGCGTCGATTAGGCAGAGTCACGAATGTGTCGCTCCGGCAGCAGGCGCCCCGCTACCTGGGCTGTCGAACGCACGCGGGAAAAACTAAACAGATCGGCGGCTCGGCGCAGTGCTAGCAGCTCGTCGTCAGCTAGTTCGATTTCGGCCGCGGCAACGTTCGACTCCAGCTGGGCTATCGACTTGGCACCGGGGACGACGATGACCTGGGGCTGCGCAATCAAATAGGCCAGCGCGATCTGCGAGGAGGGGCAGCTATGGGCGTCGGCTATCTCGCGCAGGGTCTCCAGCAACGGTGTGGCTGCGAGCAGGGCAGTATCGGTGAACAGGCGGTTGGTGCGGCGTATGCCCCCGCGAGGCGCATTGCCAGCCCGGTAACGGCCGCTGAGAGCGCCCTGGGCTAGCGGGCTGTAGGCGAGGATGAGCCGTGAATTCGACTGCGCGTATTCGACGAGGCCGTTGTCCTCCGGACGTCTTTGGAGAAGGTTGTAGCGCACTTGATTCGCCATGATCGGCTGACCGAGCAACCGCTCTGCTGCGATCCAGCGGCGTAACGAAAAATTGCTGACGCCTGCGTATCGACTCATCCCCAACGAGAGGATCTTGCGCATGCCGTCCATCTGTATGGCTAATGGCACCGCAGGATTGTTCCAGTGAATCTGGTAGAGGTCTACTAGTGCGACCTGGAGGCGGTCCAGACTCTTGGCGCAATGCGCAACCATGATCCGTGGCAGCGGCACAATGGGGAGGAACTTAGTCGCTAGGAACACCTCTCCCTGCCACGGGTGAAGGGCCGTTCCCACCAGCATCTCGCTACGCCCTGCCCCGTACAGCTCGGCGGTGTCGAAGACCGTCACCCCGAGAGCTAGCGCCCGCTCAATGATCGCCAGCGCGTCCGCCTGGGAGTATTCGGTTCCGTAGCCCCACAGCTTGTCGCCAAGCTGCCAACAGCCAAGGCCCACAACTGAGAGTCGTCGGCCGCCCAGGTCGAGATAGCGCACGGTCCGATTATGCGAGGGCGGAATCGTGGCCGCCCACGAGTGCTAACCTCGCCGCAGCGACCGGGGATCTGACGTGGGGAGAAGATGGACGCAGCAGTGGTGGCCTGCCTGCTGGGGGCAGCGTTCTCAGCTTTCGTGTGGTCGCGATGGTGGCGCAGCCGGCGCCCAGCCTTCGCCGCCTGGGGGACTGGTCTGGCCATCTTCGCGGCGGCTGCATTCACTCAAGCGCTGGGCCAGTCATATGGCTTCTCCGTGCCACTCTTCAGGGCCTTCTACCTGCTGGGAGGGGTGCTGGGCGTCATCTACCTGGCGCTAGGGACCGGCTTCCTGTTGGCCCCGGTTCGACTGGTGAGAGTCTGCGCCGGGGTGCTAGTGGGCCTGACCCTGGTCCTGGCGGTGGACGCCGCAGTGGTGCCGGTCGATGCCGCCAAGCTGACGACCAGCGCCGGTGTCCTGGGAGGCGCGCTAGTGAGCCATGGGACGCCGCTCTTCGTGGCCGCCGTGACCTTCAACATCCTGGGCACGCTGATCCTGGCAGGCGGATCGGCCTACTCTGCCCTGCGCTTCATCCAGTCTCGGGCGAGCTTCGACCGGGTGCTTTGCAACGTCCTGCTCACCGTCGGTGCCTTGCTGGTGGCACTGGGGTTCTCCCTGGCCAAGACAGTGGGCGGCAGCCTTGGTGAGCTAGGGGTCTTCGAGTCGGTCGGGGCGGCAATAATGTTCGCGGGGTTCCTCAGCCTGGGCCGTTTTGGAGCAACCGAGGCGGCCCGACCGGAGAAGCTGGCGGCGCCTGCTGCCAGCGACTAGGGGAGACCAGCCGGACCCAGGCAGACACGCCTAGTCGCAGCCCCGGGTACCGCAGCCGGGAGGGATGTCACCGGGGATCACTAGGCGACCAACTGAGCCCCCCGGGTAGTCGACGCGATAGCCTCACCGATGAAGTGGACCGCGCAACGCTGGATGCTCGTGCCTGGCAGGGCATCAGTGTCATCGCCGTTTGGCTGCTCCTCGCCCTGATCCCCAGTCCCCTCTGGGTCCACCCTCTGGTACCTATCCCCAGCCTGGTCATCGCTGCCAACGCTCTCGGGCCCCGGCCTTGGTTCGTCCGCTGGGGGCTGCGCGGTTCGCCTCAGCGCGGGTTGCTCCTCTCGGCCGCGGTGGTCGGGATAGCTTTCGCCTTCGGAGCCGTGGCCCTGGCTGAGCCAAGGCCAACCACCGACCAACCGCTGACGATAACCTGCGCCGCCCGCGATCTGTGGCACGGGGTCGACCCCTACCTGACCTATGAGCCTCAGTGCCTCGCCGCCCTCCACTCCCTATCGACTTCTGTGACTCCGCTGGAGCGCGGTCCCTTTGCCACCGTAACCACTTACCCATCGACCAGCAGCCTAAGAAGAGCGATCGTTCATGATCAGAAAAACGGCAGCCATGCTGGCTTCCCCGCCTACGGCTACCCTCCCGAGGCCGCCCTCCTGATCCTCCCCGTGGCATTCACCGGGTGGACCGGCATCTCACTTTGGACGCTGGCGCTGAGCGCGCTCCTCGTGGCAGCCAGCTGGGGCCGTCCCGAGCGGGGGAAGGCGGTTGCCTTCGCTTGGCAGATGGCGGGCCTGGCCTTGCTCTGGGCGGCATTCAGGTGGAACCCCGAGGACCTGAGTTACTTGCTCCTCGCCCTATCGTTCGCCCGCATCGACCGAGCCAAGCTGAGTTCGGTCGCCCTGGCGGCGGCCGTCTGCAGCAACCCGCTCACCTGGCCGGCAGTCCCTGTCTACCTGGCCATCCTGGCCAGAGACCGCGATCGGGTCACCAGGTGGACCTGGCTGGCGGGTGGGGTAGCCGTGGGGATTCTCCCCTGGATGATCTGGGATCACCATCTGCTGACCCAGCTCTGGACCTTTGTCACCCTGCCGGAATTTCCCCTTGGCGCCAGCCTTGGGGTCCTCGCCCAGCTCCCCAGCCACTCCCACCTGATCTACGACGTGGGCCTCCTGGCCTGGATCGGCACCTGCACCTACCTGGCCTGGCGCTGGCCCCGGTGGAGGTGGTCGATGGTCGTTCTGGTGTACGGATGCTTCGTCCTCAGCTGGCGGGCACCTCTCTACTACTTCATGCCGGTCCTCTGGCTAAGCCCGGCGGTTGCCCTGGGAGCCTGTCGGCTGACCGAGTCGAGCAGGAGGGGTCGGGCCGCCCCCATTCCGCCCGAGGCGGAGGGCAGCGCGCTGGTGTCGGCACCGAACTGAGGACCTCTTCCGGGTTCTCCGCACACGACGGTGCGGAACCCAGTCGGACGCCGGTGGCGAATCGCTAGGAGTTGCCTCTCCGGCGCAGGGTGGCGGCGGTCGCCGCGGCGGCGAGGGATACTAGCTCTTGCGGCACGGGAGCGGGCCTGCCGTCGCTGGCCCGGACCCAAACCCACTCGGTGAAGATCTCGGCCACTGGCGTGCCATCGGGGAACAGGCAGATCCTGGTTCGGCGCTGGCCGCGAGCGCCCTTGACCAACTCCACCTGCACGGTGAGCTCCAGCTCGTCGCCGAACCGGGCAGGGCTGTGGTAAAGGATCTCGTTGCGACGAATGACCCAGGCCCCGCCCAGGGCGCTGGCCCACGCCTGGCCGTAGCCGAGGTGCTCCGAGTGCTGGGCTGAGAGCTCCTCGGCGTAGTTCAGATAGACGGCGTTGTTGACGTGCCCTTGGCGATCAACCTCGTACGTGCGCACCGGCCAGCGGGCGGTGAAGGTCAAGGGATCTTCGGGCACCCAGCGATTATCGGCGGCGTGGCACTGAGCATCTGGCCGGGCGCGGCTGCTGCCGTCCGCGCCTATACTCGCCAGCGGAGCACGGCTCCCAGCTAGGGGTGCGCCGGCAGGGCGCTGAGAGGCAGATCGCCAACCCTGATGACCGGATCTGGTTAGTACCAGCGTCGGGAAGCCTCGACCTGCCAAGTCCCTGGCCAGAGGTCCGTCTAGAGGAGCTAGGGAATGGCAGACAGGCGCCCTGCGGACGCGCCGGCCGCCGGTGGACCTTTGGGGTCGCAATCCAAACAGGCCGTGGATGATGAGTTTCTCCGCATCGAGCTGCGCGGCCTGGAACCCGTTCCCGCGGAGCGACGGAAGGGGAGGCCACGTGAGCTCTTCTTCATCTGGGGCGGGGCCCTGGCCGACTTCTTCTCCCTCTTCGCCGGAGCGCTCCTCATCTCCTCGGCCGGTCTGGGCTTCTGGGACGCCGCCTTGGTGCTCATCGCGGGAGCGCTGGCGGGGGCAGCATTCATCGGATTGCTGAGCATCACCGGGGTGCGCTCGGGAGCACCTCAGATCGTTCAGTCGCGGATGGTTTTCGGCCGCCGCGGTGCAGTAGTTGGGGGACTGCTGACCATGCTGATTGCAATCGGATGGTTTGCCTACGACTGCGCCATCGCGGTCACCACCACCAAGGCCCTGCCCATCCTGCATGCCGCGCCATCGGTGGTGGAGCCACTCTTGCTGGTGGCGATCACGGGCGTGTCCTTTCTGGTCGCCGTCTACGGCCACCGCACCATCTCCGTCTTCCAGCACATCCAGGTACCGGCCTTCCTGATCGTCTGCTTCGTGCTGGGTCTATTCACCATCAGCCGCTGGAATCTTGGCTTTCAGAGCCACCTCTCACCGGGCCCCCACCTGGCCGCCATGGCGCTCGGGTTCACGCTCACCTTTGCCCTGATCGTCTCCTGGGTCACCTACGCCGCCGACTACTCGCGCTACCTCCCGGTGGACACATCGGGATTGCGGGTGGCCTTGGCCAGCGGCGGTGGCAGCGCCGCCAGCCTGGTGATCTGCGGACTGCTGGGTGCGGCGATTCAGACCATCGACCCGGGCAAACTCCTTCCCAACCTGATCGTTGACACGGTGCCGGCCTGGTTCGGCTACTGCTTCGCCGCCTTCATCATCGTGGCGGAACTCAGCTCCAACTACCTCAACGTCTACTCCGCGTCCCTTTGCGCCCTGGCCATCGGTATCCGGCTCCGCCGCTGGGCCGCAGCCACCGCCGTTGGTGTGGTGGGGGGTCTGATCGGGGCGTTGGTCCTCTTCGCCGGGGTCGGTTTCCAGGGCAACTACGTTGATTTCCTCACCATCACCTACGTCTGGTTCCCGGCCTGGGGTGTCTTGGTGATCCTGGACACGCTGGCGCGCCGTCGCGAGATTCATGCCGGCTCCCTGGTATCGCGGCGGGGTTATTGGTACAGCGCCGGGTTCCGCTGGCCCTTGATGGCGGCTTTCGCCGGCGGCACCGTGGCCACCCTGCTCTTCTTCAACGAGCCTCCTCCCCCGGGCGAGTGGGGCTTCGTCTCGCCCCTGGCCCAGCATCTCTTCGCCGGCCAGCCCGCCGACATCTCGGGATTTGTCGGGGTCCTGGTTACCGGGGTCGCCTACTGGCTTGCCCGGCGCTGGGAGCGGAGCCGGGGCCGCGGAGCAGGGGTCGGGCAACCTGCCACCGTCTCAGAGGTGGCGGGGTGAGCCAAGGGCCATCGACTACTCCCATCGCAGCGACTGTGGCCACCACCGACTCGGGTGGCGGAGCCGGTATTCAAGCGGACCTCAAGACCTTCGCGGCCTGCTCCGTCTACGGCGTCAGTGTCGCGGTGGCCCTGACCGCCCAGAACACCCTTCAGGTCCGCTCCATCTACCCGCTCCCCCTGGACTTCGTTCGGGACCAGTTCGAGGCGCTCGATAGCGATCTCCGCCCCACCGCCGTCAAGACCGGCATGCTGCTCTCGGCGGCCCACATCGAGCTGGTCTGCCAAGAACTGGGCCAGCGCAGCTGGGGTCCTTTGGTGGTGGACCCGGTGATGGTGGCCAAGAGCGGTGACCGTCTCCTCGAGGAAGACGCGGTGGACACCATGCGGCGCCAACTCCTGCCTCTGGCCCTGGTCGTCACCCCCAACTGGCCTGAAGCCGCCGTTCTCTCTGGCGTACCGGTTGCGGACGAGGCTGCCGCGATCAGAGCGGGCCGCGCCATCGGCGAGCTCGGGGTCGACTTCGTGGTGGTAAAGGGGGGCCACGCTCCAGGTGAGCCGGCCGACCTGATCGTCCACCAAGGTCAGGTAACTCGGCTGGAAGGACGGCGTCTTCAAACCCGCCACACCCACGGCACCGGCTGCACCTTCTCGGCCGCCATCGCCGCACATCTGGCGCATGGAGAAGATCCCCTGGACGCCATCCGCGAGGCCAAACGCTATGTGACGGCGGCCATCGCTGCCGCCCCCGGCCTGGGGGCGGGGCACGGCCCGTTGCAGCATTTCCCACCAGGCTGGCCCCAGGGCGAATCCTGATGGCAAGTGGTGGTCCGGCGAATTTCCACATCGCTGGGCGATTTTCGCGGCCAGCGTGGGTAGACTCGCAAGACAGCAGCAAGGAGGCCGTGCTATGAAATTCTCTAGCCAGAGGCAACGCTCCATCGAGCGGCTTGGCAGCACCGCGGGCGATGCCGCCGGTGCGGTGGTTGAGGTCATCGGCAGCGGGGTCAAGAACGCCGGGGACGCGGTCGGGCCGGCCCTGAGCGCCGTCTCTCAGCAAGTTCCGGAGGTGGCTGGACGGATCGCGACTGCGGTCCAGCCCGCCGCGGACACCGCTCAAAAGCGCGCCGCCGAGGTACTCGAACTCGCCAAGGACCGGTCGGCGGAGTTCGTCGAGCTCGTGATCCAGGCCGCCTACGAGGCCACCAAATCACTCCCCGACGATGCCCGCAAGCGGGTCGAGGGTTCGCTCCGTAAGACCGGCATCGACCTGCCCCGCAAGCGTCGGCGCATGTCCAAGGCGTGGCTGGCCGGAGGCTTGCTGG
>JBAQYY010000166.1:0-2982 GCA_049790415.1 Candidatus Dormiibacterota bacterium | reverse complement strand
GTCTCGCGGACGCCACTCTGGCGGCGGCCTCAGCCGTTGCGGCCGCGCTCGATCGCTGGCAGGAGCGGGGTTCGAGGTGAGTTCTGGGAGCGGCTCAAGCCAAGCTGGGCCCGGGCCCGGCCTGGTGCTGGGGGCCGCCGCCCAAACCGGTCTTTCCTATCTCAGTTTCCGCAACCCGAGATACTTTTGGGGGCTCATGACGGTAGGCCTCAGCGCCTCTGCCCTACCCGGTTTGCGCCGCTTGCGGCAGCGACCCAGTCAGACCTCCAGCGGCTGGCTGGGCCTGGGCCTGCTGGCCGGACTGGCGGGGTACGCCTTGACTGCCGTGGGAGCGCTCCTGGCCCGTCGCCTTGCCATCGGCAGGCGCTCGCTCGAGGAGATCCAGCAGTGCGCCCAGGGGGTGAGCCGCCCCTGGGCCGCTCTGCTGGTCATCCCGGCTGGCATGGGGGAGGAGATCTTCTGGCGGGAAGCCGTCCTCGCTCCCTATCTGGAGCCGGGCCAATCCGAGATTGGGGCTCTGGTCGGGTCCACCCTGGTATACGCCGCCGTCCAGGCGGGATCCTTGCAGCCGCTGCCCCCTCTGGGAGCCCTCCTGCTGGGCGCCGGGGCGGGCTGGCTCCGGATCAGGAGCGGTTCGATCTGGCCGGCTGTGGCCGCCCACCTGGTCTACAGCGAACTCTGCTTCGTCGCCCCCGGTCTCCCCCGAGTTGGGCCGAAGCGCCCCAAGTAGTCAAACGCGACGACACAAACGTCACCGTCCCGTGGCTTGGACTCGGGCTGGCCACTGCCAATATCGCGTTGTGGCGGTGAACTTGCGTGAAGCGACCCTGGAGGCCACGTCGATAGACGACCGACCAGTTCCGTCTTCCCGCGCGCGCCGAAAGCCTCGGCTTCGGGCCAAGCAGGGCCCGGAAACCCTGGAGCTGGCCATCCGTGATCTGCTTCACCCGGGAGCCCTGCGGATCACCGCCGAACCGTTGACCCGCCTTCGCGATGACAGCATCCTCGCCTACGAGGTGCGCTGGCGAGTTCCCCGGATCGATATCGTCCCCTCCGTCGCCGAGATCTGGGAGGGGGCCAAGCAGGTTGACCTGGTCAACACCCTGGATGACACCCTGCTGCGGGCCGAGCTCGAGGTCGCCCGCCAGCTCAGCCCCGGGGCGGTGCTCTTTGAGATGCACCCCTGGCGGCGCCGGCGGCGGGGCCTGGTGGCAGGACTGCTGCGCGAGGTCCGGGCGGCCGGCCTGGATCCCTCGCAGATCGTCTGGCAGTTGGTCGACCAGGCCGACGAGAAGGACCGCCTCGACAACGGTCCCATGTTCGGGCTAGCCGCCCAGCTTCACGAGCGCGGCTTCCGGGTGGGTTTGGCTCAACTGGGGGCGGTGCGCACCCAGCTGGCGGCGATTGGCAAGATCGAGCCCGACATCATTCAGATGGACCCCGTCCTGATCGATGGCATCGACGTCGACCGCGGCCAGAAGGCGGTGGTCTCGGCCATGGTCGGCCTGGCCGCGCATATGGACGCCCGCCTGGTCGCCAGCGGCATCTCCTCGATCGGCGAGCAGAACGTACTCATCGACCTCGGGGTGGAGTTCGGCCAGGGAACCCTTTTGGGGGAGCCACGAACGGTCGCCGGCGAGGGCGCCATGGAGATCGAACTGCCGGCTCCGCTCCAGCTGCTCTCCCTCGACGATCGACCGAGCCTGCAGCTGGTGACCGACACGGTGCAGACGGTCAACGAGACTTCCGCCGAGGTCAGCTACGGGGCGGTCGACTCCTACCACCTGGGCATGGCCGAGATGCTGAGCCAGGCGGCCAAGGCGTTCCAGAGCGAGAACGACCCCAACGCCATCTTGGAGCTGGCCGCCGACTACCTGGAACGGGTGGTGCCTTCCGACGGGCTCTCCATCTATGCCGCCGACTGGGACTCGGGGCGCTTCCGGCCCATCCTGGCCCGCTCGGTCAAGGACCCCACCTATGCCGGGGCGGTGATGGACCACTCCTTCTCATTGGGGACCGGGCTCACCGGTTGGGCCTTCGACCTGGGTGCACCCCAGCGGGTCAACGACGCCGACGCACATCCAGCCGCCGGACACGTTCCCGGCACCACCACCGAGGACGAGTCGATGCTGCTGATCCCGCTGGTGTCCGGTGATTACCGGCTGGGCATGCTCAACATGGTCCGCTTCCGCAAGGACGGCTTCCTCGCCTACGACCTCACCATCGCCGGCCTGGTGGCCCACATGGCCGCCGCCGCCTGGCGCAACGTCCAGCTCTACGCCGAGCAGGTCCAGTACGCCATCACCGACTCGCTGACCGGGCTGCTCAACACCCGCTGGCTGCGCGACGCCGCCGGTCGCGAGTTGGCCATGGCCGAGCGCAGCGAGACCCCCCTGGCGATCCTGATGATCGACCTCGACAACTTCAAGCACGTCAACGACAGCTGTGGCCACGCCGCCGGGGACGCCATCCTGCGCAGCGTCGGTAGAACCCTGCAAAAGTGCGTCCGAGCCGAGGATGCCGCGGTCCGCTACGGTGGCGAGGAGTTCGTCCTCATCCTCCGTGGCTGCGACTTGCTAGCCGCCCGTCGCATCGCCAAGGAGATCCGACTCGGGCTGGCCGAGATTCCCCTGCCGCCCCAGTGCACCGTTCCTCGGGTCACCGGCTCCATCGGGGTCGCTCTCTTCCCCAAGCACGGGCGCACCATCGGCCAGCTTCTCGGGGTTGCCGACGCGGCCATGTACAGCGCCAAGCGCCGCGGTCGCGACCGTGTGGCCGTCGGCCACTGATCTCGCGCCGGCTAGTTTTTCTCTCCGCCTGAGCGCGGTGCCGCGCTGATCTCACGCTGGACGGCCCGGACGACTGTGAGCAGGGCCTCCACCTCGTTGACGGTGAAGTGCTCGACCAGGTGGCGCACCTTCTGCCGCCGGAAGCCGCAGGCCTCCTCGGCGGCGGCCCGGCCGCGGCTCGACAGGGCGGCGT
>JBAQYY010000165.1:0-3791 GCA_049790415.1 Candidatus Dormiibacterota bacterium | reverse complement strand
ATCCATTCGAGCGCCTGCGGGCAATTCGTAAGGTGAGCAAGACCCCTCTCGTCGGGCTGATCCGAGGCCAGGCCCTGGTCGGTTACCGGCCCCTTCCGGACGATGCCGTGGACAGCTTCGTGGCCCTCACCGCCGAATGTGGCCTGGACGTCTTCCGCTGCTTCGATCCGCTCAACGATGCTCGCAATCTCGCCCATGTCGCGGAGGCGGTGCTGGCCGCGGGCAAGCACCCCGAAGGCACCCTGGTCTACACCGAGAGCCCGGTCCACTCAGTGGAGTCGTTCGTGGCTCTGGGAGCGGAGCTGGCGGGGCTGGGATACCTCAGCCTCTGCGTCTTCGACCCGGCCGGACTGCTTGGTGCCGGCAGCGCTCGAGCGCTGGTGGAGGGGCTACGGGAGCGGACCAAATTGCCGATCAGCGTCCACTGCGCCACCATCACCGGGCAAGCCTCCTTCGCCTATCTGGCCGCCGCCGAGGCCGGGGCCGAGACCCTAGACGTCTGTCTCTCACCCTTGGCCGGGGGGGCTTCCCTGCCCAGCACTGAGGGTGTCTACACGGCTCTCCGGGGTACCGATTTCCAGCCGCAACTCAAGGAAAAGCGTGTCCTGGCCGCGGCCGACGCGCTCGATGAGGTGATGCCGTTGTACGAGGCACTGGCCGATCCCAGTGGCTGGCAGTACGACTCCTCGACCATGAGGACGCAGCTGGCCCCCTCGGTTCTGGAGCACCTGCGCAGTGAGTGCGAGAGCCAGGGCGCGCAGGGCAAGCTGCCCGCGGTGCTCGAGGAGATTCCCCGGGTCAGGGCGGAGATGGGTTTTCCGCCCCTGATCACCCCCATCGCTCAGGTGGTGGTGACCCAGGCAGTCGCCAACGTTGCCTCAGGACAGCGCTATCTAACGGTAGCCCAGGAGGTGAAGGACTACTTCCTGGGTCTATTCGGACAACCTCCGGGCCCAGTCGACCCGGAGATCCAGAAGGTCGTCATCGGCGGCGAGGAACCGATCACGGTCCGTCCCGCCGACGTCCTGGAGCCGGCCACGTCCGGCGCTCGGCGTACTCTCTCGCGGCTGGGCTGGCCCAAGGCGGCGGACCAACAGGTCCTCAACTTCCTGCTCTTCCCTGAGGCGACCACCGCCCTGCTTCGCGGAGAGGCCCGGGTGGAGAGGCTGGAGGACGAGCCTGAGCCGGCTCCGCCTCCGGCCGCCCCGGCAGCGTTGGTTGATGGCGGGGATCTCAGTGAGCCTGTGGGTGACGCGGCAGCTATTCCCATCTCGGCTTTGCCCCCTCCGCCCGCCCCACCCGCGGATGCCCCTCCAGCGCCGTCTCCCGCTGCGGCGGCCGCCCGGGAGTTCTCGGTGGAGGTGGACGGCGAGGTCTTCCAGGTGCGGGTCACTGCCACCGACGGAGGGCCTCTGGGAGGTGGGACTGCCACGGCTGCCCCGGCTGCGGCGCCGGCGCCTGCCGGGGACGGGGTCAAGGCCCCCATGCAGGGCCTGATCGCCCGAATTCCGGTCAAGGTGGGCGACCAAGTCAGCGTGGGCCAGACGGTGGTCGTCCTGGAGGCTATGAAGATGCAGAACGACATCCCCTCCGATCGAGCTGGCGCCGTCAGCGCAGTCCTGGTCGCCGTCGGCCAGGTGGTGAGCCGGGGCGACATCCTGGTCCAAGTTGCCTAGGTGGCGATGAAGGCCTTCGGCACGGTTCTGGTCGCCAACCGGGGGGAGATCGCGGTCCGGGTGATCCGAGCCTGCCGCGATCTCGGTTTACGGTCGATCGCCGTGTACTCGGAGGCCGATCGGGGCGCTCTCCACGTTCGGCTCGCTGACCAGGCCCTGGAGATTGGACCGGCCACTCCGGCAGAGTCATACCTCAACCTGGACCGGGTCATCGGAGCGGCGAAGGAAGCGGGCGCCGAAGCCATTCACCCCGGCTACGGTTTCCTCTCCGAGAACCCCAAGCTGGCGGAGGCCTGCACTGCGGCTGGGATCACCTTCATCGGGCCCTCGGCGGAGGCCATGTCGGCCATGGGGGACAAGGTGCGGGCTCGGCAGCGGATGCAGCAGGCCGGGGTGCCGGTGGTCCCCGGTACGGACGCTATTGCCGAGGAGAGTGAGGCCCTGGCCGCCGCCCAGAGGATCGGCTTCCCGATTCTGGTCAAGGCATCGGCCGGAGGTGGCGGTATCGGCATGCGGGCCGCCCACGATGAGGCCGAGCTCAAGGCGGCGATTACCAGCTGCCAGGAGTCGGCCCAGCGCTTCTTCGGGGACCCCCGGGTCTTCCTGGAACGGCTGGTGACCGACCCCCGCCACATCGAGATCCAGGTGCTCGCCGACTCGCAAGGCAACACCATCCACCTGGGCGAGCGCGAGTGCTCGATCCAGCGTCGCCACCAGAAGTTGGTCGAGGAGTGTCCCTCCACCGCCATCAGTGCCGCCACCCGCGAGGAGATGGGGCAGGCGGCGATCAAGGCAGCCCAGGCCGTCGGCTACGTCAATGCCGGGACTGTCGAGTTCATCGAGTCACACGGCTCCTTCTACTTCCTGGAGATGAACACGCGCCTGCAGGTGGAGCATCCGGTGACCGAGTTGGTGACCGGCATCGACCTGGTGGTGGCCCAGCTCAGGGTGGCTATGGGGGAGCCCTTGCCCTGGCGCCAGGAGCAGATCAGCTGGCAGGGATGGGCTATCGAATGCCGCATCAACGCTGAGGATCCGTTCGCCGATTTCCAACCGACCCCGGGCCGGGTGACCGCCTATCACGAGCCCTCCGGCCCTGGGGTCAGGGTGGACAGTTCACTGGCGGCTCCGGGCGTCGTCAGCCCCTACTACGACCCCATGATCGCCAAAATGATCGTCCAGGGCGCGAGCCGGGAGCAAGCGGTGGCCCGGGGACGGCGGGCTCTCTTCGAGTATCTGATCGGCGGGATCACCACCAACATTCCCTTTCATGCGGCACTGCTGGATGACGCCGACTTTCTCGCGGGAAAGCTCACCACCGAGTACATCGCCAACCACCCCGACCTTCTTGCACACGCTCAACTCTGGCGCGACCAGCAACCGCAAACGCTGAAACAGCTTTCGTCGCCGGCCCGTCAGGTGGCGGCCATTTCCGCCGCCATCAGCGCTGCTCAGTAAGCGAGCGCTATTCGGCGTTTGTTGAGCTGGTGGAACCGCCGCTCTTGCTACGGCTGCAAGACCACCACGTAGGCACTCTGCATGGGCGCATTGTCGATGTCAGCCAGTGGTGGTTCGACCGTCAGCGTCACGGCTCCGCTGGGAAGCTTGGCCACAGTTACCGTTTCGGTGCGGGTCAGCGCTGAGTAGTTGAACTGGGCGCCGGTAACCGGGTGGCCGTTGACGGTGAGCGAGATTGATTGTGATCCAACCGTCTGGGGATTGAGGTCGGAGTCGAAATGAATCGCGAACACAGTGTTATCGCTGCTATCTGTGCTGGAGGTCACGCTCAAGACCAACGGCCCGCTCGGCACAGCCGTCAATACGCCCGGGGAGATGTTGGTGATCAGCGATCCCGCCACTCCCGTCTGGACAGTGACCACCTCCGGGAGGTATGCGGGAGCAGACGAGCTCGTGGCGTCGCGAACCAAGCGCAGATCGACGCTGTACGAGCTGGCGCCGGCACTGGTCGGGGTGGTGGAGACGGCGTAGAAGCGGTCGAATTTGCCCGGCTCCAGAACCGACGGTGCGAGCACCGTTCCCGGAGCCAGCAAGGCCGCGATCTCGGATGATTCGACGGCCCCGCCGGTCACCTGGATCTGGGCCAAGTTAGAGGCG
>JBAQYY010000164.1:0-1962 GCA_049790415.1 Candidatus Dormiibacterota bacterium | reverse complement strand
CCTGGCGGCGCTCGGGAAAGGAGTTACACCGATCGCTGATAGGACCTGAAGGCCCGGGTCGATAGCCAGGCACAGAGGACGGCCAGCACGGCAAGCAGGCCCAGGTGACCTTCGATGTAGGCCCAGTTGGGGCTTCCACCCAGTGCCTGGCGACTGATCTGAACCGCCCAGTTGACGGGGTTGTAGGTGGCCACCTGGCTAAGCCAGGCCGGGAGCAGGTTGAGGGGCATGAAGGTCGCTGACAGAAACGCCAGCGGCAGGACCAGGAAGCTGCTGGCGATGACTGACTGCTGGGTGCGCAGGATCAGGGCCAGGGCGTTGGACAATGACGCGAAGGCGGTGCCCAGGAGGAGGGCTGAAATCACGCAGAGAAGCAGTCCCAGCGGGCTCTTGAAGGCCGCCCCGGAGAGCCAGCCCAACCCCAAAATGATCAGCGACTGCAGAGCCGTCATGGCAGCGCCGTAGGTGAGCTGGCCGCCGATCAAGGCACCTCGGGAAACCGGGGAGACCAGAAATCGGTCCATCACCCCCCGCTCAATGTCAATGACATAACCCATTCCGCTCCAGCCATTGCTGAAGAGCGCGCTCATCATGACCACTCCGGGGGTCAGGAAACCTATGTAGTTTGATGAGGAAAATCCCGGGATTTCGATAACTCGTTGAAACATGTGACCGAAGAGCAGCAGCCAAATCACCGGCTGCACCAGAGTGCTGGCGATGTAGTAGGGCTGGCGAGCGAAGGCGCGCAGGTAGCGCGTGGTGACGTGGCCGGAGGCGACGACGGCAGTACTCATCGGGAAGTCTCCTCATTAGAAGCGAATGCTCGGCCGGTGTGGCTCAGATAGACGTCGTCGAGCGAGGGCCGAATGACACTGGCGGTGGTCACTCGCAGCTGGGCGCTGTCGAGGGCTGCCAAAACCGCCGGCAGGGCACTGGCGCCGGCGTCAACCCGGGCGCGCAGGAGGCCAGCCTCGATGGTCGGCTGATGCAGCAAATCCCCCAACGAAGCTGCGACTTCGAGGACCCGTTCCGGGATCACTTCGCCCCCCAGCTGCACCACCACGGCGTCGCCATGGAGCTCCGACTTGAGTTGCTCGGCGGTGCCTTGGGCCACGATGGTTCCCTTGTCCATGATCGCCACCTGGTCGGCGAGGCGGTCGGCCTCCTCCAGGTAGTGGGTGGTGAGAAGGACGGTGAGTCCCTCATCTTTGGCCAAGTGCGAGATCTCGCGCCACATCTCAGCCCGAGCCTCCGGGTCGAGGCCGGTGGTCGGCTCGTCGAGGAAGAGCACCTCAGGCTGGTGCACCAGGCCCATGGCGACGTCGAGCTTGCGCTGAGTGCCGCCCGAGTAGGTCTTGGAAATCTTGTCGGCCACGTCGGGGAATCCGAAACGCTCGATCAGACTGTCAACATTGCGACGCAGGGTCGCACCTGACATTTGGTGTAGTTGCCCCTGCAGCCGCAGGTTCTCTCGCCCCGTGGCTTCGATGTCGACAGCGGTCTTCTGGGCCACCACACCGATGGCACGCCGAGCCGCCTCGGGACGGCGGAGCACGTCGATGCCGGCGACCTGGGCCCGCCCGGAGTCCGGTCGGGAGAGCGTGGTCAGCACCTTGACGACAGTTGATTTGCCAGCCCCGTTGGGGCCTAACAGCGCAAACACGGTGCCGGCCGCGACCCGGAAACTCAGGTCGCTGAGGGCCTTGGCACCGCCGTGGTAGGTCTTACAGAGTTGCTGAGCGTCGATCGCCGGGTCGTGCCGGGTGGGCAATTGGCGCGGTGGCGGAGCTAGGGTCGACAGGGCCATGGTCGGTCACCTCCTTCAACTTCCGTGACTGGTTGGAGGAGCCGATCCGGATCGACCTGGCTACCATTGAGTTGCGCCTTGGGTGCCAGGTCCCTCCGGACCGACTCGAGGATCGAAGCCCCTGGGCCGGGTGTGTCTGCACCCGGCTCGGGGTG
>JBAQYY010000163.1:0-18414 GCA_049790415.1 Candidatus Dormiibacterota bacterium | reverse complement strand
GGCTACGAGCAGCGCGACACCATGCTCTTCGTCGGACGGCTGGTGCCCATCAAGGGGGTTCCCCAGTTCATCGCCGCCTTCCGGGAGTTGAGCGCGAAGTTTCCCCATCTCCGAGCTGAGATCTGCGGCGAGGGTCCCCTCTATCAGGCGGCGTCAGCCGCCGCCAAGGAATTCGGCGGCCGACTCCAGGTCCGCGGCCGGGTTTCCGAAGCCGAGTTGGCCCAGTCCTACCAACGCTCCGTGTTGCTGGTGGTGCCGTCGCGCTTCGAGGGCCTCGGGGTGGTGGCGCTGGAGGCCATGGCCACCGGCACCCCGGTGCTGGCAACCGATGTACCTGGCCTAACCGACCTGAAGGGGGGAGGGGTTGTCCTGGTTCCTCGGGGCGACCAGGAAGCTCTAATCTCATCGGCAGCCGGGATCATCGGGGACCGACCCCGTTGGGAGCAGCTGTCCGGCCAGGCGCGCGAGACCATCCTGGAGCGCTTCTCCTGGGCCGCCGTGGGACCGCAGATCGCCGAGGTCTATCGCTCGGTGCTGGGCTCCCGGGCCAACCAGGTGGCGTAGGCCTTCTCCAAAGAGGTCCGCACTTCCTCGAGCTGGCTCAGTAGGCGGCGGCCGTTATCGGGGACCTTGAAGGCGTCAGGTTCTGCCAGCCTGGACTCGAGCTCTTTCCGCTCCATCTCTAGAGCCTCGATCTGGAGCTCGGTCTGGCGTCGGCTGGGCCCGGCTTCGGTAGGCCTGACCGCACCAAGGGGCGTCTTCGGCCTGACCTGGCGCTTGGTCCGGCTGGACGGCGGCGCCGGTGCCGGCGAGCGGCGCTCGACCAGGCGACCTGCCTCCACCTCGTAGACGGTAGTGGCCACCGAGTCCACGAAGTAGCGGTCATGGGAGACCAAGACGACGGCTCCCGGGAAGTGGCCCAGAGCCTCCTCGAGTACCTCTTGGGAGGGAATGTCGAGGTGGTTGGTGGGCTCGTCCAGGAGCAGGCAGTTGGCGTCATCCATGCCCAGGCGGGAGAGGGCGACCCGCGCCTTCTCCCCGCCGGAGAGGTCCTTGACCCGGCTCAGGGCCCGCTCGCCGCTGAAGAGCATGGCCCCGAGCACCGCCCGAGCACGCTCGGGGAGAGAGCCGGGATGGTCGTCGAGGAGGTTCTCTAAGACGGTGCGTTCGACGTCGAGATCTGCGAAGTCCTGGTGATATTCGCGAATTCGGGCCCGAGCGCCGGGGATGACCCGGCCCCGCACCGCTGGCAGTTGGCCGGCCAGGGTGTGCAGCAGGGTGGTCTTGCCGGAGCCATTGGGACCGAGAATTGCGATCCGGTCACCCCGGGCGATTCCCTGGTCCGGAACCGAGAAGAGCTCGACACCTTCCCGACCGCAGCCGAGGTTCTCGGTGCGCACCACCGTCTGGGCGCTGGGAGCGGCGTGCAGGGTGAGACGCATGCGCTGCAGTTCGGTCGGCTCGGGGACTCGCTCCAGACGATCCAGCAAGGTCTGTCGCCCCCGGGCTTGGCGAGCCCGCTGGCCGGCCTTGTAGCGGCGGATGTAGTCCTCCTGGTGGGTGATGTGGGCCTGCTGCGCCTCCCAGGTCCGGCGCCAGCGCAGCCGCCGCTCCTGGCGCTGCCGGAGATAGCTGTTGTAGCCGCCGTCGTAGACCTCGGCCCGCCCCGAGGCCAACTCAACGATGCGAGTGCAGACGCGCTCGAGGAGGCGACGGTCGTGGGCAACCAGGCAGAGGGTGGGGGCACTCTGCAGAAGCTGAGCCTCGAGCCACTCGATGGCGGCCAGATCGAGGTGATTGGTGGGCTCGTCGAGGAGCAGCAGATCGACGTCCTGGAGGAGCAGCTTGCTCAGCTCGAGCCGCCGTATCTGACCGACGCTGAGCTCTCGGGGGGACCGACCTTGCTCTTCTTCACCGAGACCGAGTCCGTGCAAGACAGCCCGGGCCTTGGCCTCCAGTTCGTAGCCACCGAGACCCTCGTAGGCCGACTGGGCTTCGCCGTAGCGGTGGAGCTGGGCTTCACTCTCGGAGCCTGGGATCGTCAACTCATGCTCGAGGTGGCCCAGCTCATTCCGGAGCCGGGCCAGGTCGGTGCGGCTGGCCATTGCCTCGCCGAGGACGGTCTCGGCTACCGGTTCCGGTGACTCCTGGGGCAGGTGAGCCACCAGAATCCGCCCCTGCCGGTCGAGCCGTCCGGAGCTGGGCGCCAGAACTCCGGCGAACAGGCCGAGGAGGCTCGACTTGCCCTCTCCGTTGCTACCAACCACCCCCAGCCGGTCCCCCGGCTCGAGCTTGAAGTCTAAGCCGGAGAAGACGACTCGGTCGGCGTACTCGACGGCGACATCCGAGCAGGTCAGCAGGGCCACTGTTGCTCCATCGAGGCCACGGTCCCCCGGGTCCGGCGCTGCGATACTCCAGAGGTGGCCCAGTTCGAGCTAGAGTCTCCCTTCACCCCCACCGGTGACCAGCCCACCGCGATCGCCCAGCTCCGGGCAGGCGTGGGCAGGGGCGACCTCCAGCAGGTCCTTCTCGGGGTCACCGGAAGCGGCAAGACGTTCACTGTCTCCAATCTGATCGCGGATGTTCAGCGGCCGGTGCTGGTGCTGAGTCCCAACAAGACCCTCGCCGCCCAGCTCTGGGCTGAGTTCCGGGCGTTCTTTCCGAAGAACGCCGTCGAGTACTTCGTCTCGTACTACGACTACTACCAACCGGAAGCCTACATCGCCCGCACCGACACCTACATCGAGAAGGACTCCTCCCGGAACGAGGAGATCGACCGCCTCCGCAACGCGGCCACCCGGTCCCTGCTGACCCGCCGCGACGTCATCGTGGTCGCCTCGATCTCCTGCATTTACGGCATTGGCTCCCCGGAGAACTATCTCGGTGAATCGGTGGAGCTGGCTCTGGGCGGAAGCTGGCGGCGGGACATCCTGCTGCGCAAGCTGGTCGACCTGCAATACGCCCGCAACGACCTCGACTTCGGCCGGAGTCGCTTCCGGGTGCGCGGCGATGTCGTCGACATCCAGCCGGCCTATGAGGAAATCGCCACCCGGGTCGAGTTCTTCGGGGACGTGGTCGAGCGGATCGTCGATTTCGATCCCCTCACCGGCGAGATCCTCGCCCAGCGCGAGGGGCTGACCGTTTTCCCCGCCTCCCACTACGTGACCCCCAAGGACAAGTTGGCCAAGGCCATCGAGGCGATCGAGGAGGAGTTGGAGCAGCGCAGCGGGGAGTTGGAGCACCAGGACAAGTTGCTGGAGGCCCAGCGACTCCGCCAGCGCACCATGTTCGACCTGGAGATGCTCCGGGAGACCGGCACCTGCGCCGGCGTCGAGAACTACTCCCGGCACCTGGGCGGCCGGCAGGAAGGGGAGAGACCCTTCACCCTGATGGACTACCTGCCTCAGGACACCCTGATCGTGGTCGACGAGTCCCACGTGGCCGTCCCCCAGATCGGGGGCATGTACGGGGGCGACCGGTCCCGCAAGATCCCTCTGATCGAGTACGGCTTCCGGCTGCCCTCGGCGCTCGACAATCGCCCCCTCACCTTCAGCGAGTGGGAGTCCCTGGTGGGCCAGGTGGTCTACGTCTCGGCGACCCCCGGCCCCTACGAGATGGAGCACTCTACCCAGGTCGTCGAGCAGTTGATCCGACCCACCGGCCTGCTCGACCCCACCATCGAGGTGCGCCAGTCCAAGGGTCAGGTGGACGACCTGCTGGCGGAGATCCGCAGGACAGTGGCGGCCTCTGGGCGCTGCCTGGTCACCACCCTGACCAAGCGGATGGCCGAGGACCTCACCGACTACCTGCGCGAGGCGGGGGTCAAGGTTCAGTACCTACATTCGGACGTCGAGACCCTGGAACGGGTCGAGATCATCCGCGACCTCCGGCTCGGGGTATTCGACGTGATCGTGGGGATCAACCTGCTCCGCGAGGGATTGGACCTTCCCGAGGTCAGCTTCATCGCCATCCTCGACGCCGACAAGGAGGGCTACCTGCGCAGCTTCCGGTCCTTGATCCAGACGGCCGGCAGGGCGGCTCGCAACGTCGACGGTCGGGTGGTCATGTACGCCGACCGCACCTCGGATGCCATGGAGCAAACCCTGGCCGAGACAGCCCGGCGCCGCCAGGTTCAGGCGGCCCACAACCAGGACCACGGCATCACCCCCGCCTCCATCGTCAAGGCGGTCCGAGAGCAGGAGATGGTCCGCGCCGAAATCCAGGAAGCGGCGGCCGAATTCCAGGACGCCGTCGGTCTGCCCCCTGACCAACTGCTGCGGCTGACCAAGGATGTGGAGAAGGCGATGCGCAAGGCGGCCGCCAACCTGGAGTTCGAGCGCGCCGCCCAGATGCGCGACCGCCTGGTCGCCCTGCGCCGGATGGCCAACGACATGGGTCAGGGGCCGAGCGAGGGCTCCGGCTCCCGCTCCCGCAAGCCCGCCGCTCGGTCGAGCCGGCGCTCCTCTCCGAGCTGATCGGCAGGGTGTGGTCGGTTGGCCCGAACCGGACTCAGAACAGCGAAACTGGCCTAGCTAGCCGGCCAAGCACAGGAGGCCATCCATGACTGTCAGGACAGCACGCGCCAGTTGGGCTCCCAGCGAGCAAGGCGGCGGTGGGGGCAACATCCGCACCGAGAGCGGGACCATCAGCGTTCCCTACAGCGCCGGGTCCCGCTTCGGTTCCGACCCGGGCACCAACCCTGAGGAGCTGCTCGGAGCCGCCCATGCCGCCTGCTTCAACCTGGCTCTGGCGGCGGGCTTGAAGGGCTCGGGACATCCTGCCGCCCGCCTGGAGACCGCCGCCGAGGTCACCCTGGAGAAGCTCACCGAGGGGTATCGGATCACCACCATCCACCTGGTTACTGCGGCCGAGGTGCCCGACATCACCGAGGAGGAGTTCCAGGAGCAAGCGCACCAGACCAAACTCTCCTGCCCGGTGTCCAAGGCCCTCGCCGGTTGCGACATCTTTCTCGAGGCCAAGCTCACCTGACCTGGGCCCGCTCGGGTCCCGCCTGACATCCGCACCAGGCTTCTGGATTGGGGTTTGCCGGTAGCGGTGGGAAGGTACGCTAGACAGGGATGGGACAGGCCTACATTTCGATCCGCGGTGCCCGCGAGCACAACCTCCGCGATGTCGACCTAGACATCCCTCGCGACCAGCTGACCGTGATCACCGGGCTGAGCGGATCGGGCAAGTCCTCGCTGGCTTTCGACACCATCTACGCCGAGGGTCAACGCCGCTACGTGGAGTCGCTCTCCGCCTACGCCCGACAATTCCTAGGCCAGATGGAGAAGCCCGACGTCGATCACATCGACGGACTCTCTCCGGCCATCTCCATCGACCAAAAGGGAGCAGGTCGGAATCCCCGCTCCACGGTGGGCACCGTCACCGAGGTCTACGACTACCTGCGCCTGCTCTATGCCCGGGTGGGCCATCCCCACTGCCCCAAGTGTGGCCGTGAGATTGCCCGTCAGACGGTGGAGCAGATCGCCGACCAGGTGGCCGCCCTGCCGACCGGAAGCCGAGTTCTGATTCTGGCCCCCATGATCCAGGGCCGCAAGGGCGAGCACCAGGCGATCTTCGACCTGGCTCGCCGCCAGGGTTATGTCCGGGTGCGGGTGGACGGGCAGGTCCATTCCCTGGAAGAGGTGCCCGCCCTGGACAAGAAGTTCAAGCACGACGTCGAGGTGGTGGTTGACCGCCTGGTGGTGGAGCCGGAAAGTCTGTCCCGGCTTCGAGAGAGCTGCGAACAGGCCTCCAAGCTCTCGGGCGGTACCGTCCTGATCGCGCCCGCGGATAAGCAGTCAGGGCTGGAGGACATGCTCTTCTCAGAGCAGTTCGCCTGCGTCTACGACAGCCTCTCCATGGAAGAGCCCCAGCCCCGCAACTTCTCCTTCAACAACCCCCACGGGGCCTGCCCGGACTGCACCGGCCTGGGGGCCCGGATGGAGGTCGACCCCGACGGGGTGGTCACCGACCCGGAGAAGTCGATCGCTGAGGGGGTGGTCGCGGGCTGGACCTGGGGCCACGCCCAGCAATGGATGAACGAGCTGATCGCGGCCGTCGCGGAGGCCAACCGGGTGCCTCTGGACCGACCCTGGCGGCGGCTCTCCGCCGGGCAGCGCGACGTAATTCTCTACGGCTTGCCCAAGGGAGAAACGGTGGCCATGCACTTTCGCACCCGGGGCGGCCGGGTGCACAACTACCAGGCCAAGTTCGAGGGTGTCATCCCCAATTTGGAGCGGCGTTACCGGGAGACCGAGTCAACCGCCGTCAAGGAGGGGATCGAGCGCCTGATGATGCAGCGACCCTGCCCAACCTGCCAGGGCAAGCGGCTGCGGCCTGAGTTCCTCGCCGTGACCGTCGCCGGGCTCGGCATCATGGACCTCTGCTCCCAGCCGGTGGACCAGCTTCTCCAGACCCTGGAGACCTGGCATCTCTCCGAGCGCGAGGAGACGATCGCCCGCCGGATCATCAAAGAAATCCGGGAACGGGTGGGCTTCCTCTACGACGTCGGACTCCAGTACCTCACCCTCGACCGGGCCGCCGGATCGCTCTCCGGGGGAGAGGCGCAGCGGATTCGCCTGGCGACGCAGATCGGCAGCCGGCTGACCGGCGTGCTTTACATCCTGGACGAGCCCAGCATCGGACTGCACCAACGGGACAATGGCAAGCTCCTCGCCACCTTGTTTCGGCTCCGCGATCTAGGCAACACGGTGCTGGTAGTGGAGCATGACGAGGAGACGATTCGGAGTGCCGATTTCGTCGTCGACATGGGGCCCGGGGCGGGAGCCCATGGCGGGTATGTGGTGGCCGCCGGCACCGTCCCCGAGGTGATGGAGAGTCGGGAATCGCTCACCGCCCAGTACCTCCGCGGCGACGAGCGCATCGAGATTCCCCGCACCCGGCGCCACGGGATCAACAAGATCGTGGTCCGGGGCGCCCGGGCCAACAACCTGCGCAACCTCGACGTTAGCTTTCCCCTGGGCTGTCTGGTCGGGGTGTCCGGAGTTAGCGGGTCGGGTAAGAGCACCCTGGTCAACGACATCCTCTATCGACGCTGCGCCCAGTACTTTTATGCGGCCCGGCGCCGACCAGCCGCCCACGATCGGATCGACGGTCTCGACGAGATCGACAAGGTGGTGGATGTCGACCAGGCCGCCATCGGCCGCACACCGCGCAGCAATCCGGCGACCTATACCGGGCTCTTCACCCCAATGCGGGAACTCTTCGCCCAGCTGCCCGAGGCCCGGGCCCGGGGTTACAAGCCGGGGCGTTTTTCCTTCAACGTCCGGGGCGGCCGCTGCGAGGCCTGCGAGGGCGACGGACTGATCAAGATCGAGATGCACTTCCTGCCCGACATCTATGTGACCTGCGAGGTGTGCAAGGGCCAGCGCTACACCCAGGAGGTCCTCGAGGTGCGCTTCAAGGGCCATTCCATCGCCGACGTCTTGGGGCTCTCGGTGGCCGAGGCCCTCAACGTATTCCGCAACCAGCCGAGCATCGCCCGCAAGCTGCAGACCCTGGTCGACGTCGGGCTCGGCTACGTCCACCTGGGCCAGCCCGCCACCCAGCTCAGCGGCGGCGAGGCGCAGCGGGTCAAGCTGGCTACCGAGCTCTCCCGGCGGAGCACGGGCCGGACTCTCTACATCCTCGACGAGCCCACCACCGGTCTCCACTTCGCTGACGTCGGCCGTCTCCTCGAGGTGCTCCACCGGCTTGTCGACCAGGGCAACACGGTGGTGGTGATCGAGCACAACCTGGACGTGCTCAAGTCCGCCGACTGGCTCATCGACCTCGGTCCCGATGGAGGGGGGGCCGGTGGTGCCATCGTCGCTGAGGGCACCCCTGAGCAGGTGGCGAAGACGACGGGCTCGTCGACAGGAAGCTACCTGGCCCCACTGCTCCAAGCCACCACCCGTGGCAGCACTACCCTGCGGGAGCAGGTGGCTGTTTGAAGCCTTCGGGCGGAGCCGAGCCCCCAGACAGGGAGCCGACCCGCAACTTTCAGGGCTGGCAGCGGCGCGCCTGTCTGATCCTGGTGGGGTTGTTGCTACTCTTCACCGTCCTGCTCGTGATCACCGCGACCCTGGGCGCACTGGGGGTCCGCTGATGACCGGCGCCGAGGAAGCCAAGGACCCCGGCCGAGCGGCAGCGACCAAGCTGCGCCTCAGCCCGGCCCTGCTCAAAGCCCGGCTGAGGGCGGCCCCCACGACGCCCGGCGTCTACCTGTTTCGGGGGATGCAGGGCCAGGTGATCTACGTGGGGAAGTCGAGCAATCTGCAGGATCGCTTGCGCAGCTACTTCAGCGGCTGGGGCTCCCATCCGGACCGGATCCGGCGCTTGGTCGACGCTGTCTTCGACTTCGAGGTGATCGCCGCCAGCAGTGAGCAGCAGGCTCTCATCCTCGAGAACACGCTGATCAAGCGACACCACCCCCGCTTCAACCTGCGTCTCCGCGATGACAAGAACTATCTATATTTCCGAATCCCCACCCCGGTGGCCAAGAATTCCCAGGTTGTACCCGAAGATCCCAACGAGAAGCTGGCAGCTTTCCCACGGCCCACGTTCGGCCGCCGGCTGGGCGGGGAGGGGGAGCGCTCCTTCGGCCCCTACACCGACGCCAAATCGCTGCGCCGGTCGGTGCGGGAGATCCGGGCTGTCTTCCCCTTCCGGGGCTGCTCCGACGCCATCTTCCGCAGAGGCCGGGTCTGCCTCGACTACCACCTGGGGATCTGCGCCGGGCCCTGTGCTGGTCTGATCAACCCGGCGCCCTATGCCGCCCTGCTCGACGATGCCGCCGCATTTCTGGACGGCCGGGTGGACGCCGTCACCGAGCGGCTCGGTGCGGAGATGAAGCGCGCCAGCGAGGCTCTGGAGTTCGAGCGGGCCGCCGCCCTGCGGGACCGGCTCCAGACGGTCAACAAGATGATCCACGAACAGGGCCGCGTCTACCATCTCGGTGCCGACGTCGACGCCATCGGGGTGGCAGTCGAGGGCGGTCAGGGCATGGCCGCAGTCATGCTGGTCAGAGATGGACGGCTCCAGGGGATGGAGCGACATCCTCTAGAGGGGGTGGGTGACCTGACCACAGAGGAGGTGGTTTCGGGCTTCGCCGCTCAGTACTACGCCAACTCGCCCCACGTCCCGCGGACGCTCTACCTGCCCGCGGCCCCTGTCGACCCCCACCTGCTGACCGACTTCCTGGCCAACCGCCGCCAGGGCCGGGTCGAGGTTCTGGTTCCCCAGCGGGGTCGGTTTCGCGAGCTTCTGAATCGGGCCCAGGAGACAGCGGCAGCGTCCCTGGGACAGGCACGGATCGCCGGGGACTTCGATGCGGGTCGGGTGTCCCAGGTGCTGGAGGACCTGGGACAGCGCCTGGGACTGGCCCAATTACCGCGGCGGATCGAGTGTTACGACATCAGCAACACCATGGGCGAGCAGAGTGTGGGATCCATGGTGGTCTTCGAGGACGCCCGCCCCAAGACCTCCGATTACCGGATCTTCGCCATCCGCTCCGTGGAGGGGCCCAACGACTTCGCCAGCCTGGAGGAGGTGCTCACGCGACGCCTGGCTCACATCGGCCTGGCGGATGAGCGGGACGGAAGTCTGGGGGTCCGCCCTGACCTGATCATCGTCGACGGGGGAGCGGGCCAGCTGGCGGCAGCCCACCGGGCTCTGACCAACCTCGGCCTAGCCGATCTGCCCCACTTCGGCTTGGCCAAGCGCTTCGAGGAGCTCTACCTGCCCGAGCAAGCTGAGCCCATCCATCTCCCCGAAGGCAGCGCCGCCCTCTTTTTGGTCCAGCGGCTCCGCGACGAGGCGCACCGTTTTGCCATCACTCGCCACCGGGCCAAGCGCGCCAAGGCGGGCGTCCGTTCCCGGCTCGATGAGATCGGCGGGCTCGGTCCCAAGCGCAAGCGGGCGCTGCTGCAACGCTTCGGCTCGGTCGAAGGCATCCGGGCTGCTTCCTGGGACGAACTGACGGCAGTACCGGGCGTTACTCGGGTTGTTGCCGCCGCCATCAAAGAGATTCTGTGAGCGAGGACAGCGCCGCCGCTCTACCGTCAGGGGTTCTCGTCTTCGGACCGCCTGGAGCCGGGGTGCCTGCGGTCACCACTGCTTTGACCCGCGCGGGAATGGCCGCCGCTGGCTGGGAGGGCGGACCCGAGCCGCATCTGGCCGCTGACCCGGACCACCTCATCCCCGGGCAGGGCCCGGTGCTGCTGGCTCTGGAAGCCGCCGACGCGACCTGCCTGGAGCGAGTCATGCCGCCCTGGGCAGACCGGCAGCTCTCCAGTGGAGTGGCCCTGGCTGTCCGCGAGCTGGCGGAGACCCGAGAACGCCTCTTTGCGGCCCGACTGCGGGCCGACGTGCTTCTCGACAGCACCCATCTCGGTGCCTCGGTGCTGAGCGCACGCGCGCGCCAGCTCGATCACGTCCTCGGGCCTACGCCCGCCGACCAGCCGGTGGTAGTGGTGGAGTCCTTCGCTTACCCCAGAGGAGTTCCGCTCGACTTGGGCTGGTGCATCGACACCCGGGCCCTGCGGAATCCCTACTGGGAGCCCAGCTTGCGCATGCTCTCGGGCCTCGATCCCCGCGTTCAGGAATTCGTGCTGGGGCAACCCTTGGCGGTCGAGATCGTGCAAAGCATAGAGAGCCTGGTGGCATCCCTCCTACCCGAGTTGCAGGCGCGCTCCCGGCGGACTCTCCGCCTCGCGGTGGGGTGCACCGGGGGCTACCACCGCTCGGTGACCATCGCCGAGGAACTGGCAAGGCGCCTCGGGGCCCAGGGTATGAGCGTGCTCATTTGGCACCGAGACCTTCCTGAGCGGCCCTAGGCCTGACTTCAATGCTTCCTCAAGCCGAGAGACGGCTAGCCGCCTCTATACTCGCGGGCGGAATGGCCCCGACCGGGAGGTAGGCGGGTTTTGGCAACGCGAGTGGCGATCAATGGCTTTGGCAGAATCGGTCGCAACGTCCTCCGTGCGGCGCGCGGCAACGGCGCCTTCGAGATCGTGGCTGCCAATGACATTGGTACTCCCCAACAGCTGGCCCATCTGCTCCAGTACGACTCGATCCTGGGCCGCTATCCGGGCGACGTGAGCTGCACCGATAGTGCCATCGTCGCCGACGGCAAGGAGGTCCAGATCTTCTCGGTAAGGACCCCCGGCGACATCGACTGGTCGAGCCTGGGAGTGGAGATCGTAATCGAGTCCTCTGGTCTGTTCACCAAGGCGGAACAGGCGCGAGTACACATCAGCAAAGGCGGCGCCAAAAAGGTCATCATCACCGCGCCGGCCAAGGGCGAGGACCTGACCGTGTGTATGGGCGTCAATGACGACGCCTACCAGCCCGATCGACACCACGTAATATCCAACGCCTCCTGCACCACCAACTGCCTGGCTCCGGTCGCCCAGGTGATCCACGAAAGGTTCGGCATCGAGAGCGGTCTCATGACCACGGTGCACGCCTATACCGGCGACCAACGGCTACTGGATGCTCCACATCCCGATCCTCGTCGGGCGCGGGCCGCGGCGTTGTCTCTGATCCCCACCAGTAGCGGCGCGGCTGAGGCAGTGGCGAAAGTTGTACCCGCACTGGCCGGTCGGTTCCGGGGGTTTGCGCTCCGGGTGCCGGTACCCAACGTGTCGATGGTCGACTTCACGGTGCTGACCACCAAGGAGACCAGCGCCGAAGAGGTGAATGAGGCCCTGCGGGCCAGTGCTCGCAATCGTCTCAAAGGAATCCTTCGGGTGGAGGAGGGGACTCTGGTCTCCATCGACTTCCGCGGCGACTCTCACTCGTCGGTGGTTGACGCGCCGCTCACTGTCATGGCCGGAGACCGGCACCTCAAGGTGCTTGCCTGGTACGACAACGAGTGGGGCTACTCGTGCCGGGTCGCCGACCTAACCGCGCTAGTCGCCAGCAGCTTGCCGGGCGGAGCGGCCAGCTGAGATGGCGGCGCCGGGGCCGGGCCCCAAGGCGGGGCTAGACGATATCGATCCCCACGGCAAGCGGGTCCTGCTTCGAGTGGACTTCAACACCCCTCTCAAGGACGATGGCACGGTACGCGATGATAGCCGCCTGGAGGCCACCCTGCCGACCATTCGGGAGCTGCAACGCCGCGGGGCAGCTGTGGTCGTCGCGACCCATTTGGGCCGTCCCCGGGGCAGGGTTGACCCCCGCCTGAGCACACGCCCTTTGGCGACCGCCCTGGAGCGGCTCTTGGGGAGTGCCGTTGAATGGGTCGACGACTGCGTGGGAGATGAGGTAGCGGAGAGGGTCAAGGCCCTCCAGCCGGGCCAGGTTCTACTCCTTGAGAACCTCCGTTTCCACCCCGGCGAGGAAGCCAATGACCCCGCCTTCGCTCGCCAGCTGGCCAGGCTCGGCGACATCTACGTGGACGACGCCTTTGGGGCCGCCCACCGAGCTCATGCCTCAATCGAAGCTGTGGCCCGCCTCCTTCCGGCCGTTGCCGGCAGGTTGATGGCCAGCGAGATCACGGCCCTCGAATCGGTCCTGGACGACCCGCGGCGACCACTGATGGCGGTGATGGGCGGCAGCAAGCTGAGCACCAAGCTGGGGCTGATCACCAGCCTGATCGAGCGCGTCGATACCCTCTGCCTGGGCGGGGCCATGGCCGCTACCTTCCTCAAAGCAGCGGACCGCGAGGTCGGACGATCCCTGGTCGAAGACGACTTCTTGGAGAAGGCCTCTGCTCTGGTACGGCAGGCGGCTGATCGTCACGTTGACCTGCAGCTGCCCAGCGATGCCCTGGTGGCCGTCTCGCCGGATGCCAAGGCCGACACGGTACGGATCTGCTCGGTTGAGGAGATCCCCTCTGACGAGATGATCCTGGACGTGGGGCCGGCGACCGTGGAAGGCTGGGGCAAGCTTGCCATGGCCGCCCGAACCATTGTCTGGAACGGCCCTCTGGGTTTTTACGAGCGACCCGCTTTCCGCCAAGGGACAAAGCAAATGGCTGTAGCGGTAGCGGCCAGTCCGGCGGTGAGCATCGCCGGTGGCGGCGACCTCCAAGCGGCGCTCCACGGCCTGGGACTGGAGCAAAGTTTCAGCCATGTCAGCACCGGCGGCGGAGCCACCCTCGCTTACTTGGAAGGCGACCAGCTTCCCGGCATCTCGGCCCTGCTCGACGCCCCCTTGGTGGCCGGCTCGGCCCCATCTTGAACGACCCGGCTCGCCGCCCCCTAGTGGCGGGCAACTGGAAAATGCACACGTCGGTCCCGGAAGCCATCAACCTCACGACTGAGATCCGCCAGAAACTCGCTCCCCAACCGCTCGCCGAGGTGCTTCTCCTGCCGCCATACATCTCGCTCTGGCCGGTGCAGCAGTTACTGGTCGACGAGCCCCGCATCGGGGTGGGTGCGCAGGACTGCTATTGGGAGAAGTCGGGCGCTTATACCGGACAGGTTTCCGCTGCAATGCTGCGCGATTCCTGCCAGTATCTGCTGGTCGGGCACAGCGAGCGTCGCCACCTTTTCGGCGATGACGACGCGGCTGTGCGGCGCAAGTTGGAGGCGGGGCTCGAGGCTGGGCTGACGCCCTTGCTGGCAGTAGGCGAGACGGAATCAGAACGGACCGCGCACAGCACCGAAGCGGTGCTCCAGCGCCAGGTCAACTCTGCCCTCTCCGGCCTTCCCGAAAGTGATCTTCGGCGCTGCCTGCTGGCCTACGAACCGGTCTGGGCGATCGGTACTGGGAGGGCGGCTCAGAGCAGCGACGTTTCCGCGGCCATTGCGGGCATCCGCGCTCTGCTGGACGAGATAAGCGCAGGTTCCGGCGCGACAATTCGCGTCCTCTACGGTGGCAGTGTCAGCGCCGAGTCTGCCCACGAAGTCCTGGATCTGGCCCAAGTAGATGGAGCCTTGGTAGGAGGTGCCAGTCTCGACGCCGACGACTTCTGTGCCATCGTTGCGGCAGCGGCTGGCCCGGCCGCCTGAACCGGCGCTAACCGGCCGAGTCAGCTGATGGTAGGCTCACCCTGCCGTCCGGCACGTTTTCGCAGCCATCACTGGCGGGCGAGACGGGCCGCCAACTCGGGTCTCGCGCCACTCCCTGGCCGGGCTCGGCCCGGAGAAGCAAACCCTTGAGCCACCCCGAAATTCAGTCCGCCGTCCTCTGTATTTGTGACGGCTGGGGCTGCGCTCAGCCGTCACCAGGCAATGCCATCTCACTGGCTCGAACGCCTAACTTCGACGGACTTTTCGCTGCTTCCCCGCACGCCGCCCTGGCAGCCAGTGGAACTGCCGTCGGGCTGCCGCCCGGCCAGCAGGGAAACTCGGAGGTAGGTCATCTCACAATTGGAGCGGGGCGGGTAGTCCTCCAGGACCTGACCCGAATCGACCAAGCCATCGCCGACGGCAGCTTCTTCGCCAACCCCGTCCTTGTCCATGCTGTCCAGCTGGCCCTGGAGCGGGGTTCCTGTCTGCATCTGATCGGGTTAGCCTCGGATGGGGGAGTCCATAGCCACAACAGTCATCTGCTGGCCCTCTGCGAGCTGGCTCACCGGATGGGACTGGAACGAGTTGCCATAGATGCCTTCACCGACGGGCGTGACACGCCCCCGACCAGTGGCCAGGCCAGCCTCAGAGAATTGCTCGAGAAGCTCGGCCAGATCGGGGCTGGGCGGATCAGCTCGATCGGGGGGCGCTACTTTGCCATGGACCGTGACCGCCGCTGGGACCGCACCAAGGCCGCCTATCAGGCCATCCTGGGTAAAAGCCAGACTCGGATATCCGATCCCCTGGCCTACCTGTCGGAGCAGTACGGCCAGGATGTCTCCGACGAGTTCATCCCCCCCGCGGTGGTGCTAGACGAGAAGGGGGCGACCCACGGCTTGGCCGACGACGATGTCGTGATCCACTTCGACTTTCGCCCGGACCGCGCCCGGCAACTCTGCCACGCTCTCCGCGATAGCGAGTTCAGCGGATTTGAGCGAGGAGAGGCGCTCGGGCTAGCCGAGCTCTGCACCTTCACCAGGTTAGACGACACCCTGGACGCCCAGGTGGCCTTTCCCAAACCGCTGATCAAGGAGACGCTAGCTGAGGTAGTTGCCAACGCTGGGCTGCCGCAGTTCCACGTGGCCGAGACAGAGAAATACGCCCACGTCACCTACTTCCTCAACGGGGGCCGGGAGGAACCGTTCCCTCAAGAGGAACGAACCCTCATCCCATCCTCCAAAGTGGCCACCTACGACCGGGCACCTGAGATGGGCGCCGGCGGTATCACCGAGGCGGTGCTGGATCACTTGCAGAGGGGAGAGGACGCCCTGATCGTGCTCAACTATGCCAACGCTGACATGGTCGGCCACACCGGCGACCTCGATGCCACAGTCGCAGCGGTGGAGTATCTCGATGACTGCATCGGCCGGCTGGTCGCCGCATCGGCTGCGGCCGGCTACCTGCTCCTGCTAACCGCGGATCACGGCAATGCGGAAACCGAGGTCGACTTGGCGGACGGCTCCAAGCTCACCGCCCACACCACCAGTCCCGTGCCCTTGGTCTTGGCCAACTGCCACCCTGGGATCGCCGGGCTCGAGGACGGGGGCGGACTCGAGGACATTGCCCCGACCCTGCTGGCGGCGATGGGCATACCCGTTCCCAGCCAGATGACGGGCAGGGATCTCCGGATGGAGGCGGCTCCCTGATGCCCGCTCCAGGTCGAGCACCGGCACCCCGCGCCGCCCGAGCTGCCCGCCGGGCGCAGGAGGCTGAAGACGAGGTCGGGCCGCCTCAGCCGTCGGGAATCGTCGCTCTGGTGGGCCGCCCCAACGTGGGCAAGTCGACTCTCTTCAATCGGCTCACTGGTGAACGGCGGGCCATCGTGTCCGACCAGCCAGGGCTGACCCGGGACCGTATCTACGGAGAGGTGGAGTGGCGGGGCCGGGCTTTCACGGTAGTGGACACGGCCGGTTTGGAGCGTGTGATCAAGGGAGCCGCCGATGGCGATCTCCCCGCCAACACCCAGGCCCAGGCTCGGGTGGCCTTACGGGAGGCCGACGTGATCTGCTTCGTCTGTGACGCCAAGGCGGGACTTACCGCCACCGACCACGATGTCGCCGAGGAGCTGCGCCGCGCCAACCAGCCGGTGATCCTGGTCAGCAACAAGTACGAGGGGCGCGAAGACCGTCTCTGGGGACATGAGTTTCTCGAGCTCGGCCTCGGCGAGCCGGTAGCCATCTCGGCCCTGTCAGGAAGCGGCAGCGGGGACCTTCTCGACCAAATTGTCGAGCGCCTTCCACCGGCAGAGGACAGTGCCGGTGCGCTCGCCTCGCCGGTTCTGCGCTGTGCCATCGTAGGCCGGCCCAACGTGGGCAAGTCGTCCCTGCTAAATGGAATCCTCGGTGAGGAGAGATCGCTGGTGAGCACCGTGGCGGGGACGACCAGGGATCCGGTCGACACCTTAGTGAGCACCGACAAAGGCGACGTGTTGCTGGTGGACACGGCCGGAATTCGCCGGCCGGGAGCCAGCCAGGACGCCGACTACTACAGCCTCTTGCGAGCTGTGCGGGTGGTGGAGCGGGCAGATGTCGCCGTCCTGGTGGTCGATGCCACCACGCCCCTGCGGGGCCAGGACCGCCACATCGCCGGCCGGGCCCGGGACGCGGGGGCGGCCACGCTGGTAACGCTCAACAAGTGGGATCTCCTCGACGAGGATGCCCGCCGGGATCGGGGCCTGGTCCGCGAGCTCAAGGCCGCCTACGACTGGGCTCCGGGAACCCCCTTTCTCTTCACCAGCGCCCTGACCGGGCGGGGGATTGGCAAGGTTCTGCCCACCGCCTTCGATCTGGCTCAGGCCCGCGCCCTGCACATCCCCACCGCTGAGTTGAACCAGTTTGTCCGAGCCGCGGTCGATCGCCGACCCCCTCCCAGTGGCAAAGCAGGCCGCCGGCTCCACATCTACTACGCCGTGCAAGCCCGGAGTCGGGTCCCTACCTTCGCCCTCTTCGTCAACGATCCCGGCCTGATGCACTTCAGCTACGCCCGGTATCTGGAGAACCAGTTCCGCGAGCGCTATGGATTTCAGGGAGTGCCCTTGCGGCTGCGGGTCCGCCGCTCGGAGCAGACCCGTTGAAGCTGGCCATACTCGGAGCCGGCTCCTGGGGTCTGGCCTTGGCCGAACTGCTCCAGTCCCCCGAGCGGGACGTGTCGCTCTGGTTTCGCCGTCCCGAGCTGGCAGCTGAGGTAAACCGCACCCGGGTCCATCCCCTCTACCTACCCGAGCTGCGCCTCACACCTGAGGTCGTGGTGACCGCCGTCATTGAGGAGGCTTGCGCTGACGCTGACACCGTCATCTTCGCCGCCCCCACCCACGGCCAACGGGCTCTCGCCGAGCGGGCCCGGCCCTTGGTGCAGGGGGCATCGCTCCTGGTCAGTGCTGCCAAGGGATTCGAACCCGACACGGCCCTGACCATGAGTGTCCTCCTGGCCGAGGCGCTGGGAGCTGGCGCGGAGGATAGGTTGGTAGCGCTGAGCGGGCCCAACATCGCCCCGGAGGTGGCCGCCCACATGCCCACCGCGGCGGTGGTCGCGGCTACCAATCCGCAGGCCCGGGGGCTGGCTGTGCAACGGCTGGCGGCGCCTAGTTGGCGTCTTTACGCCAACGACGACCCCCTCGGCGTCGAGTTCGCCGGGGCCATGAAGAACGTGATCGCCATTGCCGCCGGAGTTTGCGACGGTCTCGAGGTGGGGGACAACGCCAAGGCGGCCATCATCACCAGGGGCCTCAGTGAGATGACCCGGCTGGGGGTGCGGGCTGGGGCTAACCCCTTCACCTTCGCAGGTCTGGCCGGGGTAGGCGACTGCCTGGTCACCTGCATCAGCCGGGTGGGCCGCAACCGCACCCTGGGAGAGAGGATCGGGCGGGGAGAGAGCCCGGCGGAGGCCCAGGCGGAAACTCCGATGGTGGCCGAGGGAGTCAACGCCTCCCGGGCGGCCCTGGTGCTGGCGGCCCGCTACCAGGTGGAGATCCCGATAACCCAGGCGGTCCACGCCATCATCTTTGAAGGCACCTCGGTGGCGGAGAGCGTCCGGGGGCTGATGGAGCGCAACCTTCGGCCCGAACTGGTTCCCGATGACCTCGGCTTGGGCGCCGGCTGAGGGCGCTACCCTTCCGTCAGCTCTGGCTGACCGGCTCGGTAGGGCGGGATGGATCCGCCACCGTTCTGCTCCCTAGCGAGCCACCTCGGGTGATCAGTTCGGCGATCCAGTCCCGAGACTGATCGAGGACCTGGAAGCGCTGCCCTCCGGAGACTCCAGAGTCGGGGCCGACCAGACCGGCTTGACCCAGAGCGGCCAGGTGATAGGTTGATTCGGCAGGTGCCATGCCCAGGGCACGGGCCACCTCAGCACTGGTGCTGGGCGCCTTGAGCAGGATGCGCAGGACCGCCAG
>JBAQYY010000162.1:0-4309 GCA_049790415.1 Candidatus Dormiibacterota bacterium | reverse complement strand
GCGATTGAATTGGTGATCGTGGCAGTGATCGGAGGGAGCGTGGTGAGGAGCCGGAGGCGCCCCACGGGGGGTGGCTCCAACCGTCCCCTCTAGCTGAGGGCTCCGCGGAGAGGCTCGTCGATACTCGGCGGCTCCTCTCGAGCTTCCAAGAGTCGTTCACTTCCCCCAACGGCTGTCGAATTCCTTGGACGGTGGGGGCGGTGAAGAGGCGACGGAACGGAGGTTGCCGTGAGCACGCTGGGTTGGTCCTTGCTGATCTTCGTGCACATCATGGCGGCGGCCTTCTGGGTGGGCGGCCAGCTGATGCTGGTGGTCGTGGTCTTGCCCCTGCTGCGCCGAGACACGACTCCGCAGATGGTGCAGGCAATCGCCAGCGCGACCGGCCAACGATTTGCATACCTGACCAATCGAGTTCTGCTCCCCGTCCTAGTCCTGACCGGGCTCGCCCTGGCCTGGCTGAACGGGATTCGTCCCGACAACCTGACCAGTACCTCCTTCGGAAAAGTCCTGTTGGTAAAGGTCGTTCTGGTGATCGCGGTCTTCAGCCTGGCGGGGCTGCATGGACGAGCAGCCCGGCGCTGGCGCCGGCGTCACATTCGCACGATGGCAGTCGCCACCCTGGTGATCTCAATCGCGATTGTGGGACTCGGTGCGTCTCTGGCGGTCCTCCCAGGACCGTGACCGTAGCGGCGTGAAGTCGCAGTGCGGGCCAGGCGTCGCCGAGGGGCTTCGAGTCTCTTCTCCCGACGTCAGCCGCGCAGCAACTTGGCAAGGACCTCCGCCTCGCTGATCTCAGGCCGCTTGGTGGCGGTCAGCAAGGTCAAGGTCCGCTTCTGCGCCAGCTCCCGTAGATGAGCCAGCGAGGTCGCGCGCTGCCGCTGTTTAAGTTCGACGTGGTAACGCCGGCCGAACTCCTCGAAAAGAGCGGGGTCGTGGCGGTACCACTGGCGCAGTTCCGTCGAAGGAGCGACATCCTTGCACCACTCCTCGAATTCGGCCTTGGCCTTGCTCAGCCCGCGCGGCCAGATCCGGTCCACCAGCACCCGGGCGCCGTCACCGGGTAAGGGCGCGTCGTAGACCCGGCGGACCTGAACCTTCGCCTGCTGCGCCATCGTCAGCCCTCTTGCGCCAAGAGCCTTCAGCTTAGCCATCTCCCGGCGGTCACCGTCGATGCACAGCCAGCTTTTAGCTAGTCTTTGCCGCCGAGATCATCGATGCTCTTGACAATCTCCGGCTGTCGGCGGATCCAGTAGCGCTCGATCGTTTCCCTGGGTACCGGCAGCTCTATGTCGTCGGGTACGTCGCCGAAGTAGCCAAGCCCCTTCACGATGTGGTCGATGGCCGCTTCAGGTACGGTGGGAGAGTACCGCTGAACGAACAGGGCGAGACCTTCCTCGGCTCGCCGACCCCCCTGTTGCTCGATGACCATGATGTCGAAGTAGTCACGCATCTCGCCCCGGTCACCGATCACCTTGAGCTTGGTTGCCAGAAGGTCTCCGAGACCGGCTACCTGAATGCCGCCAACCGTTGCCATCGGTTCCAGAACCCGCTGTGAATCGGCCAGGAGGAACTGGACCTTGGCGTCGTCCAAGGTCCCGTCGAGGGTGTCTTCCTGGAACATGGTCGTCACGAATTGGCCAACTTGAGACAGTTGATCCCGGAGCTGCCCGAGGTCGGCCCTGGTAGACAAGAAGAAGTCGAGATCCCGGCTCTGCCTGTGCCGTAGATGGACTGCGATGGCGGTGCCACCCGCCAGGTACGCTCCTTCAGGGACCAAGGGGGCCACCTTTTCCCAGGCGCGGGCGGTGGCCCCTGGGAGGGCTTGCCGCAGCCCAGGAGGAAGGCTCATGCTCGGGCCAGGTTCTCGGCAAGTGCCTTAACTTGCTCGGAGACGCCCCGGTAGGTAGCGGCTCGCCGCAGGTCATTAGGTGGCAGCGTGGTCGCAGCCCACGAATGGGCTCGCAGGTCGCTACTGGTAAGCACTCGATGGGCGACCGTCGCTCCCTTGACCCGGAGGTCGATCTGCTCAGGATGAGGGACATCCCAGAATAGGTGCCCGAACCGCCGGGGAAGGAAATAGGACTTGGAGGCTCGCGGGGCGGGCCGGGGAACTTCGACGCGTGAGATCGCGGAGGCTACCCGACGCCATTGTGGCGAGAGAAAGCACACCTCCCACTCGGTGACGGAGCGAGCCGACCCTTCGACCACCAACCGGGTCTTGCGCGTGACGTAGCCCATCCTTTCGAGGCGGGAGAGCGCAGCCATCGAGGCTCCGTGGCTGATGCCTGCCGCCCGCGCGACCGCCCGTCCGGATCTGAGGCCAAGCGGACGGCGGCTCAGTGCCGCAAGCGTAAGCACCTCCTCTCGCCGTAAGCCCTCCACAGCCACAACGTGCCCCAGTCGCCGCCGAACACGTGCAACCTCTGTTGAGGAGAGCCGAAGATGGCCTCCTGCAGTCTGATTTGGAGTAAGGCCCAGCTCTCGAAGCGCTCGATGCACCCGAGGAACGGACGTCCCAAGATCGCGTGCGACAGAACCAGTCGTAGCTCTGACCATATCGTTATGATATCAGATTGATGGGACCACATTCGTCGTGGTCGCGCCTGGGGTCCGGAACTGACCGCCCACCCCATGGAACCAGGAAGCCGCGACGAGGTGGAGTCGAGTTGGGCTACCTGAGGTCGGCTGGGTTGAACTTAGGCAGGACCCGCTCGATCTCTCCCGCTTGTCGATACCGCCGAGGCTGGACCGCACCTCCAGATTGCGTCGCTCGTTGAGCGGCTGATAGAAGGCGGGGCTCTCGATCAAGGCGCTGACCGGGGACTCGATGTACCTACGCGGTCCGGCCAAGATCAGTCCGGGAGAGTGCCGCGGCAGCGGCGATGGACCAAGATGTAGACCACCACGGCCACCACACCCCGACCAGGTGGCCTGCAAACTCCGCGATCGTGAGCGGCCGCTGATCCAGAACCCAGCGGTCGAGCTGGTCGGGGCGGCAGTTTGTGAATTCACCCAAGAGCCAAACTAGCCAGATGCTGTTCCCGGACGGTGTAGCCTCGGACGATCTGTACGCCCTCCTGGGCCTGTCGCCTGCGGCACCGAACCAGGAGTTGGAGACGGCCTGGCGCGCAGAGGTGCAGCGCTGGCATCCTGACCGCAATCCCGACCCACTGGCCACCTCGCGCACAGCTTTCATCAACGTGGCGTACGGCATCCTCCGAGACCCCGCTCAACGATCCCGATACGACAAGCGAGGGCTGACCCGGTCCTCTCCAAAGCGCCCCGATCAGAAACAGGATCGGAGGCGGCCCAGTGCCGCCGAGGACAGATGGCGGACTTCCAGGGCGCGCTGGGCTGCCGAGGAGGAGAAGGCGCGACGGTTCCGAACCTACTTCGAGGCTGAATCCAGGATGAAGGCACTCTACCCAGTACAGCCTGGCGCCAGGCGCCGACCACAGGAGGCGCTCGGTGCAGCCCTGGCGGCCATACCGCTGCTTCCACAGCTTGTCAGCGACCTGCTAGCCGAGGCCGCGGAGTTCGGTCCCAGGGACTGGGTTCCCGCCCCCTGGCCAGCTGTGACGCTTGGGCTCCAGCTGGCTCCCCTCCTCAAGGACGAAAGCGCCATCGACCAGATCTCAGGGGTACTGCACGCTCACGATGAACTGGCGTCCTGGCGAGACCTCATCGAGCCCGCTAGGCAGTCCCTTCGGGAGGTGTCCGCGATTCTCGGGTACGTGCACTCGCACCCGGGGACCATCCAGTCAAGGCTGGGTCGGGAGATTGGCCAGGACCAGGGCCTGGTGACTTCCCGCTGCTGGGAGCTTGCAGCCGCGGGTTCACTACGCCGGGAGCGGGTCTGGAGGAGCTATGCCCTGTTCGTTCGTTAGCTTTCGAGATCGCGTGGCACCTGACACGAGCACCTTCACGATGCCTGTCCCCGATTGGTTCGAGACGATGGACTGCGGCGGCCGGGACGCTCAGGGACGCCACGCGCGCCTTTCAGCTCACAGCTCTGAATCTGGCGTGGCCGGTTGAAGAGCGTCGCTCGCTAATGGAGGACAGGGCGGTCGGGCAGTCGTTGGAGCTGGGTCCTCAATCCACTCAAGACCGCGCTCGAGACCGGTGCCACGCTGGACGTGCTCAGGCCGCCTGACCTGCGCTGAGTGAATGAGGCCGCCGGCGGTGACCGTCCCAGCCCCCCTCGCCTCCCGGCCCTGGACCGGTCGCCAACCTTGCCGCCCCACCGCCAGCCGGGCCCGGGAACGTGGCCCCGGAACTCACCCACCGAGATCAGTCCTCGGGCCTGACT
>JBAQYY010000161.1:0-35386 GCA_049790415.1 Candidatus Dormiibacterota bacterium | reverse complement strand
GCGTTGGGGTCCCCTCCCTCGGGAACGCTCCCCGGGGCCCCCGCCACACCCCGCTGGATTCCGCGCGGACGGGCGCTGGCCCTTCCGCCCAGGAGGTCGGTCGCCATCAGGTAGCCCCCACATCCCTTGGCCGCCTCCACCAGCCGCCCGTACATGGTCTCCTCGCCCGCCCTGAGGGTGGCGGCGTCACCGACGCACACCACCAGGCGGCGAGCTCTGGAGATGGCCACGTTGAGGCGGTTGGGTACCCGCAAGAAGCCGATCCTGCCCCGCTCATTGCTGCGTACCAGAGAGATCACCACCATGTCCTCCTCCCTACCTTCGAAGGAGTCGACGGTGTCGATTCTGACCTGTCGCCGGAAGTGGCGCCGACTGAGCGCCTGACGCAGCCGGTCCACCTGATCGGCATACATGGCGATCACCGCCAGTGAGAGCGCCGGGTCGGCCCTCTCATCGAGGATGCGCACCACTTGGGCGCAGACTCTGACCTCGGCGTCGTTGCGCAGCGCGCCTCCGGCGCCGCGCCGCTCCCGGCCTCCTCGCAGCCCAGCCGTGTCGACCATGTGCAGCGCCACCGGGAAGGGGCGCCTGGTCACGTACTCGTACTCCAGGACCTCGGCTGCGTTCTGGAGCTGATCGTCGTAGGAGGCCGAGCTGATGTAGGCGGAGATCTCCGGGTGCATCCGATGCTGCTCCACCAGCAGGCAGCGGGCCTGCTCAGGCACGCCCTTCTCCCAGCACCGCTGAAAGAGACTGGTATCGACGATCTCCTCGAGGTCGGGATGGTCCTCCACGATCTGATAAATGGCGTCGTCTTCGACGGGTGGAAGCTGCTTGTGGTCTCCCACCATGACCACGGCCGCACCTAGGCGCAGGCAGGGCAGGGCTTCATCGATGCGCGCCTTGTTGGCCTCGTCGAGGATCACCATGTCGTAGATCTCGTCATTGGTGATCGAGGAAGTCGCGGCGGTGGCGCAGGTCGCGAAGAAGACGTTGGCGGAGATCAGCCGCTCGTCATCCTCGTCCTCGACCCGGAAGGCGTCGACCGCCGGATGCACCCGCTCGGCCTTGGCCACCCGGACTGCTCGGAGCCCCTCGGTGCCGGCGAGCCGCTCGAGGGCATTGTCCACGGCCAGATTGCTGTGTGAGCACACCAGGATGCGTTGCTCGGAACGCTCGGCAAGGCGGTGTTTGATGGCCTCCACGATCACCGTCGTCTTGCCCGTGCCGGGTGGGCCCTGGATCAGGGCCGCCTGACCCGGCTCCAGAGCGACCATGATCCCGATGGCGCGGTCCTGCGCCTGGTTGCTGTGCATCCCGGCGGTCAACCAGTCGCTCCTGGGCCCGACATTTGGGGCGTAAACCGAAGTCGGATCGGTCAGCAACTGGGCCAGGAGGAGGCTGCGGGCGTCTCCCGAGGCGATCGAGGCCAGGGTGCTGCGTTTGGAGGCGTACAGCTGCTTGTTGAATGAGGGCGTGATCCAGCCCTGGCTACCGGCCGATTCATAGGCCTTGCAGGCCACCTCGACCAGGCGGCGCCGGTGGTCCACCTTGGTCACCCGGCCCAGGTAGTGGGGCTCGTCTTCGGGCTCCACCATCACCGCGGAATCAACGGCGATGGTGATGGTGTGATCCTTGGGAACGGAGAACTCGATTCGGCCCAACTCAGGACGGCGCCGGTCGTCCTCGGTGAACTCCTTGCCACAGGAGGGACAGCGCTCGTCCCGGTCTGCCCTCCATAGTCCCCGGCAGTTGCGGCAGCGCCAGATCTCCACCACCCCGTCGAAGGGGGTCCTCTGAGTAGCCGCCCGATTGCGCTCGGCGCCCTCCAGACCGTCGACCAGGGCCAGGGTCTGGAGCAAGATCGGGTCGGGCTCCTTGGAGCCACGGGCCAGCTTGGCGAGGTCCATGAGGTGGAAGGTGTCGCTGGGAGTGCCGTCTTCGGCGCTGACCAAGGGCTGGCGGCAGGAGACGCGAAGAACCCGGTTGCCGAGCTCGTCCCGCTCCGCTGGCGCGGGACGCACGCTGTCCACGCGCAGGGCGGTGTGCTCGCGCTTGGCCCGGGCGGCGCGCAGTGGAGTGCAACTCACGTCCAAGCCAGGCAGCAGCAGGGTGACCTCCGGGGTCTCCCCCTGGGCGGCGATGACGGCGAAGTCGTCGAGCGCTCCGATCTGAGCTGCGAAGTGCTCACGGGCGCCTCCGTTCCCGTCCCCGTTGAGGGCCTCTAGGAACGACATCGCTTCAGTTGCCTCGGGCACCACCAGGTGGAGGTGCTGGAGGGTCAGGGTTGGGGGCGTCAGGGCGCCACTTCCTCCGGCCGAACCGAGTGTTTGCGACTCGCCTGGAACAGGCTGAGTGGTATCGGTCTCCTTGACTGAGGCCGAAGCCTCAAGCACGAGGCCTGCTTCCGGCCGGCCCTAACGACGCTGCGTTGGGCCGCCGTACACGCGAAAGATAACGCGAATTGACCCCGGACGTGCAAGCAACCTTCCCGACAGGGGGTCGCAGCCCTTCTGGAGTGCCCTTCCGGACTGCTAAAATTGGGTGTGGCTTCCGTACGGCTTTGGTCTCGGAACCGCCCTCCACGCGGAGGTGGAGTGGACCGCCGGCGGTGCCCGTGCCGGGCACTGCGCCAAGAGGAGCAAATTGGCAGAGCCTGACCCCGAATTGTGGCTGCCCATTCAGCGGGACGGGGAGCCACCTGAGCCGGCGCCCAAGCCCTCTCGGAAGAGGAAGGCAGCCGGGGCTGTGGGTAACGGCTACTCGGCGGACCAGATCCAGGTTCTGGAGGGTCTCGACCCGGTCCGACGGCGCCCGGGAATGTATATCGGGTCCACGGACGTGCACGGCTTGCACCAGCTGGTGACCGAGATCGTCGACAACTCCGTCGACGAGGCCCTCGCCGGGGAGTGCACCGAGGTCGAGGTCAGGCTTTCCCAAGACGGTTCGTGCCTGGTCAACGACAACGGGCGCGGCATCCCGGTGGACATCCACCAGCCCACCGGTCGGCCGGCCCTGGAAGTGGTTATGACCAAGCTCCACGCTGGGGGCAAGTTCGGGGGCGGCGGGTACAAGGTGTCCGGCGGCCTGCACGGGGTGGGCCTGTCGGTGGTCAATGCCCTCTCCGAGCGCCTCGAGGTGGTGGTCTATCTAAACAAGCGCATCTACCGCCAGGAGTACTCGCGCGGGATTCCCATGAACGAACTTCGCAGCGAGCCGGACACCAAGTCGGGGCGGAGAGGAACCAGCATTCGCTTCTGGCCCGACGGCCAGATCTTCACCGATAGCAAGGAGTTCAACCGGGATACCATCCTGACCCGCTTGCGCGAACTCGCCTTCCTCAACAAGCGGGTGCTCTTCCGGCTCATCGACGAGCGACCAACGCCGCAAAACGAGGACAACTTCTACTTCGAGGGGGGCATCGAGGCCTTCGTCCACCACCTCAATCGGGGTAAGGGTGCCGTCCAGGCTCGGCCCATGTATGTCGAGCGTGAGATCGAGGGCAGCACCGTCGAGGTCTCCATCCAGTACAACAGCGGCTTCTCCGAGCACGTGCTGGCCTATGCCAACAACATCAACACAGTCGAGGGCGGCAGTCACCTGACTGGATTCCGCACCGCCTTGACAGCCACCCTGAATCGCTACGCCCGCAAGGCCGCCATCCTCAAAGAGGGAGATGGCAACCTCAGTGGCGAGGACGTGCGCGAGGGTCTCACCGCGGTGCTCAGCGTCAAGCTGCAGGAGCCCCAGTTCGAAGGTCAGACCAAGACCAAACTGGGCAACTCAGAGATCGCCGGTCAGGTATCCACGGTGGTGTCCGAAGCGCTCAACCAATACCTGGAAGAGAACCCTGGGGACGCCAAGCGGATCATCGAGAAGTCACTCACGGCGGCTCGGGCCCGGGCCGCCGCGGTACGCGCCCGCGAACTGGTGCAGCGCAAGTCGCTGCTGGAGTCGGCCACTCTGCCCGGCAAGCTGGCTGACTGCTCCGAGCGCGACCCTGAACTCTGTGAGCTCTTCATCGTCGAGGGCGAGAGCGCCGGGGGAACCGCCAAGGGCGGCCGGGACCGTCGCTATCAGGCCATCCTGCCGCTGCGAGGCAAGATCCTCAACGTCGAGAAGGCCCGCGAGGACAAGATCCTGCAGCACGAGGAGATTCGCAACCTGATCACCGCCCTCGGCACCGGCGTGGGCGAGAAGTTCGATCTGGAGCGGCTGCGCTACAACCGCGTCGTGCTGATGGCCGACGCCGACGAGGACGGCTCCCATATCCGGACCCTGCTGCTGACCTTCTTCTGGCGCTATCTGCAGCCGGTGATCAATGAGGGTCACCTGTTCATCGCCCAGCCGCCGCTTTTCCGAATTGAGGGCTCGCGCAAGCGCCTGGTCTGGTGCTACAGCGAGGAGGAGTTCCGGGTGGCCCTCAAGGAGATGGGGGAGAAGAGCAAGGTCCAGCGCTACAAGGGACTCGGCGAGATGACCGCCGACCAACTCTGGGACACCACCTTGGATCCCGAGCACCGCATCCTGTTGAAGGTCGAGGTCGAGGACGCCCTGCGCGCCGACGACATCTTCGACCGCTTGATGGGTGTTGCGGTGGAGCCTCGCAAGCGGTTCATCCAGTCCCATGCCAAGACGGTCCGGAACCTGGATATTTGAGCGCCCTCTCCCCAGCTGTAGCGGTCGACGCGATGGGCGGCGATCATGCCCCGGAGGCGCTGGTCGCGGGGAGCCTCGCCGCTCTCCGTGAAGAGCGCGACCTGCGACTCATCCTGGTCGGCCCCCTGGAACAGCTCAATCCCCTGGTCGCCGCGAGCGCCGCGGAACTGGGCGGTCGACTGACCTTGGAAGGCTCGGATGGAGCCATACCGATGGGTGCCCACCCGGCCCAGTCGGTGAGGAGCCAGCCGCGCTCGAGTGTGGCGGTGGCGGTCCAGCTGCTCGGCTCAGGCCGGGCCGACGCCTGCTTCAGTGCCGGAAACAGTGGCGCCACCATGGCCGCAGCTCTGCTCCAGCTACGGCGCATGCCCGGGGTGGCCAGGCCGGCCATCGGCACGGTCTTTCCCTCCCGCTCGGGCAGCACGCTCTTGGTTGATGCCGGCGCCCAGGTGGACTGTCGCCCGGAGTGGCTGGCCCAGTTTGCCCAACTGGGCAACGAATACGCCCAACTGGTCCTGGGAATTGCCCAGCCCCGGATTGGCCTGCTCAGCAACGGCGAGGAGTCCTCCAAGGGCAACGCTCTGGTCCAGGCCGCCCACCACTTGATATCCCAGCTGGGTCTTCGCTATCTGGGCCCAGTCGAGGGCACCGACCTCGTATCGGGCAAGGTCGATGTCGTAGTCGCCGATGGCTTTGTCGGCAACGTTGCCCTGAAGACCGCCGAGGGGGTCGCCGACGCCATCATTGCTGCCCTGCGTCAGGAGGCAATGTCAGGCTTACGCTCACGATTGGGGGCGTTCCTCCTGCTCCCCGGCCTACGTCGCTTGCGCCAGCGACTCGACTGGGGCCAGGTGGGCGGAGCGCCCCTGCTCGGGGTCAAAGGCCTGGTGTTCATCGGCCACGGTCGCTCCGACGCCCGCGCCGTGAGCAGCGCGGTGAAGGTGGCCGCGGCCGCCGTCCGCGCCGGGCTGACCGAGGCCTGGCAGTCGGCCCTGGAACCGCAACTTCCAGCCCGTGTGACGGGTAGTTAGCTAGTGGCGATCGACCAGGGCGGGGCGAGAACGGGCGGCGTCCGCGGCGTCGAGCTGGTGCAGGAGATGCGCGAGTCCTACCTGGTTTACGCCATGAGTGTGATCGTGGCCCGGGCTCTTCCCGATGTGCGCGATGGGCTCAAGCCTGTACAACGGCGAATTCTGTACGCCATGCAGGACCAGGGCATGACTCCCGGAGCCAGCCATCAGAAATGCGCCGCGATCGTCGGCGAAGTGCTCAAGAACTACCACCCACACGGTGATATCTCGGTCTACGACACCCTGGTCCGGCTGGCCCAGCCCTGGGTCATGCGCTACCCCCTGGTCGACGGACAGGGCAACTTCGGTTCGCCCGAGGGAGATCCTGCCGCCGCCTACCGCTACACGGAAGCGCGGATGACCCCGATCGCCGCCGAAATGCTCGCCGACATCGAGAAGGACACGGTCGACTTCGTCGACAACTACGCCGCCACCAAGCAGGAGCCATCGGTGCTGCCGGCGGCCATGCCCAACCTGCTCGTCAATGGCGCATCGGGGATCGCGGTGGGAATGGCCACCAGTATTCCTCCCCACAACCTCACTGAGGTCTGCAACGGGCTGGTACACATGATCGACAACCCAGACGCCACCACCGAAGACCTGATGAAGTTAATCCCCGGCCCCGACTTTCCCAGTGGGGGGATCATCTATGCCAGCGATCTACCCCAGGTTTACGGCACCGGGCATGGTCGGGTGGTTCAGCGGGCCCGGGTGATTTTCGAAGAATCCAAGGCCGGGCGCGAGCAAATTATTGTCACCGAGCTCCCCTATCAGGTGAATCCCAGCCGGGTTTTGCAGACCATCGCCGAGCTCGTCAACGAGCGCAAGCTGGAAGGAATTGCCGACCTGCGCAACGAGACCGGTCGACGTGAGGGTACGCGCCTGGTGATCGAGCTGAAGCGAGATGCGCGACCCTACACGGTCCTCAACAACCTCTACAAGCACACCCAACTGCAGTCCACTTTTTCCTGCATTTTGCTGGCGTTGGTGGACGGACAGCCGCAGATTCTATCCCTCCGCAATCTGCTCCATCACTACCTCGAGTATCGCCGCGAGGTGGTCGAACGCCGTACCCGGCATGACCTCGAGCGCGCTCGCGAGCGCGCGCACATCGTCGAGGGCCTACGCATCTGTCTGCAGAACCTCGACGAGGTGATCAGACTGATCCGCGCGGCTCCTGACGAATCTACGGCGCAGCGCCAGCTGGAAGAGCGCTTCTCCCTAAGTGACCGACAGAGCAAGGCGATCGTGGACATGCGCTTGGGTCGCCTGACCCGTCTGGAGCGAGACAAGCTCGAGGCCGAGCATGCCGAGCTGATGGAGCGCATCATCGCCCTGGAGGCCATCCTGGCCACGCGTGAGCGCCTGATGGGCGTTGTCCGAGACGAGCTGCTGGCGCTGCGCAAGAAGTTCGGTGACGAGCGCCGCACGGAGATTACCTACGGCGCCATCGAGCTCAACGAAGAGGACCTGATTCCCCGCGAACAGGTGGTGGTCACGCTGACTCATCGCGGCTACATCAAGCGGACTCCGGCCACTGACTATCGCTCCCAGCAGCGCGGGGGCAAGGGCGTGATGGGAGCCAAGCGGGTCGGCGACGAGGACTACGTGGAGCATCTGCAGGTGGCCTCGACCCATTCCGACATGCTCTTTTTCACGAATCGAGGCAGAGTTTTCCGTCTTCGTACTCACGAGGTTCCTGACGTCTCGCGCCAGGCCAAGGGCACCGCGGTGATCAATCTGGTGGAGTTGGACCAGGGCGAACGAGTGACGTCGATGCTCTCCGTCGACGCCTACTCCGATGAGACCTACATGGTGATGGTCACGCTGCGCGGCCACATCAAGAAGACGCCTGCCGCAGCCTACGCGTCGGTGCGCCGCAACGGGCTGATCGCCATGAACCTGAGCGAAGGCGATGAGCTCAACTGGGTCCGAATCAGCACCGGTGGGGACCAGATCCTGCTGGTTACTCGGCGGGGCAAGGCGTTGCGCTTTAGCGAAAAGCAGGTCCGGCCTATGGGTCGCGACACCATGGGAGTCACCGCGGTCCGTCTCCGCGGAGACGATCTCGTCGCTGGCGCCGACATTGTCCGGCCCGAAGGCCATGTCTTGGTGGTCACCCAGAACGGCTTCGGAAAGTTGACCCCGGTGTCTGACTACCCAGTCAAGAGCCGGGCGATTCAGGGGGTGTACACGCTCGATCAGCACGCCATCTCCAAGGTCGGCGAGATCGTTGGCATGAAGATCGTTGAGGAGCTGGCCGACGAGCTGATGCTGATTAGCACTCGGGGCCAGATAATCCGAATCCCCCTGGAAGGGGTCAGGATCTCGAGCCGGCAAACCCGAGGGGTGATTCTGATGCGGCTCGACGAGGGCGACTTGGTGGGGTCGATCGCTGGGGTGGCGCCGCCCGGCGATCTCGAGGAAGACTAGCGGTCGCGCCGGACGGGCTGGCTATCCCGGGTAGCCCGCTCTGAGTCACATCCTCTTCGAGCTCACCCACCTGCCGGCAGCAGGCATTTATGGCTTCCTCCTCTTCTGGCTGGCCGCGGAGTCGGTAGGGGTGCCGCTGCCTGACGAGGCGGTTCTGCTCACGGTTGGCTTCCTGGCCCACGAGGGAACCGTGCAGCTGGCTCCGGCGATCGCCTGCGCGGCCACGGGTGCCGTGATCGGTTCGAGCCTCTCCTACACCCTGGGGCTGCGCCTAGGCCGCCCGGTGGTGGCCCGAATAGCGGCCCGGGTGGGGATCAAGGCGAAACATCTCGAACGTGCTGAGGACTGGATGCGGCGACGGGGGGGAGTGGGAGTGTTCCTGACCCGGGTGCTTCCCATTGCGCGCAACGTTGCCTCATACGCCGCGGGCATCGCCGCCATCCCCCCCCGGGTGTTCTTTCCCGCCATGGTCAGTGGATCGGTGGTCTGGTGTGTCACCGTTCTGATCGTCGGGGACGTGGTCGGGGCTCATTACCGGGACATCCTCCGTGTCGGCGGCCGGGCCTTCCTGATCGCCGTCGGCCTGGCGATTGTGGTGGCGCTCGGGTGGCTCATATGGAATCAGCTGAGAAGCCGCCGTCCGCCCTCTGCCGTCGGCTGAGCTCCCGGTGCCTGTCCCTGGGGCTGGGCAGCCGCCCTTTGACTCCCCTCGGGGCGGGACCGCCGAGGGATCAGGAGACTTCGGCCCGTCCCGCGACTCCCGCTTCGGGAAGTGCCGCCCGAATCAGGATCAAGCGGCAGTGAGCATGGTGCAGCAGGTCGATTCCGGTGCGGCCCATGATGAACTCGCCGAATCGGGGCTTGGTGCCTACCCCGACGATCATCAGGTCGGCCTCCCAGCGGCGTGCCTCATCGACGATGGCAGGCCCGGCTTCCCGGGCCTGCAGAACTGTGGTTTGGACCTTGGAGTCGAGACTCGCTGCCAGCCCCTCCATTTGCGCCAGCACCTCTTCGGCGCGCCCCAGCTCACCGCCTAGGCTGGCTGACAAGGGGAGGTTGCGAGCGACCTCGAGAACAGTGATCACGAGGATGCTGGCCTTGGAGGGCCGGGCCAGCCGGCAGGCGGCTCGGAGGGCGTCGTCGTCGACGGTGTCGCCCCGGACCGGGACGGCGATCCGACGGGGCCGGAGAATGCCGTCACTTTCGTCGGCGGGCGAGTCGGCGCCCCGGGAGCGAAAGATCCTCGAAGTCATCGCGAGCCATTGTCGCCGCTTCAGATGGGTGAGGTGTTCAGCGCCAGCGACGCCCCGCCAAGAAGGCCGGACCCACCGGCCCAGGTCCTGGTTATCGCAGTGGCGAAGGCCCCTCGGGTCTAGACTGAGCGGGATCAGCGCGAAGAGGCGGCCGACCGACTTCGCAGTCGGGGATATACTCGCCGCCGTGAAGGTCGTGATCGTGGGCTGCGGTCGAGTGGGTTCGACTCTGGCCAAGGATCTGGCCTCGGCGGGGCACGACGTGGCTGTGGTGGACGTGTCCCGACGGGCCTTTGACCGCCTCGGTGACAACTTCTCCGGGCGCGTGGTACTGGGCAGCGGGATTGACCAGGAGGTCCTGGAGCAGGCCGGGGCGGCGACCGCTGACTGTTTCATCTCGGTCACCAACGGCGACAACCGCAACATCATGTCGGCCCAGGTTGCCCAGGAAATCTTCAAGATCCCCCGGGTCATGACCCGGGTCTACGACCCCATCCGGGAGAAGGTCTATCGGGAGATGGGCCTATACACCTTCTGCCCGACGGTCATGGGCGCCGCCCTCGCTCGCACCTTCTTTGACAGCGGTCCGGAAGAAGCCGACCGGGCGCGCCATTCGGTTGCCGCATCGGGGGCTTCGGGAGGTGCCTGAGAGGCCCGCCTACATCATCGTGATCGGCGCCGGTAAGGTCGGCTTCTACCTGAGCCGACATCTACTGGAGGGTGGCTACGAGGTCGCCCTGATCGAGAAAGATCCGGCGCGCGCTTCCTTCGTAGCGGCCCAGTTGGGCAGCTGCTCCGCCCTGGTGGGCGACGGTGACGAGGTGGCCTTTCTCGCCACCAGCGGGATCGAGCGGGCGGACGTGGTGGCCGCGGTGACCGGGGACGATGAGGACAACCTGATTGCCTGCCAGCTCGCCAAGCGCCAGTTCCAGGTGCCCCGGACGATCGCGCGGGTGAACAACCCGCGCAACGTTCAGCTCTTTCACCAGCTCGGCGTCGATGTGGCCGTCTCGGCCACCGAACTGATCCTCGGAGTCATCGAGAGCGGACTGGCCAGCCACGGTGACGTCTTGCAGATCCCTCTGGGCGGCGACACCGAGGCGTCCTTGGTCCGGGTGACCGTCCCCGTGGGGTCGGCGGTGGGCCGGCAGGTAAGCGAGATTCCCGACCTGGCGGCTGAGCGGCTGCTCCTGATCGTGCGTAACGGTGCTGAGCTCGACCCGGACGTATCCCTCGCGCCTGGCGATCAGATCGTGCTCTTCACCAGGCGCCCAGCTTCGGATTTCACGCTCGAGGTGCCCGAGCTGGTATCGCCGCGGGCTCAGTGAGTCCAGCTTTGCCCAACTGTCCGTAGCGCTCCCACAGTCGTCCAACCGCCTGCATACCCCGAAAGAGCTGGTTCAGCACCACGCGTTCGTTGGGGGCGTGAATCCGATCACCAGGCAGGCCCACGCCCAGCATCACGCAGGCAATCTCCAGCTCCTCGGAGATGGCGACCACCGGCGGGATGCTGCCGCCCTCTCGGATGAAGAGCGTGTCGTGCCCCCAGACCTCGGCAACCACCTCGGCGGCGGCCCGCACCGCGGGGTGGTCCGTCGGTGTGAGCACCCAGCGTCCGGTGGAGATGGTCTCGAACTCGATCCGAACTCCGGCGGGCGCGATCTGGCGCAGGTACGTCTCGACCCGGGCAGTGATCCTCTCCGGTTCCTGGTCTGGGACCAGACGAGAGGAGATCTTGGCAGCCGCCCGAGCCGGGATCACCGTCTTCGACCCTTCACCCTGGTAACCGCCCCAGATTCCGCACAGTTCCAGGGTCGGCCGGACCATCCTCCGCTCGGCGGTGCTGAAGCCAGCCTCGCCGCCCAGAACGGCCCCGACATCGGCGGCAAAGGCACTGTCGTCGAAGGGGAGGGCGGCGATACCCGCCCGCTCGGCCGGGGTTAGGTCGCGCACCTCGTCATAGAACCCGGGCACTGTGATCCGGCCATCGCTGTCGTGGAGCTTGCCGATCATCTCGGCCAGTACGGTGATCGGGTTGAGCACCGCCCCGCCGTAGACCCCAGAGTGGAGATCGGTGGAAGCGGCCTCGAGGCGAACCTCCCAGTAGGCGAGCCCGCGCAGGCCGATGGTCAGTGCCGGGGCCGACTCGGCCAGCATGCCCGTGTCTGAGATCACCCCGACATCCGCCTGGAGACGTTCGCGGTGGCTGGTGAGCAGCTCCGTGAAGTGCTCCGAGCCATCCTCCTCCTCCCCCTCGGCGATGAGCTTGAGATTGATGGGCAGGCGACCCCGAGCCTCGAGGTAGCCGCGCAGGGCCTCCAGGTGCATCACCAGGTGACCCTTGTCGTCGGCTGTGCCCCGGCCCAATAGAAGGCCATCTCGCTCTAGGGCCTCGAAGGGCGCCTTCTCCCACTCATCGATGGGATCCACTGGCTGGACGTCATGGTGGCCGTAGACCAGGACGGTGGGGAGCTCCGGGTCCTCGATGCGTTCGGCGAAAACGGCGGGGTGCCCCGCCGTTTCCCACACCTCGGCTACGGTGAACCCGGCGTCGAGGGCCGCCTGGCGCAGAAACTCTGCTGACCGGCGTACCTCAGATGCGCGTTCCGAGTCAGTGCTGATCGATGGGATGGCCACCCAGCTGGTGAGAGTCTGGACTAGTGCTCGCTCTCGGCCATGGATGGCCTCAGCGAGGTCGTCGTCCTGTCTCACCAGCCCCGGACCCTCGCTCGAGCGAGGACCGGGCGTAGTGAGAAGGCCCTCAGGCCGCCTTCCCGATCTTGAAGATCTTGGTTCCGCAAACGGGGCAGGTACCGGTGGTTGCCGGCTTGCCGTTCTTCAGTTGCGTTGGCTGGGGGTTGGAAATCTCCCGCGCCGTCTTGCACTTCATGCAAAAGCCGGTAACGGCCATCTTGGTACCCCTCCGCTGGAAGTAGAGCCCGAACTCCGAGCCCGAGCGATCAGCCGCATTGTATTCACCAATACCACCGCCCGCAACCTCAAACACAAATCTGGCCGCCTCCGGAACCATCGGGGACCCCTTCGGCTGGTCCCCATCGGCAGTTCAGCTGACTTCGTTTTGGCGGTCTGCCTGGCGTTCCAACCAGCCAAAAAGTCCGGCCGCGTTGGAGGGCAGTCCGGTCAGGGTTTCGGCGGCCAGCTTTCGCTCGGCGTCTCCCTCGAAGCCCAGGCCCAGGCGCTGGCGAAGCGCTTCCTCGATGTGGTCGCGTCGGGGCTCCTCCTGGAAGGCGTCGCTGGCGATTGCCGCCCAGGTCCGCAGCTTCTCCTCAGCCTCCCCGAGCACTTCCTCGGGGGCGCCGGCGGATCCGAAGTGGGTCAGGATCAGTTGCTCTGGTCGGACCGCCAAGAAACGGTGCAGGGATCCCAGCGCCTGATCAAGATCAAAGTCGTTCGGCGGGGTCGCCGGACGCAGAGGGCCACCGCCGGGAAGTTTGACCCCGACAGCGTCCCCGACGAGCAGCACCCCGGATCCTCCCTCGAGGATCCCGATGTGGTGCTTGGCGTGGCCAGGCGAATAGATCGTGGTGAGGTCCATGCCCCCGCCAAGATGAACCCTGCCGCCGTCCTCAGCCCCGACCAGTCGGTCCGGGTCTACCGGAGCCATCTCCCCGTAGAGGGTCTCGAGTTTGGCGCCGTACACCTGGGCTGAGGCGGCGTTCAACCGGGCTGGTTGGGCGAGGTGACGCAACCCCTTGGGGTGGCATAGCACCTGCGCTTTGGGGAAGCGCCGGGCCATCTCACCGACTCCTCCGGCGTGGTCAAGGTGGATGTGACTGAGCACGATCCAGGCCAAGTCCTCAGGGCCGATGCCGTGACGAGTGAGCCCCGCGACCACGTGGTCCAAGTTGCGGTCGGGCCCAGTCTCGACCAGTGCTGGCTGGTCCCCCTCGATCAAGAAGACGGAGTTGACCTCTGCCCACCCTCCCAAGAACGTGTCGATCTGCCAGATCCCTGGCGCCACCAGAGTGTCCATTCGGTCAGCTCTCCCTTCCCGACGCTCCTCCATGGAGCAAAGCTAGCGGGAACGCGCCCGACCTGTCCGCCAGCTGCCTCAGGCAACTCCCAGGTCATCCCGAGGCCGCTCTCAGGCGGGCAGGGTCTACTGCGGTCTGGCGGATCCCGTCAGAATCAACCACCGGAGTATCTGTGTACTTCCGCTACCTGGGACGCGAGCTTCGGCGCCGGGCGCGCTCGGCCAGCGTGGTGGCGATCGGACTGGCCCTCGCGGTGGGCCTGGTAATCACCGTCACCGCCGCCGCCGCCGGGGTGAAATCAGCCCAGGGGCAGGTGCTGCACTCCCTTTACGGGGTGGGGACGAACATGACGGTCACCAAGCCCGCCACTCCGGGTAGCGGCGGGCCGTTTCGGTTCGGAGGAGCTCCACCGAGCCGCAGCCAGTCGGGACAGGCCTTCAGTCGCGATCGACTCAGCTCCACCGGCGGGTTGACCACCCTCGATGCCAGCCAGGTCTCGGCTATCTCAAAGATTGCCGGCGTCGCCGGCGCGACCGGGACGCTCAGCCTGACTTCGATCCACGTCACCGGAACCTTCGGTGGCGGCCCCTCCGGAACGGGATCAGGGTCTTCCTCGAGCTCACCCTTCAGCGTTACCACATTCAGTGTGGACGGCGTAAATGCGGATGATCCGGGTCTGGGGCCGCTTAGTTCCGGCAACGTGACGGCAGGCTCCCAGGCGGTCTCCACCTGGTTCACGCGAGTGCAGTCAAATGCTTCCTCGAGCGACCAGCTCCTCGCCCTGGTCGACTCCAGCTACGCCAAGCAGAACTCGCTCAAGGTGGGTTCCAAGGTGACCGTATCGGGCACCGCCTTCAAAGTGCTGGGTGTCGTGTCGTTTTCTCAGTCGGCTACCCCAGTCGACATGTACATCCCCCTCAGCGAAGCGCAGAAGCTGGCCGGCGACTCCGGCAAGGTGAACACCATCTACGTCCAGGCGGACACCGCATCTGACGTCAGCAGCGTGCAGAGCAAGATCCAGCACCTGATGCCCAAGGCCACGGTGACCACCGCCCAGGACCTCGCCAACCAGGTCACTGGCTCACTGAGCACAGCTGCCAGCCTGGCCGACTCGCTGGGGGTGTGGCTGGCCGCACTGGTCCTGGTGGCAGCCTTTGTGCTGGCCGCTCTGCTGACGACTGTGTCGGTGACGCGGCGGGTACGCGAGTTCGGCACCCTCAAAGCTATGGGTTGGCGTAGCCGTCGCATCGTGGGCCAGGTGTTGGGCGAGTCAGTTGTCCAAGGGGTGGTCGGAGGCGCCCTGGGTATTGGGCTCGGGGTGCTGGGAGCTTTCCTGGTGACCAAGCTGGCTCCTCCTCTCAAGGCGATCGCGGGGACGACTACCCCCACCTCTTTCCCCGGAGTCGGATCGGGTCGGAGTGGCTTCGGGGGGCGGGGACCCGGCAGCGGCTCGGGAGCCTCCGCTCGGAGGTCATTCCTGCACACATTCGCCCCCAGCAGCCATTCGGTCACCATCCATCTCACCGCCCCGCTCAACCTGGACATCTTGGCCCTGGCGGTCGGGCTGGCTATTGCCGGAGGCCTAATCGCAGGCATCGTGGGCGGCTGGCGCGCCGCTCGGCTGCAGCCTGCCGAAGCCCTCCGCCGAGTGGAGTGAGCCGATGTATGAACTGAAGAAGCTGTCCCGGATCTATCCCAAGGGCCGGGGCCGGGTGACCGCTCTGAAGGAGGTCAACCTGACCCTCCAGGACGGCGAGTTCATCACCGTTCAGGGTCCCACCGGCCATGGCAAGACCACCTTGCTCCTTCTCTTGGGGGGACTGGAACGACCCACCTCAGGCACGGTCGTCTTCGACGGTCGCGACCTGGGAGCGCTGCCGGAGTCGGAGCTGGTCGACGTGCGGGCGCAGAACTTCGGGTTCGTCTTTCAGAACTACAACCTGATGCCAACTCTGACCGCCGCCGAAAACGTTGAGGCGGCCCTGGTTCCACTCCATATCCCCACCGACGCGAGGCGGGCTCGGTCGCTGTCCGCTCTGGCCGAGGTCGGCCTGGGGGATCGGGCCACTCACTTCCCGGCTGAGCTTTCCGGCGGTGAACAGCAACGCGTTGCCATCGCTCGGGCGCTGGTTAAAGAGCCCAAGGTCATCCTTGCCGACGAGCCGACCGGCAACCTCGACGAGGTGACCAGGGCAGAGATCATCGCCCTCATGGAGCGTCTCTGGAGGGAACGTGGGATGACCCTGGTGGTGGTCACCCACGACACCCAGGTGGCTCGCCGGGCGCCCCGGACGGCGCTTATCAACAGCGGGGCGCTAACCGTCCGAATGAACCGCAAGAAGGCTGCTGCGGAGGCCCCCAGCAAACCTGCTTCAGCGGGAGAGGACGTCCCTTAGGCCGACTTGCGCCCCAATCTATACTCGGCCGGTGGAGCGATCCGAAGAAGACCCGACTGAGGCTCCCGCCGAGGCATCTGCAGCGGCAAATCCACCGCCGGAGTTCCTCAACCCGGAGTCCCCTCGCTACCAGCCTTGGGCCGAGAAGCAAATCACCAACGCGGTCAAGGAAAAGCGACCCCTAAAGGAGTTCCTGGCTGACTTCGATGCGCGGGTGGTCGCCTACGGCGATATCGGCAGCGGCACTTGGGACCCTCAGTACCAGGAGCGGCTTCTGGCCAAGTTCGCCAGCCCCGGACCGGGAGGTGGTGCGCCCAGGCGTCGTCGCCGGCGCCGCCCGAGCGGTACACCGGCGGGTCCCCCGGCAGCTGGGAGGGGTCCGAATCGTCGACCACCTGGCTCTCCGGGCCAAGCGGTGGCCGAGCCGGGATCAGCGGGCGAACGCCGTCGGCGTCGTCGCCGCCGTCCTCGGGGAGGCAGGCGTCCTCCGGAGGCCGGCTCCGCCACTTGAACGGTGCCGGGACCCCTCGGGGGGTCTGCTTCGACTACGGCAAGACCCTGGTTCAATTCGCACGGCCGGAGAACGCGATTGGAGCCGTGGGGACGCGTCTGGCGGAAGAGCTCTCACTGGGACTAGGTCCGGGATCGGGAACTGCCGCCGAGTTCGCGCTCAGCCTGGACCAGCTGGTCGACGAACTCATCAGAGCCGGCCAAAGAGCTGACCCCGGGCGGGAGGTCGACTTCCAGGCAATCCACCGACAAGCCATGTATCAGCTACTCGGTGCCTGGCCCAGCCTCGAGATAAGCGACCGGGTCGCTGCCGCCATCCAACGGGCCTGGGTCGATGGCGTGGTGGTGGTGCCCGAAGCCCGCCTCAGCCTGATCGCCGTGCGCGAGATGGGCCTACGAACAGGACTCTGCTCCAACGCACCCTTTCCGCCCGACTTGATGTACGAGCAGCTGGAGCGACTTGAGCTGCGCCAGTATTTCGACGCCGTGCTCTTCTCCAGCGAGATCGGTTGGCGCAAGCCCGATCCTCAGATTTTTGCCGAGCTGCTGGCCCGGCTGGGGTTACCGGCTGCTTCGGTCTGGTTCGTCGGTGACGAGTGGGAGGCCGACATCCAAGGCGCCCGCTCGGCGGGAATGCGAGCCTTCCTGGCCCCCGCTGTCGCGGCCCCCCCAGGCGAGATGGAGCAGCTCAGCCGTTGGGCCGACCTGCCTGTGCGCCTGGAGCAGGCGGTGATCGCCTAGACCGCAGCGGGGCACCTCAAAGGCGCTTCGTACACTGGATTCATGCGCGTAAGCAGCCTCTTTGGCGTCACCCGGCGCACCGTGCCCGCCGAGGACCTGGTATCTCACCAACTCCTGCTCCGAGCGGGTTTCCTGCAGCAGCTGGCGACCGGCCTCTTCAGCTTCCTACCCCTGGGTTGGCGGACCGAGCAGAAGATCCGCCGGATTCTGCGGGAGGAGATGGACGCGATCGGCGGCCAGGAGATCTTCATGCCCGTCGTCCAGCCCGCCGACCTCTGGCAAAGAAGCGGCCGCTGGAACTCCATTGACCAGGTCCTGCTCCGCTTCCAGGACCGGCGCGGCCGGGATATGGCGCTGGCCCTGTCCCACGAGGAGGTGGTGGCTGACCTGACCTCCGCCAACGTCAGTTCATATCGCGACCTGCCCCGGATCGTCTACCAGATCCAAACCAAGTTCCGGGACGAGCCTCGATCCCGAGGCGGCCTGCTCCGGACCAGAGAGTTCAGCATGAAGGACTCCTACTCGCTGGATCGCGACCAGGCGGGGCTCGATCGTGCCTATCAGGAGCACTTTCGGGCCTACTTCAAGATTGCAGCGCGGGCGGGGATCCCGGTCGCGGCGGTTCTCAGCGACGTCGGGGTGATGGGCGGACACCTGGCCCACGAGTTCATGTACCTCAACGATGCTGGCGAGGACACCCTGGTCTTCTGCGACAAGTGCGGCTACGCGGCCAACCAGGAGGTGGCCGAGACCAGGCTCCCAGACCTTGAGACTGAGACCGAGGCAAAGCTTGAGGAGGTGGAGACGCCAGGCGCCACCACGGTCGCTGAACTTTCCGCCTTTCTCAAAGTCGAACCATCTCGGGTCGCCAAATCGGTCGCCTTCATGGCGGAGTTGAAGCGGGGGCAGCCGGCGCAGATGGTCCTGGCTGTGGTGCCTGGCTCAGCCGAGGTCAATCTGGCCCGCTTGCGCAGCGCCAGCGGAGCGGTTGACCTACGGCCGGCGACCCCGGAGGAGATCGATGCGGCCGGAGGCGTTGCTGGCTACATGTCTCCGCACGGACTTTCAGTCGGAGCCGCCACCGTGGTGGTCGACGAGGCGTTGGGGAGGCGGCGCAACTTGGTCACCGGCGCCAACCGCAGTGGCTGGCATCTGCGTAACTTCAATGTGGCTCGGGACTGTCAGGCAGCGACCATGACCCGGCTGGCCGCCGCAAGCACCGGCGACCCCTGCAGCATCTGCGGTGCGCCACTCCGGATCCGGCGAGGAATCGAGTACGGCAACATCTTCCAGTTGGGCACCCACTACAGCACCGCGCTGGGCGCCCTCTACGATGACGAGTCCGGCGAGCACAGGCCGGTGGTCATGGGCTCGTACGGAATCGGAGTCGGTCGTCTCTTCGCTTGCATCGCCGAGGAACACCACGACGAACGCGGATTGACGCTGCCCCTGGCGGTTGCGCCCTTCGAAGTCGCTCTCGTTTCCGTAGGCAACGACGAGGCCGTGGCCAAGTTGGCAGACGGAGCTTACCGGGAGATGAGCGATGCTGGAATTGAGGTCCTCTTCGACGACCGGGATGCCAGTCCCGGGGTCAAGTTCGCCGATGCCGACCTTCGCGGGATGCCCCTTCGCGTCACCATCTCGCCGCGCAGCCTTGAGGCCGGAGGAGCGGAGTTCAAGCGACGTCGCGGGGAGTCACGCATCGTCGCCCGAGAAGCGATCCTCTCCGAGGTGAGGTCCGAGCTTGAGGATCTCGGCCGAAAGGAAGCCGACTGGGTGCGCACCACGATGGCGCCGGTCGAAGCTCTAATTGCCCAAACCTTCCCTGGAGGGTCCTGACCCGGAGGACCATGGCGATGCCCAAGACGCGAACCATCCTGCACGTGGACCTGGATGCCTTCTTCGTCTCCTGCGAACTCCTCCGCCGGCCTGAGCTAAGGGGCAAGCCAGTGGTCGTGGGGGGTGGCAGAGAGTCGCATCCCGGGGACCGCCGGGAACCCGGGCGTGGCGTGGTCGCCGCCGCCGCCTACGAGGCTCGCGTGTTTGGAATCCGCTCGGCCCTGCCCTTGGGCAAGGCCCTGTCACTCTGCCCCGAGCTGGTGGTTTTGCCAGTGGATATTGCCGAGTACGCCAGGATCTCCAAGCTGGTGTTCGCGATTTTCGCCGAATTCACCCCGCTGGTCGAGCCCGGATCGCTCGACGAGGCCTATCTCGACCTTTCCGGTACCGAAGGCATCAGCGGGAGTGGAGAGGCGGTGGGCCGCCTGATCCGCGATAGGTTGGACGCGGATCTAGGCCTCCCCTGCTCGGTGGGCGTCGCTACCACCAAGATCGTGGCCAAGGTGGCGTCGGACTTGCGCAAGCCCCGAGGGCTGGTGGTTGTGGCCGCTGGGGATGAAGCGGATTTCCTCGCCCCGCTGGCTGTTGAGCGGCTTCCGGGGGCCGGACCCAAGACGACGGCCAAACTGCGTCTGCTCGGCATTGACACTCTGGGCAAGCTGGCCAGGGCCCCGGCCGGTCTTCTCGAGGAAACTCTGGGTCCCAACGCGGACGCGCTCCAGCGCCGGGCTCGGGGCGTTGACCCCAGCCCGGTGCAGGCTACAGGGATACCGAAGTCGATCAGCCGCGAGGAGACTTACTCCCAGGATTTGACTTCCCGAGAGGAGCTTGAACGCCGGATTGCGGCTCTGTCTGCCGGAGTTGGGAGCCGCCTAAGAGCCTCCTCGCTGATTGGCCGATCGGTCACCATCAAGATGCGCTTTGCGAACTTCGAAACGCTCACCCGGCGTCGACAATTGCGCGAGCCATCCTGCGCCGATCATGAACTCCAGGCCGGAGCACTCGAGCTCTTCTCCGAGGCCTGGCCCGAGGGCACGTCAGTGCGTTTACTGGGAGTCGGCGCTGAGGGCCTCAGCGAATCCCGCCAGCTCAGTCTCTTCGAGGCGGGGGGAGAGAGAGACGAGCGCCTAGATGTGGCCCTGGACGGCCTTCGGGACCGCTTTGGCGGTCGCTCCATCTCCCGAGGCACGGGATCTCTCGACTCTCCCCTCGACTGGAACCGCGATGACCTCCGCCGCCTCTCCGATCCCTGATCTCGGCTGATGTCGGTATCGGGGTCCGTATCATCTGATGGCCTCGGGACCGCCAGGGCGATCCGCGCTCTCTGGCAGGACCACAGTTAGGTGTGGTCGGGAGGAGATGTCGATGAGGGGGCATGAGTGAGGACAGAATTCCGCTTCTGTCCCAGCTGTGGGACCCAGCTCCAATCGCGCTGGATCGAGGAGCACGACCTTCCCGCCTGCCCGCAGTGCGATTTCGTCGCCTGGCGCGGTCCCAAGGCGGCAGTCGCCCTGGTCGCCAGCGATCCTCTGGGCCGCCTCCTGGCCATCCGTCGAGGGATCTCGCCCGGCCGCGGCGGATGGGCCTTCCCGGGCGGTTACGTGGATGACGAGGAGGATCCCGCCGTAAGCGCGGTCCGGGAGTGCCGGGAGGAGACCGGCTGCGAGAGCGTGGTGGATGCCTTCCTGGGGGTGTTCCACGTGGTCACCGAGGATGGGGGCCTGTTAGTCCTCGCCTACCGAGGCCAGCTCACCACCGGCGAGCCAGTGCCCACCCCAGAAGCACCTGAAGTGCGGCTCTTCGATCCCAAGGTGCTTCCGCCACTGGTCTTCTCCTCGCACCGGCGCGCCCTGGCCGCCTGGCAGACCAGTCAAGTCGCGGTGAACTAGGGTGCTGGGAGCGATTCGGCGCGGCTGCACCATGAATTGCCTGGGGTGCCTGATCCCGGTCGTGGTGGTGGTCGGCTTGGTCTATTTCGCGGTGCATCTGTGGACCACCCCGCCCAGCTACCCCGCGGTCCAGCCAGCGCCGCCCTCCACGTTTCAGCTGAGTGCAGCCAAGGCGGTGGCATCGGCCCTCGCCAACGGACAAGCCGTGGCTCTGGTTCATCTCAGCGACGCCGAGGCGACGGGCCTTCTTCAGGACACGCTGACCACCTACGAAGGGCTCTCTCAGCTGGAGGTGCACGTGCTCCAGGGCCAAGTGGTGGTCAGCGGACAGACGACCATCCTCAATCGCCCGCTGGTGATTAGCGGTCCCGTGCACTTCGGTGGAATCGGCACCTCCACCATCCACCTCAAGTTTGCCGGTCTGGCGATTGGCCAGATGACCCTACCTTCCCTGATCCCCCAGGCACTGGCTCGGGGGTTCCACCCATCTCTCTCGCTGGATCTGGTCGACGTCGGCCGACCTCTCGTCTTCTCTTGCGAGGCCGCCCGCCCCGACGACCTCATCGTGGGGGTGAGCTTCGGCAACGGAACGGTGCCCCCCGGGGTCAACGCCTGCGCCGCCAGCTCATGAATCCCCCACCCGGTGACCCGCTAACTCACCTCGACAAGCAGGGGAGCGCTCGGATGGTCGATGTCACGGACCGACCAAGCAGCGATCGCCAGGCAACTGCGGAAGGGGAGGTCCGCATCAGCCAGGCTGCCTGGGAGGCGATTTCCTCGGCCACGGTCAGCAAGGGGGACGTCCTCGAGGTGGCCAAGCTGGCGGGAATCATGGCCGCCAAGCGCACCCCGGACCTGATTCCCCTCTGTCATCCGCTCACGCTCACCCACGTCGTGGTCGACGCCCGGTTAGCCGCGGACCCGCCCCGAGTTGAGCTTCAAGCCACAGTCCGTTGTCAGGGCTCGACCGGGGTCGAGATGGAGGCGCTCACCGCCATCAGTGTCGCGGCGCTGACCGTGATCGACATGGTCAAGAGCCTGGACCCGTGGGCCGAGGTCGGTTCCGTCCGTCTGCTCGCCAAGCGAGGAGGGCGCTCCGGCGAAGTGCAGCGACCAGGTTCTGGCCCTCCCGAGGCGCCGGGAGCGGGCTGAGATGGCCCGCTCCGGGGCCGCCCGCGAAAGAGAGCTCCGGGAGCTGCTCTACCTGCAGAAACTGGCGGTCGAGGCCGCCTCGACCATGGAACGGGACGAGTTGCTCTCGCTGGTGATCCGGGAGACGACGGGAGTGCTCGAAGCTGATGTCTGCGCTCTCTATCTCTACGACCAGGCACGCGCCACCCTCGTGCTGACCGCCACCAATGGGCTCAACCAGGAGGCGGTGGGCATGGTGGAGTTGGCCCCCGGCCAGGGGATCACCGGATCGGTGGCGGCCGCCCGGAAGCCGCTGTCGATACCTGAGGTGGCCACTGATCCCCGCTTCGAGTGGATAGCGGGTTTGGATGAGGAGCGCTTCACCTCCATGCTCTCAGTCCCTATCCTGGCCGGCCCGCGCATGGTGGGGGTGCTCAATGTCCAGACCGTCCTGCGGCGAGAATTCCGCCCTGATGAACTGGCGGTACTCTCGGCCATCGCTGGAGCTCTGGCAGGAGTCCTCGAGCGCAGCGAACTCCAGCACCGGCTGGAGAGCCAACTGATCGAGATACAACTCTCCCAGACTGTCCACGAGCGCTTCACCGAACTGGCCCTCTCGGGAGCTGGACTCTCGAAGATCCTGGACGCGATCGCCAGCCTGGCCGGCGGAGAGGTCGGACTCTACGACCCTCTCGGCTTCCAGCTCGAGCATGGCGCTGGCCGAGGTCTGCCCGTCCGTCGACTGGCGGTTCCCCCCACCCTGGCAGGACCGGGCGGCTCGGGTCCGGTGGAGATCAGTTTGACCCGACCCCGGCAGGAGCTGATCCTGAGCCCGGTGCGAGCGGGGGAAGAGTTGGTCGCCGTGCTCGCGGTCGAAGGACGGTTGGCCGAAGCAGGGGCGGGAAAGCGGCGTGCCCTGGAGCATGGGGCCACCGTGGTGGCCTTGGAGTTGCTCAAGGAGCGGGCGGCCGCCGAGGTCGAGCGCCGGCTGAGAGGAGATCTTCTCGAGGGCCTCCTCACCCCCGGCCAGATCTCGGAGGACATCACCCGGCTGGCGGTGAGGGCCGAGCGCCTCGGGTACAGGATTCCCGACCAAGCCTGGGTGCTGGTACTCGAGCCTGATGACGAGCGGACCCTGGGCATGTTCCAAACCCAGCCACTGCAGGAGCGCCTGCAACGCGACCTCAACGAGCTCACCCAACGTCGCTTTCCCGGTTCCTTGGTGGTGGGCCGGGCCACATACTCGGTGCTGCTCATCCCGGCGCGGGGGCCGACCGCACGCCCGGTCGCCACGCAGACCTCACTGGCTGGGCTGGAGGAGTACTCCCAAGCCGTCTTGGAACTGGCTCGTGGGCTCGGGCGCGGGCTGACGTTTTCGGTTGGGCTGGGCAACCTGGCCACCTCGGCGCTGGAACTGGCCCGGGCCCATGAGGAAGCTCGCCAGGCTCTCCGGCTCGCCCGGCGGGCGGGCGGAGCTGGCCAAGTCACCTCCTACCGCTCCCTGGGCGCACTGCGCTTGCTCCTCGAGGTAAGGGACCCTGAGGTCCTACGTCGCTTCGTCGAAGAGACTCTGGGTCCGCTCTTCGCCTACGCTCGAAATCACCACACTCCCCTGCTCTCCACCCTCGAGGCCCTGGTGGGGCAGCGCTGGAATCAGCGAGCGGCGGGGCGTCAGCTGCACGTCCACATCAACACCCTGGCTTATCGTGTGCAGCGAATCGAGGATTTGCTCGACACCTCCTTGGACGACGCCGAGACTCGAGTGGTGCTCAGCGTCGCTCTGCAGGCTCGCCAGCTGCTCACCACTTGACCACTCGTGCTAGCGTCGCTCGCAAAGCCCGCTAGCGCCAAGGAGAAGTCCATGTTGGTTCCCGGTGATGAAGTTCCCGATTTCTCACTCCTCTCCGGTACTGGCCAGAAGACTGGTCCCAGTCAGCTCCGAGGACGCCGCTGGGTGATCTACTTCTACCCCAAGGACAACACCCCGGGCTGCACCATCGAGACCCGCGAATTCGGCCAGGCCATGGCCGAATTCACCGAACGCAGTGTTGCTGTCTTTGGCTGCTCGGTAGGCGATGTTGCCGCCAAGGCCACTTTCGCCGCTGCCTGTGACGCGCCCACGCTGCCCCTCCTGGCCGACCCGGACCACCATGTCGCGGAGCTCTTCGGGGCTTGGAAGCCGAGCGTGACGGGAGCGGGTGGTGGCGTGGCGCGGGTCACCTTTCTTGTCGGCGCAGACGGCAAAGTCGAGCGTGTCTGGGAGTCCGTCAAGCCGGCCGGACACGCAGCCGCAGTCTTGGCCGCCGTCAGTTAGCGAGCGAGCGGACCCGCCTCAGGTCAAACGCTCAATCCTCGCCCTGGGCCTTGGTGAAGCCCCGCGCGCCGTCGTAGACCGGAAGTCGCTCGACGTGGACCCAGCGGTGCTCTTGGGATACCCGCTGCAGAAGGGCGATCACGTCGGCCTCCTCCAGGTCTCCGTCGAGGTCGCGGATAAGGAAGCGACAGGGCCAGTGGTCAATGCAGTCCGTGATCGCCCCACCGGTCGCCGGGTACACCTGAGTTCCCCGGTTGCTGATCGTCTCCAGACGCAAGGCCGTGCCAGCTGTGGCCGCCTCGAGGCTAGGCCCGAGCACCTCGGGCTGCAACTCAGACTCGATGAATACATCGACACCGATGTCGCGACGGCTCCGCGGATGCACCAGAGCCAGGTCCGGTGAGACCTGGGGCAGCTGCAGGGGATGATGCTCTCGCACCGACCAGTTGCTGGAGCGCTCTCCGAGATGAGAGATGATCGCCTCGGTGTACTCGGTGGTAGAAGCAGTCGGTCCACCAGCCGCGATGTCGCGGGTCTTGACCCCCGACTCCAGGGTGAGCAGAACCGCATGCTCGATTTGTTCCGCGGCTGCCTCCTCACCGATATAGCGCAGCATCATGACGCCGGTAAGGATGAGGGCGGTCGGATTAATTACGTTCTGACCGGCATACTTCGGCGCCGAACCGTGCACCGCTTCAAAGATGGCAACGTCATTGCCGATATTCGCCGATGGCGCGAAGCCCAAGCCACCCACCAGAGCTGAGCTGAGGTCGCTGATGATATCGCCGTTCATGTTGGTGGTGACGATCACATCGAACTGTTCCGGTCGCTTCACCAATTGGTGCGCGCAGTTGTCAATGATGATGTGATGGGACTCGATCTCAGGGTACTCCGGGGCGATCTCCTCGAAAGTGTGTTTGAGCAGTCCCTCAGTGAATTTCATGATGTTGGACTTGGTAGCGCAGTGGACCACGCCACGGCCCTCGGAACGGGCGAACTCGAATCCCATACGCACGATTTTCTCGCATCCTTTGCGGGAAATTAGCTTGAGACACTCAGCCACGCCCGGAGTTTGCATGTACTCGATTCCGGCGTATAGGTCTTCGACGTTCTCCCGTACGACGACCAGGTCGACGCCGCGCCCGCTGTAAGGCGTGACCACTCCGGGGAGCTCGCGTACGGGCCGAATGTTGGCGTAGGTTTCGAATAGTTTTCGTAACGTCACGTTGGCGCTTTTCTCACCAAAGCCGACTGGAGTTTCGAGTGGACCCTTGAGCACCACACCGGTGCGCCGGGCCGACTCCACGGTTTCCCGGGGAACTCCGGACGAGAGCCCCTGCTTGAAGATGCTGGCTCCCGCGGGGTGTTCCTCCCAATCCACGCGAGCGCCGGTTGCCTCGATGATCGCCTGGGTGGACCTGACCACCTCGGGACCGATCCCATCCCCGGGGATCAAGGTGACGACCTTGCGCTGGGATTGGCTTTGAACCACCGTCATGTCTCCCCGTACTGACCCTTTGCTACCCCTCCCTTCAGCGAGCATAACCGGGAGGTGCCATCCGAGATCAGCCGGGCAGAAGCGGCAGGAGCTCAGAGAGGGTGGAGATGGCGGGTCCCTGCCAAGCTGGTCCGGGATCGTACTGGAGCACCCGGTCGCCATCGGGTCGGGGGACGAGGTACTGGTAGGCAGCCATCCCGACGGCCTCGGCGCCGTTGAGCTCCTGACTGCCGCCGTCGCCGACGTAGAGGCACTCAGCACAGTCCAAATGAAGGAGTTGGGCGGCTCGCCGGTAGAGTCGCGGGTCTGGTTTCCGGGCCCGTTCAGTCCAGGAGAAGACGGCCGCTTGAATGGGAAGCGCCCAACCCAGGTCGCGCCAGATGCTCGGTGTTTCCCCGGAGCAATCGCTGATCAAGCCCAGGCGAAAGCCCCGAGTGCGCAGCACGGCAAGGAGGGACCGGACCTCCGGGCGTGGCTCCCTGAGAACCTCGCGGAACTGCTCGATTCGGTGAAGAGCAGCTCGCTCGATGGCCTCTTGGGACGGGGTGTGGCCGATCATCGCGGACAGCTGTCGCAGCATTGCCGCCGGAGGGCCCAACTGACCGTTAGCGCGCAGCGTGTAAGTGCTCTCCATGAGATCCCGGAACGCCACTCGCGGCGCGCCTAGGATCGCAGCGACCTCGTCCCCCTTGGCGGCCGCGGTCTGCGCTCCCCAGCCCTCGACGAGAGTGCCAAAGAGATCGAAGATCACGCCTCGCAGCACCACCCTCTGAGTGTAGGTTTGGAGCGGTCAGGCTGGCGAGGTCGCCCCCTCATGACCCGCTGGCGTGCTCGCCTGGGGTAGGCCGGCAATCATCTCCAGGGCATGGGGAAGGGCTGGCCAGATCGCCTCCAAGCTCTCCCTGGTGGCTTTGAGCGCGCCGGGGAGGGCCAGGACCAGGGTCTGCCCAACCACAACTGCCAACTGTCTCGAAAGCATCGCGTGGGGCGTCTGGGCCAGACCTGCCGCACGCATGGCCTCGGCAAAGCCGGGGACGTCGTATCCACCCAGGGCGCGTACTGCCTCGGGCGTGCGGTCCCGGGGATGCAGGCCGGTCCCGCCGGTGCACACGATCAAGGCCGGCTGTAGCTGGGCGAGGGTTGCCAGGAGCCAGCCGGTGACCTGCTCCGGCTCATCCGGAAGGAGAGCTCTCAGGGCCAGTTCGCCGGGAAGGTCAGGTAGCCGACCGGCGAGCCAGTCGCCACTGCTGTCCGCCCTTCGGCCGGCGGCGCCCTCATCGCTGACCGTGAGCAGGGCCAGGCTCCAGCGGCCGTCCACCGAGGGGGGTTGGCAGCGATCATCCGTGGTCACGGGTCGGTGCCCACGCGCTCCTCGGCCAGGAGCCGGGCCAAGCGGTGGTCCGGGATGCGGGCCTGAGTGAACTCCTGGAAGCGGGATCGCAGTGCGGCGTACTGGGCGGCCAGCGCCGCGTCGTCTTCACCGGGCGCGAGCTGCCAGTCCTCCAGGTAGTGGACGATGGCGATCCCCGCCTGTAGCGCTTCCTTGAGGCATCCGAAGCAGGGGCGCATAGTCGAGTAGAGGGTGGCTCCCAACGTCGACTGCCCGAATCGAGCCGCGGCAAGGACCGCGTTCTGCTCCGCGTGGACGCAAATGCAGAGGTCATAGCCGCGGCCGGCGGGGTAGGCTTCGGTGTCGCGGTTGGCGCAGCGGTGACAGCCGTCTTCAGAGCAGTTCGGCATGCCAATCGGGGTGCCGTTGTACCCCGTGCTGATCACCCTGTCGTCGCGGACCACGACCGCGCCCACCCGACGTCCCAGGCAGTCGGCCCGGGTGCGGGCGGCCAGGGCAAGCAGCAGGAAGTATTCCTGTTTCGAAGGCCGCTCGGTGAGCCTAGCGGTCACGCCAAAATCCAAGATGGCTATATCTCACCTAGTGAGTTTGCCATCTTGGAGGGATTGGGACAGGGTGGGGTCGGAAGGCCCCTGCTGATCGATGCGGGGAAAGGTCTTTATTCGCTCACTAGCTGGGCGGTCGTGACCATTGTTGCGACCTCATCATGACGACTGGCGGCTGTCGCCCGGCGGACCGTGTCAGCGGACACGGTTACACCGTCCGGACCGGTCCGATCGAAAGCGTGCGTGGCACCGATCGCAAAGAAAGAGCCAGCGCCGAGACCAGTCCCTCGTTTGAGTCGTGGCGCACAAAAACGACTGGTCCCCGGCGTTGGCGCCAACCCTGAATCAGCACCGCGACGTTGGCCTCACAGTCGGGATTGTTGCGCGGGCCCCAGACGGGTTGTCGAAACCCACCTGCACGTCGATGACCACAGAGCGCAGCGCTCCGGGATGACCCTCAGCCGGCTACGGCCGCCAGAATCTCCGGGTTGAGCCCCGGGTACTTGGCCAGATATTCAGCGCGCTCCCGACGCAACCGCTCGACGATGGCCTGGTGCTCGCCGATCCGACCTTGGCGCTGGTAGAGAAGGCGGGGCTGGAGCAATTCGGGGTCGTCGATCCCGGGGACCGCGCTGGCGACTTCGTAGCCGAAGTCGGGATCCCGCTCCCACCTGATCGTGCCTTCGGCGATGGCCTTGACCAGGGCCGACGAATGGGGGATGCGGACCTTCTTGGAGTTGGGATCGCCCTCGCCGCCACCGACCCAGCCGGTGTTGAGCAGGAAGACTTCGAAGTTGCCGGCAGCGTGGAGCTCCCGGAAGCGGTTGCCTTGCTGGGCGTGGAGCAGCGGGAAGAAGGGGTTGGTACCGGGAACCCGCAGCGACTTGCCTGCCTCGGCGGCTCCCCCGGCGGCCGTTCCCTTGGTTTCGCCGAGCATGAAGTAAGCCGCCGCCTGCTCAACCGAGAGCCGAGCCACGGCCGGGATGATCCCGTCATTCCGATTGAGGATGAGCAGAGACGAGACGGGCGCGATGTCGCGGGCATCCTTGGACCAGCCCAAGGCCTCCATGGGGAAGACCGCCCGACCGTTCTGGGTGTAGGTCTCGTCGAAAAAGTCGACCGCCCCCCCCAGCTGCTTCTGGGAGACGTTCTCGAGATAGGCGACCCGGGAGGTCACCGCACCGTGAATCGTCGGTTCGTCCTCGGCGCTCAGCGCGTAGGTCTTGGCAAAGCAGCCGTTTTCCGAGCCGTAGACCAGGCCGCCCGGCATTAGGGCTACGAAATCGTCCTGCACCGGCTTGCTGTCGTTCTGGCGGGTGAAGGTGGTGGTGGTTTTGCCAGTGCCAGACAGACCCACGATCAGGAGCGTTCGCTCACCGGCATCGGTGGGAATCACCTTGCAGCCGGCATGGAGTGCCAACCCACCCCGGTCGTAGACCAATTGGTTCCACATCCTGAGCAGACCCTTCTTGGACTCGCCGAAGTAGTCGGAGTTGAAGACTCTGGTGATCCCGTTCTCCAGATCAACCGCTATCAGCCGCTCCTCGGGGTAGCCAGGAGCGGTCAGCTGGGGCGTGTAGATCAGGGTGAAGTCCGGGCGGAAATCGGCGCCCACCTGCTCATCCTTGAAGAGAAGGTGATCCTGCATTCCTGCGATGTTGGCCCCGGCCTCCTCGATGACCAGGCGCACGGGCGAGCGGAAGGCGGGGTCGTTGTTGACGTAGCCATCGATCACGACTACGTCCTTGTCCCGGAGGTAGGCCTCCTGGAGCTGGGCCACCCGCCGGCCCTCCTCGGTGCTGATGGTCTGGCTGGAGGTGATCTCAGGAGTGTCGGTGACGATGTACGTCGAACCGGTGCTCCGGGAGAGCACCTGGGTCTGCACGTTGTAGTTGTCGTAGGCGGTAAGGCGGGCCGTCGGCATCGCCGCGGTCAGCTTCCGAAGCTCCTCTTGGGAGGGGTTGAAGTTGGTGTTCCGGGCGGATGGCGAATAGGGGTCAGCGACCTTGCTCATAGAGACCTCTCTACTCAACTCACTAATGGTGACTGCGGCACAGTAGCAAACGAGACCGTGGGCCAGCCCCGGCCCGGCGGCGACCTCGGTGCCGGCCTCTGGCGCTAAGCTCCCCGACCACGGGCATGGTAGCCCCCATCCCCCGATGTTCCCGCCCAAGGAGATACCAGATGGCCGAAGCGATCCTCCCCCGCTCGCCCGGCGAGGCGACGGTGGCGGCGGTGATGACCCGAGCTGTGATCACCATCTCTCCCGAGGCCAAGGTGACCGAGGCGGCGGAGATGCTGCATCAGCACCACATCACCGGAATGCCCGTGTTGGACGACCATCACCGGGTGGTCGGCGTGGTGAGCGAGATGGATGTGGTGCTCAAGCCCGGCCTGACGGTCGCCGAGATCATGTCTCCCGAGCCCCGGACAATCGAGGAGGAGCTTCCCCTGAACGAGGCTGCCGAGATTCTCATGGCACAGCGAATCCGAAGGCTGCCCGTGATCCGCCACGGCAGGCTGGTCGGGCTCATCTCCCGGACCGACCTGGTCACCTTCTTCGCGCGCCACCAGTGGGTCTGCGGCAAGTGCGGCGGAACTCAGCGGGGGTTGGAGCCACCCGAGGTCTGCATCATCTGCGGGGCCCCAGGCCAGGGCATGAGACTGGAGGACGCTCCCGGCGGCATGTGAACCGGGCCGCACGCGGAGCCTTCAGGCGTCGGGCAGGGTCGGCACTTCGTTGCGCTGGCGCAGCTTGGTTAGGTTGTGGAAGGCGTCGATCCAGCGCACCGTGCCGGTGTAGGAGCGCATCACCACCGAATGCGTCTCAACCGTCTCGCCGGCGAACCTGACTCCGCCTAGCATCTCCCCATCGGTAATGCCGGTGGCGGCGAAGAAAATATTGTCGCCCCCGCAGAGATCTTCAGCGCGGAAAATCTGGCTCTCCGAGAATCCCTCGGCTTGGATGAGCTTGAGTTCATCGTCGTCGCGCGGCCAGAGACGGCACTGCATGTCGCCCTGAATGCAGCGCACGGCGCAGGCCGTGAGGACCGCCTCGGTGGCCCCCCCGATTCCCAGCAGCACATCGAGCCCGGTGCGCTCGGGAAGAGCCGCCATGATGCCCGCCGCTACGTCGCCATCGGTGATCAGCTTGACCCGAGCCCCGGTAGCCCGGATCTCGCGCAGAAGGTCCTCGTGCCGCGGTCGATCGAGGACCACAACCGTGAGGTCATGGACCGGACGCTGCTCCGCCTCGGCGATCCGGTGCAGGTTCTCGCTATGCGAGACGCGGAGATCGATGACTCCGCGTGCGCGGGGGCCAACCACCAGCTTCTCCATGTAGGCGCAGTGGGTCTTGAGCAGGGTGTCGCGCTCGGACAGCGCGACTGTGGCAATCCCTCCGGGCAGGCCGCGGGCCACCAGCCTGGTCCCGTCGATCGGGTCCACCGCCACGTCCACCAGAGGAGGACTGCCGTTGCCGATCTGCTCACCGATGTAGAGCATCGGAGCCTTGTCCTTCTCGCCCTCTCCGATCTTGACCACGCCGGCCATGTCCACGTGGGAGAGGCTCCGGCGCATCGACTCGACCGCAGCCCGATCGGCGGCGATCTTGTCGTCCCGGCCCATGTACCGAGCCGCCGACATGGCTGCGCCCTCGGTCACCCGCACCAGTTCCAGGGCCAGGTTGCGATCGATCGGAGTGCCGGGGTCGGCCCCTATCTCGTCCAGCTCAGCTGCTTCTTCGGTCGGGGACATCGCGGGCAGCATACGGTCTGCGGCTGGGTAGTTCGGCCACGACCGGGATGGCAATCCGCCCGACCCAGCTCTTTCCGCGAGTAGCCACCACAATGAATCTGATGGCGAATCGAACCTCCTCTGGCGACGCTATGACGGGCACCACCCCGCGGCGCTTTGGCTACGACGAACCGGCGCGGAGCCTGGTGGTGGAATGGATGGACGGCCGGGCCCAGGCGATCCCCTTCTCTCGGCTGAGACGCTCGTGCCCGTGCGCCATATGCAGTGGTGAGTTAGGCCGGCCGGGGCGCTTCCAGCTGGACCCCCAACTACACAAAGGCGAAGACGAACTCGCTGACATTCAGCTGGTGGGCAACTACGGACTAAAGGTGATCTGGGCAGACGGCCACGACACCGGCATCTACCGGTTCGAGTTGCTCAGGCAGTTGGGCGGCACGGAGGACGCCAGCTAGCAGCCAAGCGGCGGTTCGGCCGCCTTCCGACTAGGCCCTAGCTTTCGCGGCCCAGAAGGCGCCGGATGGTGGCGGCCACTACCGTGGGCTTGAAGGGCTTGGCGATGACTTCGCGGGCTCCGGCCGCTAGGGCCAGGTCCCGGCCGGTGGGATCTCGTTGCTCGGGCATGAGGACGATCCCCGAGGGCGGCTCAAGGCCCTCTGAGATGAGTCGCCGGCAGAGGTCCCGGCCATCCTCCTCCAGGCTGATGTCACAGAGGAGTAGGTCTACCCCTCCTCCTCTGACCGCCGCCTCCGCCTCAGCGGCGCTTCTCACCCAGACGAGGTCGTGCCCCTCCATCCGGAGTTTGAATTCGAGGATCCGCCCGATCATGGGCTCGTCCTCGGCAAGAACGAGCCGGGCTGGTTGTTCTGCCCCCACCGGCTGAGTCTAGGCTTACGTGCGACGCCACCTTCAGATCCGGTCACGGCTCGGCGGCGGGGCTGCGACACCGGGCTCAGTTCCGGTCTTACGGGCAAAGAATGGCTCCTCGTGGGCTTGGCCAGGAATTGGGGACGAACTGCTGTCGCGACGACGATCGCGGGAGCCTCCGCGCTGGGTCTGGTCGCGGCAACGAGCGCGCCCTGGGTTCAGGCCAGCTCCGGACCCCCGAGCCGGTCCCCGGCCACGCTCTCGGCGCTGGTCGCCAAGGCGAAGGCGGATCTGGCCACTCTCGGCGCCGAGGTGCAGACGGCGCGCGAGACGATCGCCAAGGACAAGACCGAAAGCGGCCAGGAGCGCCATCAGCTGGCCGCCCTGGTTGCCGAGGAGTACACCGGAGCTCCCAACGGTCTGCTTTCTGTCCTGGCCAGTCCCGATTTCAACAGCGCCCTCAATACCCAGATCGCGATGGACCAGCTCACCCAGTCGCAGCGCCAGTTGCTCATTCGGCTGGCCGCGAACGTCCACCAAGAGCAGGCTGCCGAGGTGCAGCTGCAGCAAGAACAGCAGCAAGAAGAGGCGACCGAGTCTCGTCTCAAGGCCGAGGAGTTGGTGGCCGAGTTCCAGATCACTGCGGCTGCGGAACAACCCATCGTTCAAGGGGGTCCGATCACCCCCTCCCCGCTGGTCCCCGCTCCCACACCGGCGACCACCCCAACCCCCAATACGCCCTCGCCGACTCCCGGGACCCCCGCACCCCCAACCCAGACCGGCGGTCCGTTCACGGTGAACACCAATTTGAGCCTGGCCAGCGGAGTGTCGGAGCAACAGATCCAGGCGTTCTTGCAGGGCACGCCGCTAGAGGCCGACGCCGGCTACTTCGTCCAGGCCGAGCAGCAGAACGGAGTCAGTGCCATCTACCTGGTGGCTGATGCCGTCCTGGAGACCGGCTGGGGTACCTCATCTCTCTATACCAACAAGCACAACCTGTTCGGATTCGAGGCTTACGACGCCAACCCCTACGTGGACGGTGAAACCTTCACCAGCGACCAGGACTGCATCTCCTACGTGTCCTGGTTCGTCTCCGTCTACTACCTCAAGCCACCCGGATCCCAAGTCGCCAACTACGGTGGCCAGCCGGGAACGGTAGCGACGGGCCAGTACTACCACGGCCCCACACCGGCAGGGATGAACGTCGACTACGCCAGTGACCCGACCTGGGCCAGCAAGATCGCGCAGATCGGTGCCCTGCTCCAAGGGACCAACTAGACCCCTAGTCGTCGGCCCGGCTAGCCTGACGGCGTGAGCACGGGCAGTCCGCCCCGAAATTCAGATAGCTCGGACACCCGAGACCGGCCACTCAAAGAATACTTCTGCCTGGCTGACGGGCGCACCGCTGCCCTCCTCAATTCCCAAGCTGGCTGCGACTTCCTGTGCTGGCCCACCTTCGACAGTCCCCTTCGTTTGGCGGCCCTCCTCGATCGCCCTCGAGGAGGCTCCGTTGCGGTCACCCCGACCGGCGGTCCCACCACGTCGGCCACGTGGCGAGGAGGATCGAGGGTGGCCCGGTACACCCGGCCCGATGGCGTGCGCATCGACGTCGGACTCGTCCAGGACGGAGCCCAGAGCAGCGCACTGGTCTGGCTGGTAGATGGCCCAGCTTCTGGCCACCTGCTGATATTGCCCACCAATGCCGGGGCGGGCGGAGGGTCCGGCTGGCAAGCGGCACCCGGGGGAGCGAGCTTGGGACCGGCACTCCTGGCGGACGGCCCTGGCGGCCCACTGACACTGTTGATCGGCGCATCAACAATCGAATCGGACGAGGGCTTCCTCTCGGAAATAGGGCCCGAGGGGATCGTGATATGGCTCGGGGCCGGCCTCGGCGATGGCCGGCTGCCACCACTCCTGAGTCTGGCCTTGCAGTCGCCTACCGAAGCGGCGCGCCAGACGCGCCGCTTGGTTGCCGGGACGGTGGCCCGAGACCGGGCCTGGCTGGACGAACTGCATCGGGTGCCGGCCTTGAGGGAGCTGGGGGATGCAGCGCCTGATTGGGCCTCGGCCGCGGTCGATCGCTCGCTACTCACGCTCCGGGGGTTGCAGGACCAGAGCTCCGGGCTGCTGGTGGCGTCGCCCACCACATCGATTCCCCAGTGGCCGGACAGTGAGAGGGCCTGGGACTACCGCTATGCCTGGTTGCGCGACTGCGCGGACGCCGGGATCGCCCTAGCTCACGCTGGAGCCTTCGCTGAAGCCGACGAGGTGGCGCGGGGACTGGCACGACTTCTCGGAAGCGACCCGGAGACAGCCAGACCCGTGCATCGATTATCTGGTGGCGAGCTACCTCCTGAACACTTCCTGAGCCAGCTGAAGGGATACGCCGGAGCCCCGGTCCGGATCGGCAACGGGGCCGCTGACCAGATTCAACTCGACACCCTTGGCGAGGTCGCCCGACTTGCTGGGGAATTGGAGCGAGGTCACGCCTGTCCATCTGAACTCCTGCAGGCAGTTCCCGCCATCGCCGATGCTGCGGGGGCCAGATGGCGGCTTCCCGATCATGGAATCTGGGAGGTCCGAGGCGCTCCTCAGGACTACGTCCACAGCAAGGTGATGGCCTGGGCAGCTCTCCGAACCGCGGCCGAACTCGCCGCCAAGGGACGGATCGGGCGCACTCACACGGGGTGGGCACAGGAGGCCGTTGCGATCGAGGCAGCGATTGCCCGCCGGGGTAGATCGTCGACTGGGGGTCTGGTGATGGCGTTCCAGGACCAGGGGATGGATTCCGCTCTATTGGCGGCCTACCTGGTTTCGTTCATTCAGGGGACCACCCCCCACGCCGCGGTGACCTTCGAAGCCGTAGCCGGGGAGCTGGGGAGGGGCCCACTCATGGCTCGGCACCAACCGGAGCGAGACGGAATTGCTGCACCCAGCTTCCCCTTCATCTTTCCGGGGCTGTGGGCGGCCAGCGCCGAGGCCCTGCTGGGCCGAAGGGAGGCGGCCCAGGCGCGACTGCAAGCAATCTGCTCGCTCAGTGGGCCGTCCGGGCAACTCTCCGAAGTCGCGGATCCTGAGAGTGGCGCCCTCTGGGGCAACTTTCCCCAGGTGCAGAGTCACGCTGCCTTGATCGATAGCGCCC
>JBAQYY010000160.1:0-3191 GCA_049790415.1 Candidatus Dormiibacterota bacterium | reverse complement strand
GCGCGGGGCCCAGCGCCGGCCGCCTCGACTCGACCGGCCATCTGCTCTACCGCAGTGGCTGGGTCACCAACCGCGACCACGGCGCCCCCGACGATGACCGTCACCTTCAGGCGGAGGAGGTGTTCGGCGTCTCGGCAGCTGCCGCTCTCTACCGCCGCCGCATGCTCGACGACGTGGCGCTCGACGGCGAGGTGCTCTGCGAGGACTTCTTTGCCTATCTCGAGGATGTCGACCTGGACTGGAGAGCGCGTTGGCGGGGCTGGCGATCGTGGTACGAGCCCGCCGCCAAGGCTGTCCATCGGCGGGGCGGCACGGGGCTCTCCGCCACCAGTGCGATAGAGCGCCACGTGGTGGCCAACCGCATCTCGGTCTGGATCCGCAATGCTCCTCCCGACTGGCTTGGGGGAGGGTCGTTGGCGAGTGCGACAACTCTCTTCGCGCTTCGTACCGGGCGGGCGCTCTTTCGGCACCCGGTGGCCGCGGCGGGTGCGGCCGACGCGCTCCGGCGGCTACCGCAATCGCGTCGCGAGCGACACTCCATCATGGCGGGACGCAAGGTCACCTCGGAAGACATCGGCCACTGGGCGGCCCCGACGCCGTGGCGCCAAATTCTCGGCCGCGGATAAGCGGTTGTCGACTAGCCCGCCGGGCTCTCCGGTCTTGTAGCCTTTTTCGTGGTGCCCGAGCTGCATGTCTTCACGGAGCCTCAGGACGGGGCCTCGTACCAGCAACTGTCGGAGGTGGCGCGGGCCACTGAGGCGTGTGGTTTTGCGGGGTTCTTTCGCTCCGACCACTACCTGACCATCCATCGCTCCGACGGCTTCCCCGGTCCCACCGATGCCTGGGTGACCCTGGCTGGATTGGCGCTGGAGACGGAGCGGATCCGGCTGGGGACGTTGATGACCAGCGCCACATTTCGACTTCCCGGCCCCCTGGCCATCTCGGTGGCTCAGGTTGATCAGATGAGCCGAGGCCGGGTGGACTTTGGATTAGGCGCCGGTTGGTACGAGGCCGAGCACGCCGCCTACGGCATTCCTTTTCCGTCCATTTCGGAGCGCTTCGACCGCCTCGCCGAACAGCTCGAGGTGATCACCGGTCTCTGGGCAGCTCCGGAAGGGTCTTCCTTCTCCTATGCGGGTCGCTTCTACCAGGTGGCGGACTCACCGGCTTTACCCAAACCCTGGCAGCGCCCGGGTCCTCCGGTCTTGGTCGGGGGAACCGGCAAGCGGAGGACCCCGGAATTGGCGGCCCGCTTCGCCACCGAGTTCAACGTTCCGTTTGTCTCGGTCGGCGATGCCGACAGCAGCTTTGATCTGGTGCGGGAGGCCTGTCGCAGCCAGGGCCGGGATCCCGGCTCGATGCGCCTCTCGGTCGCGCTCACCGTCTGCTGCGGCCGGGATCGTGCCGAAGTGAGCCGCCGGGCACGCGAGGTGGGCCAGGACCTGGAGCGGTTGGCGGTGGTGGGAGCAGCCGGCAGCCCGGGCCAGGTCAGCGAGCGGATCGAAGCCTACGCCCGGCTGGGCTGTCAGCGGGTGTACCTCCAGCTCCTCGACTTGGCCGACCTGGATCACTTGGAATTGCTGGCCAGCGAAGTGCTGCCCGCCTTCACCTGAGCCGCCGTGGGAAGCGAGCGTCTTTACACCCTGGCCCAAGCCAACCAGCTCCTGCCCACCCTCTTGCAGGTGCTCGACTCGCTCGCCGAGCAGCTGGGCAGCGCCACCGACCCCGAGGCCCTGGACCGCCTCCGGGAAGCGGAGGGGCACAACGGTGGTGGCGCCGCCGCGGCGGCCATGCTCCGAGCCGGAGAGCGGGTCGCCCGAGAGATGAACTTCCTCCAGGAGCACGGCATCCTGCTTCGGGACGCGGATGCGGGATTGGTCGACTTTCCTGCCCAACGCGATGGGCGGCCAGTGTTTCTCTGCTGGCGCCGGGGCGAGGCGGAGGTGGGGTTCTGGCACGGTCGCGACGAGGGCTTTGTTAGCCGCCAGTCACTCTGACCGGGCCCCGACTTGGGAAGTCAGCGGGAGATGACCCCTGTAGTAGGATTCCCCGGTGTTGGAGCCCGCTGCTGAGCCTGAAGTCGACCTCCGGGCCCACATCCGGGATGTCCCGGATTACCCCAAGCCGGGGATCCTCTTTCGGGACATCACACCGCTGCTCTCCGATGGGGCAGCGTTCCGCTCTGCGTGCACCCGGCTCAGTGACCTCTTCCGATCGGAGCGGGTGGGTGCGGTAGCCAGCATCGAATCTCGGGGCTTCACCTTCGGTGCTGTGATCGCCTTTCAGCTCGGCGTGGGGGTGATCCCGGTGCGCAAGGCAGGCCGACTGCCGGCAGCGGTGCTGAGCTCCAGCTACGAATTGGAGTACGGGGAAGCGGTACTGGAAATGCACCAGGACGCTCTCGCTCCGGGGACCAGGGTCCTGGTGGTGGACGACCTCCTGGCCACGGGAGGGACAGCACTCGCCACCTTGGATCTGATCACGCGCCTGGGCGGGACAACGGTTGGGTTTGGATTCGTCATCGAGCTCCTCGATCTAGGCGGCCGAGAGCGCTTGGCGGCGCATCGGGTGGAGGCTCTGCTGGCGCTGTGAGAGGAGATCGCATTGGCTGAAGTCCAAGTGAGAGCGGCCGCCGATTACGACATAACTGACATCAAGCTGGCCCCCGAGGGCGCCCAGCGGATCGCCTGGGCGGGCCGCGATATGCCAGTCCTGGCCCAGATTCGGGACCGTTTCGAGGCTGATCGGCCCTTCCGCGACCTCCGCCTGGGGGGATGTCTCCATGTCACCGCGGAGACGGCCAACCTGGTTTTGGCCCTGGCCGCCGGGGGAGCCCAGGTAGCGCTCTGCGCCAGCAACCCACTCTCCACCCAGGACGCCGTGGCCGCCAGCCTGGTGGACCAGGGGATCACGGTGTTCGCCAGGCGCGGTGAGGACCGAGACGTCTACTACTCGCACCTGGAGGCGGTGCTGGCCAGTCAACCCCAAATCACTATGGACGACGGCGCCGACCTGGTGGGCATGCTCCACCAGCGCTCGGCCAGCGAGTCTGCCCACGTGCTGGGGAGTACCGAGGAGACCACCACCGGCGTGATCCGGCTGCGCTCCATGGCCAAGGCGGGGGTGCTGCGCTTTCCTGTGATCGCGGTCAACGAGGCGCTCACCAAGCATCTCTTCGACAACCGCTACGG
>JBAQYY010000159.1:0-15296 GCA_049790415.1 Candidatus Dormiibacterota bacterium | reverse complement strand
GCCCTGGGCGGGGCCGTGGCTCGGGCGGCCGCGGAGCCGCCGCGGCCGGTTGCAGCAGCAACTGTCTCCCCGTCTACTGCGGCTGCCGACGCGAGCGACATGGTCGAGCTCAAGGTGGTCTCCGTGGTGTTCGCCGACCTGGTGGGGTTCACCGCGCTCTCCGAGGTACGGGACCCCGAGGAGGTCCGCGAGCTGCTCAGCCGCTACTTCGACGTCTGCCGAGCGTTGGTCGAGCGCTACGGAGGCACCGTCGAGAAGTTCATCGGGGATGCCGTGATGGCGGTCTGGGGAACTCCGGTGGCCCAGGAGGACGATGCCGAGCGGGCCGTCCGGGCCGCCCTCGACTTGATCGAGGCGGTGGCCGCGCTCGGAGAGGACGTACGGGCTCCCGAGCTGGCAGCCCGGGCGGGTGTCCTCACCGGGACAGCCGCGGTGAATCTGGGCGCCCAGGGCCAGGGAATGCTGGCTGGCGACCTAGTCAACACGGCGTCACGGATTCAGGCCCAGAGCGAGTCCGGCACCGTGCTGGTGGGAGAAACCACCAAGCGGGCCACCGAGGCGGCCATCGCCTATCAGGACGCCGGTACCCATCAATTGAAGGGCAAGGTTGCACCGACACCTCTCTTTCGTGCGCTTCGGGTGGTCGCCGGCCGCGGCGGCCTGCTTAAGTCGGAACGCCTCGAGGCGCCCTTCGTAGGCCGGGACCGCGAGCTGCGACTAGTCAAGGACGTCTTCCACGCCGGTACCGAGGGCCGGCGGGCCCATCTGGTCCAGGTGTCGGGAATCGCCGGCATCGGCAAGTCCCGCTTGGCGTGGGAGTTCTACAAGTACATGGACGGCCTACAGTCGGGCTACTTCTGGCATCGGGGGCGCTGTCTGGCCTACGGCCAGGGAGTCACCTATTTCGCTCTGGCCGAGATGGTCAGGGGTAGGGCAGGCATCCGCGACGCCGAGGACCGCGACTCCGCCATCAGCAAGCTCCAGGCCTTGGTCGACGAGTTCGTCCCCGATGCCGAGGACCGCCGCTTCGTATTCCCCCGGTTGGCCCACCTGATCGGACTGGAGGAGCGCACCGCTCCCGACAAGCAGGATCTATTCGCCGCCTGGCGGCTCTTCTTTGAACGCGTCGCCGAGCAGAGCCCGGTGCTGATGGTCTTCGAGGACATGCAGTGGGCCGACCCCACGCTGCTGGAGTTCATCACCTATCTGATGGAGTGGTCGCGGGCTTACCCCCTCTTCGTGATGAGCCTGGTCCGGCCCGACTCACCCGCCGCCGGGCTGGCGGCAACCACCCGCAACGCCACCTTGATTCACCTCGAGCCGATCTCTGCTGGGGACATGGACAAGCTGCTCAGCGGGCTGGTCCCGGGCCTGCCCAAGGCGCTGGCCGAGCGCATCCGGGACCGCGCCGAAGGCATCCCCATGTACGCCGTCGAGACGGTCAGGATGTTGCTCGACCGCCGGCTCCTGGTTGAGGACGGCTCGTCATACCGACCCACCGGGGAGATCGACACCCTGGAGGTCCCCGAAACCCTGCAGGCTCTGATCGCGGCTCGCCTGGACGGGATGTCTGCGGAGGAGAGACAGCTGGCCCAGGATGCTTCGGTTCTGGGCAAGACCTTCACTCCTCAGGGGTTGGCGGCGGTCTCCGGCCGCAAGGAGGAGGACCTTCAGCCGATTCTCACCTCCCTGGTGGGTAAGGAGGTCCTCTCGGTGCAGGCCGACCCACGCTCCCCGGAGCGCGGCCAATACGGATTCCTTCAGGACCTGGTGCGCACCGTGGCCTACGAGACCCTCGCCAAAAAAGAGCGCCGGGTCAAGCACTTGGCGGTGGCCGCCTACCTCGAACGGTTCTCCAGCCCTGACACCGAAGAGACCGTCGAGGTGGTTGCCTCGCATTACCTGGAAGCGTGGCGTCTGGAACCTGACGCCCCCGACTCTGAGGAGATCAAGGGCAAGGCGCGCGAGATGCTGGTGCGGGCCGCCGAGCGGGCGGCGGCCCTGGCTGCCGCGGAAGAGGCACAGTCCGCCTTCGAGCGGGCGGCTGAGCTGACCGAGTCTGACCTGGAACGAGCCGCCCTCACCGAAAGAGCCGGCGAGATGGCGGAGCTGTTGGGGAAGCCCGAAGAGGCCACTACCGCCTACGTCGAGGCCACCCGGCTGTTCGAGGCGGCTGGGCAAGCTCGCCGCGCTGCCCGGGTCCAGGCCCGCCTGGCCGGAGTGGAGCACAGCCGCGGCCACACCGACCAGGCCATCCAGCGGATGATGGCGGCTCGCGCCGGACTGGCCGGCGACGTGCCCGATCCCGACTTGGCGGTGGTGATGGCCCAACTGGGCAGGACCCTGGCGGTCCAACAACGTGGCGAGGAAGCGGCTCCAGTTCTCGAGGAGGCACTCGAACTGGCCGAACACCTCGCCCTGCCAGACGTCTATTCCAACGCGCTCAGTAGCAAGGCGATCTTGCTCGTCAACTCTGATCGGTTGGACGAATCGGGCACCCTTCTCCGTCGGGCCCTACAGGTGGCGCTCGAAAACGGGCTCAACGTTGCGGCAATGCGGGCCTACAACAACCTGTCCGTGGTCCTGCAAAGTCAGGATCGCTACGCCGAGATGATCGCGAACACGCAAGAGCAGTTGGAACTGGCGCGTCGAGTCGGCGACCGCTTTTGGGAACTGATGGCGCTCACCAGCATGTCTTCCCCCCTGATCCGCTCGGGAAAGTGGACTGAGGCCCGCTCAGTGATCCAAGAGGCGCGGGAGGCCGACGTGTTGGCATCGCTCGAGTCGGTGTCGGTCGAGCTTCTCGGGCTGGTGCCCGCTCTGGTCCAATCAGGGGACCTCGGCGAGGCACACGACCTGCTTCAGTCGGTGGCGTCAGGCGCAAGCTCGGAAGACTGGCAGACGCGAGCGGTGTACTTCGAGGCCCTATCCGAGGTCCTCCGTGCCGAAGGCCGACCCGAAGAAGCGCTGGCGGCCGTCGACGAGGTGCTGGCGGCACGTACTCGGCTCGGACTGGGGCTGGCGAACTTTATGGTCAAGCACGCTCTAGTCCAAGCCGTGGAGTCAACCCTCAGCCTAGGTGATCTGGAACGAACCGAGGAACTTCTCGGAGTCATCCGCTCCGCTCTACCCGGTCAGGTCTCCCCCTGGCTCCGGGGCCAACTCGCTCGGCTTTCTGCCCGTTCCTCCCTGGCGGCTGGAAGCCATGAGTCGGTTCCGTCCCTATTCGAAGCAGCCGAGGCGGAGTTCCGGGAACTTGATACCCCGTTTGACCTCGGCGTCACTCTCACGGAGCACGCGGAGTGGCTGGTCGGTCTGGGCCGTCAGGACAAGGCCGTACCGCTCCGCGCCGAGGCGCGAGGAATCTTCGAGCGGCTGCAAGCCCGCCCCTGGCTTGAGCGTGTCGGCCAGCTCGCCACCGAGGAGAGTGTGCCCGCCTAGCCAGATGGGGCGCTGCTGCGCACTAGGTCTTATTGACGATGCTCGCGACCTGCCTAAGGTGCTGCCGCTCATGCCGAGCCAAGGGCTGCCCGTAGTGCAGCACCGTCCACTCGAGTACCTGTCCCGCACCCGTCACGGTGGCGGCACGACCCCAGTCGCTGGGCGGCAAACGCACGTAGCGGGTCCTGGAACTCCAGATTGAAGTGATCGACCACCACACTGGATGGTCAGCTCGAAACGACGACCTCACCGTCATGCCATTCGGGGTCGGAGTCCATGAATTCGCGCAGCTGGCGGTAGCGGGCGTCGGTGTCGGGCAGCTCGCTATTGGCGCGGTAAGCCTCCCGACTGTCGAAGATGCCAACCACCCAGTAGTCCTGTGCGTCCGAATCCGAACGAAAGACATGGAGCATATTGCCGCCGGCCGGCTGGTTCCGGATGATCTCGGCCATGAGTTGCTGGAGCTCCTTCTGCTTGCCTTCCTTGACCCGCCATCGTGAGATCGAGCCGTACATAGTGGTCCTCCCTGAAATTCCCGGAAAAGAGATAGCGACCTAGGCACCCACTCAGTCCGCTATGTTCCGACTACCAGACAACAGGGTTGGCTGCGGCGCGTTAGCGGCCCCCCAGCCGGGTCTTGCCGTCGAGGAGTTCTCTCGCGATATCCAGATGCCCGATATGTCGCGCCGTCTCCTCGATCATGTGTAACACGACCCAACGAACATTCGGTGGCTCGAATCCACCGAGCCCGTGCTTGCCCAGCGGTGCAGACGAAAGTGGGGTGTTCGCGAGCACCGCCTCGGACTGCACGCACTGGTCGCGGTAGAAGGTCACGACCTCGGCTGAGGGGTCATCCGTTGTGAACACCACCGTCAGGGGGTCGTATGGCGCCTGATCCTCGTCCAGGTCGCCGGGCAGCTCCGGCTGCTTGCCCGCCACGACTCCTTGGAACCAGTGCCACTCGGCACCACCCAGATGCTCCACCAGCCCGGCCGGCGTCCAGCCTGTGGGCACTACCGAGCGGTGCCAGGCCTCCTCATCCAGTCCCTCGACGATGGCCAAAACTGATTCGCGCTGGCCCCGCAGAAAGGCCCGCAGCATTTCGTCGTCGGCTTCGCTTTCGTGATCCCCGGCCACTCGACTCTCCTCGCACACCAGCGTTTCTGCAAGCTCCTCGGCCAACCTGATCCCCGAGTGCCGTTGGTCATCCTAGCCACTTGCGGATGGTGAGGAGCCAAGGGACGCGATCAAGGTACCAACACCCTCCGGCAGGACAGAATCGGGGGCGGCAGGTCCCCCAGATCGGCGGGACTTAGGCTTCGTTGGCGATAGGGCTGGTTCTGACCCGCTACCGTTGCCCCGTGAGTAACCCGCGTCTACCCGGTGGAGTGGTCCATAAGCTTCCCGAGGATCTGCGCCGGGCGCTAATCGCCAACCCCCCGGTACTCGATGCCTGGAAGGACATAACGCCTCTGGGCCGCAATGAGTTCATCTGCTGGGTCGAAGATGCCAAGCAGGAGAGTACTCGGGAACGCCGGATTCGCCGGACCGGGGAGGAACTTGAGGAAGGCAAGCGTCGGCCCTGCTGCTGGCCAGGGTGCAAGCACCGCGAGCGCACCGGCTAGATCGCGTAACTGAAGCTGCGGGCATACCTGAGCGGGTCAGCACCCAGCCGAGATCGGGCGGTGCCGGCGGTGTCGGAGCCGGCGCCACCGTCGAGCGACATAAATTCAGAGGCGACTACCTTGCGCACGAGGTCACCTCCTCCCCGGCGTGAATCTTCTATAGAGACGTCGCTCCGTCCCGAATCTCATCGCTTTGCTAGCTCCCTTAGGGGTTTGTATTCGTCCGCGTCGCGGTCCGTTTCGGGTCCAGCGCGCCCAGGTGGGTCGGTCATTCGGCAGTAGTGCCACCTACAATCGCCAGGTCCTCAACGATCCCCGCGCCCTGCGCGCCAAGGAGAATGCGAACGCCTGACACCCGCCCGCCCGGTCAACCCCTCCCCCGCGAAGACTTGATCGCCACGGTGGCGGCAAGGGAGGATCTGGGTCCAGAACACACAGATGTGCTGGTTGACGCCTTCCTCGCCAAGGTGGAGAAGGAGATCGACGCCAGGGTCGACGCCCGGCTAGCCGAAGGGGGAAAGGCAGTGGGATCGGCCAGCACTCACGACGGTGGGATCGTCCTTCCCTTGGGCTCGATTGCGCTCGGGATCCCCGTCAGCGGGGCGATCGGGGGCACCCTGTCTGGGGATCAGGCGGTGGTCGGGCTCGCGGTCGCGTGGGCGGGAATCGCGGCGATCAACATTGCGCATGCACTGGGCAGGCGCCGGTGAACGACGCCGACGCGGCTGTCGCCGATCCACTGGGGCGGGCGCCGCAGCAGCCCGGCGTCCGGCGCGAAGCTCAGCGGAGGGGGCTGGAACGGGATGTTGGTCGCGAGGGGAGTTGGATGGCAGAGTCGGAAGTCCGTCCCACTAGCCGCGGCGAGTGCCTGGTGTCCGGCGCGCCTGCGCCGCGCTCCCGGGCGATAGCACCCTCATCTCGTCGTCGCTGCGGATACTGGAGATGAGCAACTGGCGTACTCGCGCCCGGAGCCGCCGCGGTTGGTCCGGTGTCGCGACGGCCGCGATACTGGCAGGCCTCTTCGTGGTCGCGGCGACGCCGGCCGCGGCGGCGGGATCGATCCCGACCAACCCGTGCACGATCCTGCCGCTCAGCGATGTCATCACCGTGCTGGGTTCGAGCATCCGTTCAGAAGAAGTAATCGGGACCGGCTCGCAACTGTGTGCATATGTGGCCCAGAACAACCCCCATAACATCCCCGGCTTCTCGATCAATGAGACCGACTTCCTCGTCTCCACGGTTCCCCCCGGCACCACGTCGAGCATGAAGTTGACGGGTATTCCCGCCACCTTGTGGATTTCCACCCAATCGCTCTACGTCACTTTTGTGTTCCAGTCGGACACCTTCTCCCTCAACGGCACGGACTTCAGCCAGTGGCACGTGACCGTTCCTCAGATGGAGTCCCTGGCCAAGGATGTGTACCAGGCGCTGCTCAATGCGGCGGCGCCACTTACGATCACCACCGCGAACAACCTGACCTCTCCACCCAACGCGACTGTCGGCATCCCCTACCGATTCCAACTCACGGCGACCGGGGGGACCGGCTTCTATCGGTGGTCGGTGGACCCCAGAGGGTTGCCAGCGGGGCTCTCGCTCTCCTCCACGGGAGTGGTGTCAGGAGTCCCCCAGAAGGAGAGTGAACTCAAGGCCTTCACCGTGACCGTGACTTCGGGCACTCAGTCCAAACACGGATCGTTCAGCATCTGGGCTGTCAAACCCTACTCCAGCGGCCAGACTCAAGCATCAGCCGAGGGACGCGGTTACTGCGCGAAGTACGCCGCCAATCCCAACACCGTATCCACGCCCTACAACTTGGACGATGTCTACGCGTGTAGCCCCTACAACACCATAAACGCCGGCACGCCATTCGACGAGGCGGACAATATCTCCTTCCAGTGCGTGGACCTGTCAGTCCGGTTCCTCTGGGCGGAGTACGGCATCTGGGCTGGACCCGGTGCGGACGAGGGCAACATCGACGGGGCTGACCTGGTGTCCTATGTGCACCAGATCTATGGCACGCCGGTCGGAAGCCCAGAATTTGGCGCGCAGGCGGGAAGTCAAGAGCCCGGCACGGGCGGGCTGCCGTTGCCCGGCGATGTGATCAGCTTCTCTGGCCCCGCTGTCAGTGGAGCGTCGGGCCACACTGCGGTAGTGGTCAAGGACGTCACTGCCGATTCCTTCGAGATCATGAGCGAGAACATGAGCAACGAGATTGGGACCGGGCACTACGAGGATGGGACCGCGGGCGAGCAGACGATCTATGTCGACACCACTGGACAACACAATGGCTACGTGCGGTTCGCCGGTCAAGGCTGGACGAAAACGTCTGCCTGGTGGCTCGAGGTGGCTGGCTCGGCCGAGTCCAGCGCGCTCCAGATCAGCACTCCGAGCACCGACGTCTGGCCTCCGGATGCCCTTGTCGGCACGCCTTACAGCCTCACCCTGCGGGCGGTCAATGGCGAACAGCCCTTCAGCTGGTCGGTGGTGGATGGTTCACTGCCCCCTGGCCTGAGGCTCAGTACAGGGGGGGTCATCTCGGGGACTCCGCTGTCGACAGGGTCCAGCACGTTCACCACGGAGGTGAGTGACGGTCCCCAGATAGCCGATCAGACCTATGCCATAAACACCATCACCCCACTGGTGGCGGTGACCACCCCGTTGAAAGCCGTCGTCGGTCAGCCGTTCAGCTACACTTTGACCGCCACCGGAGCCGTTGGCGGCTACACCTGGGCGCTGGTGGGCGGCCTCCTCCCGCCCGGTCTCTCCTTGACGAACGGGGTCCTGGCCGGGACGGCGACCGTGGTGGGGGCCAAGAGAACGTTGACTTTCCAGGTCGCGTCGGGTCCCGAGTGGACGTTTGCCGATTTCACCATCACCTGCACGGCGCCAAGTCGGATTGTGAACTGAGCAAGGGAATGCGACCAGATCCCGGCACTGGGTAAACGAACGGGCGGCGCTTCCGTCCGATTCGGGCGGACCCCGGAGCCGGGATCCACTGGCCAAAGAGTGGCTCCGAAATCGGGAGCTAACCGGGCTGACTAGAGACTTCCAGAACGTCCCTGTGCACCTACGGCAGCTAGTCCTCATCAGCTCGGGAACCTAGGCGCCGAGATTCAGCGACCAGAACCGGTGGGCCGCAACCAAAGCGAGACGTGGGACGGCTCCACCGATGCCTCAATGGCGCGGAGGAGCTCGGAACTGACGACTGCCAAGTCGACATCGTCCCGGAGTCGATGGGCGAAAGCGTAGATGGTCGCCTCGGCATCGTATCGAGCCCGGTTAAAACGGCGATCTACCAGTCGTTGGACCCGTCTGCGCAGGGGATTAAAGAGGGCAACCGCGGCCAAGGTGGAGGCGGCAACTCCCAGAGGTGACGAGAACGGCAAGACCCGGGTGGCCAGGGTGACCACGCCAACGTACACGCCGACCAGAAGCGCCGTGACAATGGCGTAGGACAGGGTCCGGCTGATCAGGCGGTCGATGTCGTAGAGACGGTACTTGAGAACACCCACGCCCAAGGCCAAGGGCATACTCACAAACCCCAAAAAGATGCATAGCGAAAGCAGCGCAGCGACAATCCCCGATGGAGCGCCACTCGGCCCGAGCGCCCCCACCCCCACGGCGGCGATCGTCAAAGCTCCCCCAGCCATGAGCCACTTTAGTTGCTGGCGGCTATCTCCTCGGGCGCGGCGCTGCTGACTTACTGGCCAGGTCAAGCATCTGTCGAGTTAGGTGGCGCGGAGATCGGCGGAGCCCAGGGCGGGGATTGAACCCGCGACCTCTTCCTTACCAAGTATTTGCGGCTTTGCGCTGTGCGGCCGACTTCCTGGGGTGGTCAAGAACCTGTCCAGTTATGTGCTCTTCGCGGGAGTCATCCGGTGAGCTCGGTCACGGTCGCCAGCGTGCGAGCAGCGCGTCCTGCGGGCTCGACCGCACCGGACCACGTGCGCGTTGACCACAGCGGCCCATCGGAGTCGAGTCCGGACGCCGCATGTCCCTCGGGCGAGATCAGGGATTCGTCGGTTGATCTTCCCGACCGCGGGATGCGTCACGATCCACTAGCAGCCAGTGGTCAATTCAACAGGTGGCCCGGGCGTGCCCCCGGTCTGCTTCTGAATGATGCTCACTTGCAGTCTGCCATCTCGCCGAACGAGAGTCAGCCAATAGACCTCTCCCGTACTCGTGGCGGGGATCGAAATTCCCGGTGGCCCGGGAAATGCTGCTACTTGCACCACGCCGCCATCTTGAGACACGGCCACCCCGTAGTGGTATGGCGCTTGCTGAGCCATCTGGGAGCCGCAGGCAAGCGCGTCCCCGCGCGGGAAGCTCTCAAGTTCGCCCCGGAGATGAGTGGTGAACGGGCAGCCGTCGTAGCCCTCGAATGCACCTGCCTCGCTCAGGGCGCAGTCCCACAGGAGCCCGTCCCGTCCGTAGTAGACCTGCTTGGCAACTTTCATAAGTTGGGCTCGCGTGACCAGTGGTTGAGTGGGCCTGAAGACTTGCCCGTTCGACGAACACCCAGTTAGGAGACCAACCGCCAGAAGTGTCAATCCCCATCTGGTGGGACGGCTCCAGTTTGATGAATCGCCCAATCTCCGTGTCGATTCCCGAGCTAGTTCAAGCCAGCCCTTTCTAGGGACTCCTTGCACCGCCAGATCGTACCTCGGGCAGCAACCCCAGAGATCGCCGACAGCACGTGTAGCACTGACCCTGAGCGTCTCTGCCCCAGTGGTGGCTGCGCTGACACGGCTTAGCCCCGAGGATAAGGCAGCGGTGGATCGATCCCGACCCAGCTAATCGACGTGCGAGCGACAGCTCGGTGGCCACACTACGAGAACCCCTTCAATCCGCCAACTCCCCAGCGGAGCGTTGTGCCGGAAATAAAAAGGGCCAGAAAAGCCCGAGTAAGTGCTCTTCTTGAGATCCCCGGAGCCCAGGGCGGGGATTGAACCCGCGACCTCTTCCTTACCAATTATTTGAAGCGGTGCGCTGTGCCGGTGAGAGTGGGAGATCGAGCGTAGGGTGCCTAAATAAAGTGCTCTACGACTGGCCCTCTAGCGGTGCGAATCAGGAGGCGACCACGTGGCCGAATCCACCGACCCCAACCCGGCAGACGGCCCGTTCCCTAATCCCCTGATACCCCCAGCGGCTGAATACCACATAGCTCATCTATGAGGTTGGCCCAAGCATCCTGCCAGCACGACATCTGCTGGCTCGACGCGCTCACCGACGCGGTGCGCGCCATCCTCCGGATGCCCACCGCCGCAACCGTCTGAGACGTATATCAGACGGCGATCAGGCCCGCTCTCAACCGGCATCATCTCTCAACTCACCCGGCCGCCACATGGTGGTGATAACGGGCGCACCCTCCGCCAGGCTCAGGGTGCCGGTGACGTGGAAGCCGAAGTGCTGGTAGAGGGGTACGTTTTCCAGCTTCGAAGACTCGAGGTAGGCGGGCAGCCCCTCCTCATCGCACCGTCGGAGCCGCGAGCGAAGCAGGGCTGCGCCGACCCCGTATCCTTGCCGGACCGGATCGACCCCGATGATTGCCAGATACCAATGCGGCTCTTCGCGCGGGTGGGCGCGGACCATCACGGACATGTACCGCGAGCCGATGACGAGACGACGACCGAAGGCCCGCAGATAGCCGGGTAAGGCAGACACTTCGGTCCCGGGTGCCCAGGTGCCGGGCGGGAACCACACGGCGGCTCCGGCTACGCGCCCATCGACAACGGCCACTTCCACTGCACCGTGGCGAAGCGACTCATGGTGCAGTTCGGTCACGAAATAACGTCGCAGTCTCCGACGCCGCGAGCCCTCAGCGGGAAGGATCCAGCCGAACACCGGATCGTCGTAGAAGGCACGGGCGAGCATCCGGGTGGTCTCCGCCGTATCCCCACGCCCGGCCACCCGAATCTCAGTACCGGCCACGCAAACCAGCATAGGCCCTACCGGATTCCATGGGTCGCCTGCGAAACGAAGGACCGACTCCCTGAGCGACTGTCCGAGTTCCGAATCAAACGGGCCCGAGGCTCCCGAAACCCGAGAGCCTAAAAAGCCCGAGTAAGCGGTGTCCCTGAGATCAGCGGAGCCCAGGGCGGGTTTGAACCCGCGACCTGTTCGTTACCAATGATTTAGCGCCTTGCGGTGTGCGGGAGAGTTCCAGCTCCTATCACGAGGTTGTCCAGTTATGTGTTCTTCGCAAAGCCGACTTTCTAGCCGCCACCCCCGGGGCCCAGGCCGTGCGCACAGCTGTCCGGCTTAGTCAGGAGGCTAGGCACGCAGGTGGGCGCCCTCGGACGGATCGGCCCGGCGCCCAGCGTACCGGATGGATCGGTCGGGCGCCTGGGCCGGCGTTCACGACTCGATGATGTACGGGGTGGGCTGGTGGCCGTCGATGTCTGTGAATCCATAGATCCTGGCTAGATCACCCACGGCTAGCGTTTGACCGGAGCGCCGAGACACGGCTGGATCACATGCAAGGGAGACTATGGCGCGGCCGATGTAGCTCACTGACTCCAACTCTGCGAGCTGTCGGTCGGACAGCCCAGTCATCCGCTCAACTGCCATCCAGCCCGGCGACACGCCTACGATAGCGAGATCAGTGTTCCTTGTTTCCTCCGCGAGCGTCGTCACCAGTCGGCACACTGCATTCTTCGCCACGTCATAGAAAACGTTCCCCAGATAGGTGCGCCCACGGGTGAACGTCGTTAGTACCGCTAGCCCGTACCCAGCTTCCCGCAGAAGCGGCAGCCCAAACAAGCAACTAGAAAGGTGTGACCGCAGGCCGGCTGCGAACATCCCGTCCCACCGGTCCATCGACTGCTCCCAGAACGGCTTATTGAACCATTCATTGTGCTCCGCATACGGCATGTAGCCGCCCCACGCGTTGGCCACCAGCACATCCAAGTGGCCTTGCTCTGAGCGAATCTGCTCGAAGAGGGCGCGAACTTGCCTGTCGTCGGTGTGATCGCAGACGACCGCTACCCCACGGCCACCGGCGGCTGTGACTTCCTCTGCCGTTTCTTCCACCGAGTGCGGAAAGTCCGCGACCGCCGGGTGTCCAAGAGAACTACGACCAGTGACGTAAACAATGGCACCCTCAGAGCCCAGCACGGTCGCGATGCCTCGGCCAGCCCCCCGGCTGGCTCCGGTCACGAGCGCAATCTTGCCGCTAAGCCCACTCACGATAACTAGACTACGCAGCGTACGGGTGGTCCTGCCCGAGAGGCTAGGCACCTCCAGGGCCGTCCTGAATGCACCGAATCGAACTTGGGGCGTCTGGTGGGGAGAGGATCCGGATGTGGGAACTCCCAGGCTGCCACGCCGATGTCCCGCTAGATGAGCCCGCGTATGCTCGCGATCGTGCCTGCCGATTCGTCAGTTAGCTGGCGTCCCCCAGATCACTGGAGCCCAGGGCGGGGATTGAACCCGCGACCTCTTCCTTACCAAGGAAGCGCTCTACCACTGAGCTACCTGGGCGGTTAGGGCGGTCACAGAATACGAATCCCAGCCCCACATTGGTCGAATCGAACGCCAGCCGGTAGACGCTGAGCCTGCCGGGCTACGGGATCTCCGGTTCGCAAGCCCGGCATCAGGGACAGCGGTGGGCGGGAAGGGATTCGAACCCCTGTAGGCGTAAAGCCAGCTGATCTACAGTCAGCCCCGTTTAACCACTTCGGTACCCGCCCGCGGCGGAGTATACCGAGGGGCTGGCAGCCCGTCCGAAGCAGCTGCCCGACCCAGCAGAGAAGGAGAGAGCGTGTCCGAGCCAGGCAACGACGAGACACCAGAAGTCGGCTTCGCCACCTTCCAAGAGCTGGATGTCCGCTGCGGTGTGGTGGTCGAAGCGGCCCCATTCCCGGAGGCCCGCAACCCCTCGATCAAGCTCAAGGTCGACTTCGGGCCTCCGATCGGAATCCGCCAGTCAAGCGCCCAGCTGACACGCCACTACTCCCCCGAGACCTTGGTCGGCACCGAGGTGGTAGCGGTGATCAACATCCCTCCTCGGCGGATCGCCGGCTTTGCCAGCCAGGTGCTGGTGCTCGGGTTGCTCCCCGATGGTGATCTGGGCGATGTGGTGCTAGTGCGACCGGATCGGCCCGGTGCTCAGGGAAGGCGACTGGGCTAATAGGGGGGCCTTTTCGCTGCCTGGCGAAGTAGTCGGGAGCGGGTTCCTGGCAAGCTAGCCAGTAACATCTGAGTTGGGTTAGTAGCGAAGACCGCCGGGGGCGGACAAGGAGACGGCCATGAGCATCATGCGACGGATGTCCGACCTGTTCCAGCAGAAGGCCAACAAGGTCCTGGACCGGGCCGAGGACCCGGTTGACGCGCTCGACCTCTCCTACCAGAAGCAGCTCGAAGCTCTGCAGCAGGTCAAGCGCAGCGTGGCCGAGGTGCTCACCTCCGAGAAACGCCTGGAAATGCAGGCCGCCCAGTTGCAGCAGACCGTCGACAAGTCCCAAGCCCAGGCCAAGGTAGCCATCCAGCAGGGTCGCGAGGATCTCGCCCGTCTGGCACTAACCAGGGCTCAAGAGGCCCAGGCTCAACTCGACGGCATGTCGGGGCAGATCGAGCAGATGAAGGACCAGGAGCAGAAGCTCGAGGTCACCGCCCAGAAGCTCACCGCCAAGGTGGAGTCCTTCCGCACTCAGCGCGAGACCATGAAGGCCCAATACTCCGCCGCCAAGGCTTCTACTCAGATCGGCGAGCAGGTGACCGGTCTCTCCGAGCAGATGACCGACGTCAATCTGATGATGGAGCGGGCCAAGGACAAGACCCAGCAGATGCAGGCCCGCTCAGCGGCCATCGACTCCCTGGTCGACAGCGGCACCCTGGACACCATCGGCACTTCCTCAGGGGACGACATCGACCGCCAGCTCCAGGGCCAGCTCACCGACTCGCAGGTTGATGCTCAGCTGGCCGCCCTCAAGCAGGAGGTGCTGACCAGTCCCGACACTGCCCCCCGAATCGCCGCTGCCCCCTCCCCCGCTCCCGCTGCCGCGACCCCCGCCAGCCCACCCGCTTCCGACACTCCGGACAGCGACAACGTGGTGGTGCGCATCTCCGGCGAGGACCAGTACCGTCTCAACATCGCCGAGCGACCCCAGCTGGAGCCCCTAGATGCTGCCCTCAGCAAGGCCATCGAAGGTCAGGACCAAGCCGCCTACAGCCAGGCCCTCAACGCTCTGCTCAACTTCGTCCGGGCCCACGGCAGCAAGCTGCCCTCCGACTCGCTGGTCCCCTCCGACGTGATGCTCCCCTCGGAGGACATGACCCTGGAGGAGGCCACCAAGCTGCTCTCCGATGGCGGCACGGTGGTCGAGGCAGGGGCCCAGGCGACCTCCTGAGCCAGGGCGGTCGCTAGACGGGGACGCCCCAGAGGGGGAACCAGGCGCTCAAGTTGGCCTCGACAGGGAGGTCCTCCTTGACGATGGCAGCCAGGCGCATCTCCTCGGCGTTGTCACGCTGGCGCTCACCGCTGGGGACGAAGGGGTAGAAGGTGCCCTGCTTGTAGCCGTAGATCCAGTAGATCTTCCGCTGTGCTTGGAGGAAGGGGAAGACCGAGGCCAGGAGGCAGTCACCGAGACCCTCGTCGATCAGGCTCTGGGCAACCCCATGCAGCGCCGCTATCAAAGACTCGAATTCGGGGCCTTCGATGACCATCCACTCGAAGCCGAGGTCGTCCTTGACTTCATTCACCTTGAGGGCGTCGTCGGGGGCCGTTTGGTCCTGGACCTGGAGCATGCCGACTGTGTCCGCGGTGAGCTGGTCGAAGCGTCCCGGAGGTAGCGCCTTGAAGACGATGCCCACCCGACCCGCCGGGGTCAGCGAGGCCGAGGCCTCGAGGGTGATCAACGCCGTGCTCATGGCGAAGACCTTGTCCTCGTTGGGCTTGGGGAGCCGAGTCCGGCCCGTCAGGGAGTCCAGGAAGCCCAAGTGTTTTCCGCCCTAGCTGGAGAGCTGCGACTCCAACTCCTGCAGTTTGGCCAGGCGGTGCTCCAAGGAGGGGTGGGTCGAGAACATCTCGGCCAGGCTGCCCTTGCCCATGTGCACGGCGGGAAAGATCATCAAGGCATTGGCCGACTGAACCTGGCGCAGGTCGCGGGTGGGGATCCGGGTCATGGTTCCGCTGATCTTCTGCAGCGCTGAAGCCAGCTGGGCGGGGTCCCTGGTGATGATCGCCGAGCCCCGGTCGGCGGCGTACTCGCGGTAGCGGGACAAAGCCCG
>JBAQYY010000158.1:0-16782 GCA_049790415.1 Candidatus Dormiibacterota bacterium | reverse complement strand
GCCCGGCCGCGGCCTCGCGCAGGCGGCCGGAATGGGCGAGACGGTCGCGCTCCTGCTGGAGTCGGACGTCCTCGCCCGCTTGGAGATCGGCCGCGTCCAACTCGGCCAGGTCAAGCCGCGCCTGATCCAGGTCGCCCCGCTGGCGCTCGCGCAGCGATCGCATCTCGGCGATGGCCGTCTCGAGATCCTGACGCTGGGACCAGAGCTCCGCCATCCGGCGGAGTCCGACCGTCGCTCTCTCGCCGCCCAGGTTGTCCAGCGCGGAGCGCTGCTCCCCTTCCCGCAGCCAGAGCGACGATGCGCCCTGACCCTGAACATCCACCAACTGGGTCCCCAGGTCGCGCAAGGCGGTGGCCGGGACGGTGGCCCCGTTGGCCCGAGCCCCGCCGCGACCGGAGCTGGATAGCTCTCTGGTCAAGACCAGGGTCTCGTCCACCGCCACCCCCAGGGCGTGGCAGGTCTCAGCGACGGCATCCGGGGGATCTTGGAACGCCGCGCTGGACAGGGCTCGCTCGGAGCCGCGCCGGACCAGATCCGGGTCAGCCCTGGCTCCCAGGGCCAGTCCCAAGGCGGAGAGGAGGACCGACTTCCCGGCCCCGGTTTCGCCGGTGATGGCGTTGAAGCGCGCTCCAAAGCGAGCCTCAGCACGCTCAATCACCGCCAGGTTCTCCACCCTCAACTCCACCAGCATGGCTCAGGAGTGCTGGCTGTCCGGGCTGACGAGGGCGGCTCCCGGCTCCTCCGGATCCAGTTTGAGCACAGCCCCGAAGCCGGTCTTGGAACGGAGCCGCTGGAAGAATCCCGGTGTGCCCGGGGGCCGGATCATCCGCAGCTCAGGACCTCGTTTGACGGTGAGCTCGCACCCCGGCTCGAGCTGGGCCCAGACCTGGCCATCGGCGGCCGCCACGGCTCGTCCCCGCTGGACCTCGATCTTCACATCGAGGGTGTCCGGTATGACCAGAGACCGGCTGATCAAGGCGTGCGGGTTGAGCGGGGTCAGCACCAAGGCGGCCACCCGGGCATCCACCGGCGGACCGCCCGCGGAAAGCGAGTAGGCGGTGGAGCCGACACTGGTCGCCACCACCAGGCCATCGGCATCGAAGGTGCCCACCAGCTGGTCGTCGCAGGTCACCTCGAGACGGACCAGGCTCACCCCCTCGGTCTTGACCACGATCTCGTTGATCGCCACCTCGAGAGTGGCCTCGATGCCATCCTCGCCGCGGACCTCGCCGCGCAGGGTGCCTCGCCGCGAGGTCTCGAAGTCGTCGCCGACGAAGGCCTGGATGGCGTCCGGCAGCTGGGCCATCTCGACATTGGTCAGGAAGCCCAGCTGGCCCCGGTTCACCCCTAGCAGGGGCACCCCGCGAGGGGCGGCGTGCTGGGCCGAGTAGAGCAGAGTCCCGTCTCCCCCGATAGCCACCAGCAGTCGAGCGCTGGCCAGCTCTCGAGCCAGGACCGCTTCGGCGTCATGCTGGGCCACCCAGGTCCGCAGCGACGCGGCCTCGGCCACATCCCGAGCCCTCCGCAAGGTGGGCGACTCCGGGGACTCGCGGAAGTGGAGCAAAAAGCCGATGGAGGCGCTGCCGTCGGCCACCGTCAAGCCCACCACCGACGTTGAATTGGTGCCATCGCGCCTAGGATCTTAGGTCCTCGCCGGGGCCGGTAAGCGCAGCGCCAACTTAGAAGAAGAGCCCCACCGCGACTCCCAGCACGGCCCCCGCCAGTACCTCGTAGGGGGTGTGGCCGATGAATTCGCGGAGCCGCTCGTAGCGGAACCCCAGATGGCTGCGCAGGTCGTCCAGCACCTGGTTGAGGATCACGCTCTGCTGGCCCGCCGACCGACGTACTCCGGTGGCGTCGTACACCACCACCATCGTCAGGATGGCGACCGCCGCGAAGATCGGGGAGCCTAGACCCAGCTTCCTGGCCAGGAGCGTGGTCAGGCAGACGGTGAGGGCGGTGTGCGAGCTGGGCATACCACCGGACATTCCCAGCGAGCGCAGGCTGAGGCGGTGTTGCCGCCAGGAGTCGGTGACCACTTTTAGGAGCTGCCCAATTCCCCAGGCCAGGAGAGGGACCCAGAGAAACTGGTTGGTCAGAAAGGCGGTCACGCTCTGGGGTCAGCCGTCGTCGGCGCCGTCTTCGTCGAGTTCGAGCAGCAGGGGCTGCTCCCGGGGCTGGCCCTCAGGTCCGGCCGTGAGTTCGGTCACCCGCCGCTCGGCGCCGTCGAGAAGTCCGGAGCAGCGCCGGACTAGCCGGACCCCGCGCTCGTACAGACTCATCGCATCCTCGAGGGCCACCTGTCCGTCCTCGAGGCGGGCCAGCACGGAGTCCAGTTCGGCCAGGGCCGCCTCGTAGTCGAGAGTTTCCGGCTCCTGCGCTGCAGCTACCTTCTCGGGCTCCCGGTCAGGCTCCATCCAATCCTCCATCCGACTCAGGTCGAACTTCACTGACCCGGCTCACCAGCTGACCCAGACGGAGCCGGGTGACGATCGCCGCGCCCACCTCAACTTGGCCCGCATCGCGGACGACCTCGGCACCCGACTCGTCAAAGGTGATCGAGTAGCCCCGACTGAGGACCGCCAGCGGGCTGAGGGCCTCCAGCCTACCAACCCTTCCCGAGAACTCCTCGCGGGCGTGGAGCAGTCGCCGCTCAGGCCCGCGCGCCTGAAGGAGGCCAGCTCGGCCGGCCAAAGCAGCGAGCTCGTGGGCCAGCAGACGACGGACCGACGCCGCCAGCCGCTGCTGACGGATATCGAGATCGATTCGCCCCGCTGCCAGGCGGGCAGCGGGGGCGAGCCGGCTCAACCTCCGGCTGGTCGTCTCCAGCCCCTGGCGCTCGCCCAAGACCCAGCTCTCCACCCCGCGACGAAGGAGCAGCGCCCGCCGGGACAGGTCGAGCTTGAGGGTGGCCAGGTCGGGGACCGCCAGCTGGGCCGCCACTGATGGTGTCGGAGCGCGGCGGTCGGCGACGAAGTCGGCCACCGAAGCGTCGGTCTCGTGGCCCACACCGACCACCACCGGTCGGGGGCAGGCGATGATCGCTCGGGCGACCTCCTCCGAGTTGAAGGCCTGGAGATCCTCCAGAGACCCGCCGCCGCGGACCAGCAGGACCACCTCGACATCGGCCTGGCCGGCCAGCTTGAGCGCCCCGACAAGTGAGCGCACCGCCCCCTCGCCCTGCACCAGGGCTGGCGCCACCACCACCTCGGTGATCGGGCAGCGACGGCGGACCACATGGACCACGTCGCGGAGAGCGGCCCCATGCAGCGAGGTCACCACGGCGAGACGCCGGGGCAGGAAGGGCAAGGGCCGCTTCCGTTCCGCTGCGAAGAGCCCCTCCGCCTCCAGGCGGGCCACCAGCTGCTGAAAGGCGAGGGCCAGGGCGCCCACCCCCTGGGGCTCGAGGCGGTCGAGATACACCTGGAGCGAGCCGCCGGCGGCGTAGAGCGACACCGACCCGTGGGCGAGGACGCGCATCCCGGTCTGGGGCTGGAACTGAAGCCCGCGCGCCTCCTTGCGAAAGAGCGCCGCTTTGAGCACGGAGCGGTCAGTGCCGCCCGAGCCGCAGTCCTTGAGGGTGAAGTACCAGTGACCGGCGGCGGAGAGGTGGCAGTCCCCCAGCTCGGCCTCGACGTAGGCGTCCTGAAGCTGCGGCTCGGAGACCAGGGCGTTTCGAATTAAAGCGGCGAGCTCACCGACTTGAAGGACGCGCACCAGCTTGCTCCAAACCGGGGCGGGCGCTGCGCGCCAGGTTGCCCAGGATGCCGTTGACGAACTTTCCCGCCTCCTCGCCGGCCATCTGCTTGGCCAGCTGGACCGCCTCGTCGATGACTACCGCGACCGGGGTCATCTGGCGCCAGCAGAGCTCCTCGGTGGCGACCCGGAGCACCGCCCGCTCGAGGGCGCCCATCTGGTCCATGGCCCAGTTGGTCGAGCTGGCCTTGATCATGGCGTCGATCTCGTCGGCGTGAATGACCGCGCCCTCGACGAGCTCCTCCGCGAAGCGCTGGTTGTTCGAACTCTGCGGGTCGAGGTCAAGGTGGTACTGGAGCGGGTCCCGCCAGTTCCCCGGCTGCAGCTCGAGCTGGAAGAGGACCTGCACCGCCAGTTCGCGGGCCCGGTGGCGCGCCGCCACCGGCTCAGTCCCCCTCGATTTCGGCGATGTGCAGATTGATCTCGACGGCATCCAGGCCGAGCATGCTGTGGATGGCGTGGGAGACCTTGTGCTGGAGCTCCTCGGCAACCTGGCCGATCGCCGCCTGGGGGGTGATGGCCACGTAGAGATCGAGCTTGATCCCGGTGTCCCCCACCATCTGCAGCTGCACCCCGCGATGGCCGTGCTGGCGGTGCAGGGGCAGGGAGACATTGACCCCGGTCGGCTCCCGCATGGCGGCGATCCCGGGCACGTCGAGGACGGCCAGGGCGGCGATCGAGGCGACCACCTCGCTGGCCACCCTGACCCGCCCCGGTGGCTGCTCTCCGGGCTGACTCAGCAAGGAGGTGCTCACTGCACCCGCTCCAGGTACTTGCCGGTCCGGGTGTCGACCTTGAGACGGTCACCGGTTTCCACGAAGAGGGGCACGTCCACCACCAGGCCGGTGTCCAGGGTGGCCGGCTTGCTGCCCCCGGTGGCGGTGTCGCCCTTGAAGCCGGGGTCGGTCTGAGCGACCTCGAGCTCGACAGTTATGGGCAGCTCAACCCCGATCACCTTGCCGTCGTACTGGAGGACGAAGAGGTGATCGGACTCCTTGATGTACTGGGCCGCCTCGGTGAAGTGACTCTCGTCGACGGGGTACTGGTCGAAGCTCTGGCTGTCCATCACCACATAATGCTGGCCATCGCGATAGAGGAACTGCACGTCTACTTTCTCGATGCGGGCCCGGGGGAAGCGTTCCTCGGGCCGGAAGGTCTCCTCGGTGACAGCCCTGGTGGTGATGTTGCGCAGTCGGGTCCGGACCACGGCGGTACCCCGCCCGAGCTTGACGTGCTCGAAGGAGAGGACTTCCCAGAGCTGCCCATTGCGCTCCACGGTGGTCCCCGAGCGGAGTTCGCCAGCGTTGATCATCGAGCAGCTCCTCTGTAGACGGGGGGGCTCGGCCCTCCGGCTCCCGGCCAAGGCCGGATTGATGATGCCAGCTTTGAGCCCAGGACACCCGGAGATGACGTCCCTCCGACCCCCAACCGGCCCTGAAGGGACCGGGCTGCGGCAGCCGCGACCCCACCGTCAGAACTTGCTGCCGGAACGCGACCGCCGCTGAGATCAGCTCCATCTAGGGTGGACATATGTCCAGCACAGTGATGGCACCCGTCCGCGGGCGGGCAGGCTCGGGGGAGCTGGCCAGCTCGGTGGTCATCGCCGCGCTGTCTCGCGCCTTGGACCTGGCCGAGGGCGAGCCCATGGGTCATTCCATCCGTTCCTGCTGGCTGGGCATGCAGATAGCGCGATGGCTGGAGCTGCGTCCGGCTGAGCGCCAGGACCTCTACTACGCGCTGTTGCTCAAGGATGCCGGCTGCTCGGCCAACGCCTACAGCGTCACCCACTGGTTCCAGGCCGACGACCTGGTCACCAAGGCCGAACTCAAGATCACCGACTGGAGCAGCCAGTGGCGCTCGATGATCTTCGCCATCCGCCAGACGGCGCCCTCGGCACCGATCACCAGGCGCATGGCTCAGCTGGTCTCAGTGGGAAGCCGGGGAGCGGGGCTGGCCAACGAGCTGGTTGAGGTGCGCTGCACCAGAGGGGCGGAGATGGTTCGCCAGCTGGGCTGGGCCGAGCCCGCCGCGGCGGCGGTCCTCAGCCTGGATGAGCACTGGAACGGCTCGGGTCGACCCAAGGGCCTGAAGGGCGACGAGATCCCACTTCTCTCACGAATCGCCCTGCTCACCCAAACGGTCGAAATCTTCTGGCGCCGCGGCGGCGGCCGGGCCGCCGAGACGGTTCTCCGGCAGAGGCGGGGCAAGTGGTTCGATCCGGTGCTGGTCGACCTGGTCCTGGCCCACGCCGGAAATTCCAAGCTCTGGCGCCAGATGGGCGAGGTCACCCACCCCGAGCACGTCGGCCACCTCGACCCCGAGCCGAGGGTCATCCCCTCCACCAGCATGGACGACATGATCCGGATCGGTGAGGTATTCGCAGCCGCGGTGGACGCCAAGTCGCCCTGGACCACCAACCACTCGACCCGGACCGCAGCCCTTGCCCGGCTCATGGCCGGGACCATGAACTTCAACCGACTCGAGCAGGACCGGGTCGGCCTGGCTGGACTCCTCCACGACCTGGGCAAGCTGGCCATCAGCAACGCCATCCTGGATAAGGCCGGACCCCTCCTCCCCGAGGAGATGGAGGAGATGCAGCGGCATACCTCGATCACCCATGACATCCTGGCCCCCCTCTGGCCCCTCGACGACGTCGCCGAGATGGCAGCCTCCCACCACGAGCGTTTGGACGGGAGCGGCTACCACCGCAAGCTGCGAGGCCCGGAGTTGCCGCACGGGGCTGACATCCTGGCGGTCGCCGATGTCTACGAGGCGCTGACCGCCCACCGTCCCTACCGTCGGGGCATGGATGCCGACGATGCGATCCGTGAACTGAAGACGGAGCAGGGCAAGCGCCTGGCTTCGGAGCCGGTCGCGGCCATCGAGCAGATGGTCGCCAACCGCCGCGCCGACGAGGGTGCCGACGGGACCGTCTCCCCTACATGAAGTAGAGGATCAGGCCCGCCCCGACGACCAGATAGGGGCCATAGGGCAGGGCGTCGCGGAAGCCGACCCGCCGGGTCACCAGAAGCAGGATGGTGACCACGCCGCCGATGATCGTCCCCGCGATGAGCGCCCAGAGGGCATAGAGCTGGCCGTAGTTGAGGCTCATCCCGGTGATCGCCCCGATCACCATGGCCAGCTTGACGTCGCCCCAGCCGAAGCCCTGACCGTCGTGGAAGATCTCGCTGACCACGGCGAAGGGAAGCATCAAGCCGCCTCCCACCAGAATCCCAAAGAGAGCTCGGACAATCGAGAGGTCGGGGCTGAGATTGGCCAGCACCAAGGCCAGGCCCAGGGACGGCAGGGTGATCACGTCGAGGACCAGCCGGTGCTTCAGGTCGAAGGCAAAGATCTGGATCAGGACCAGGATCCAGAGGCTGTGCACCAGCAGACCGGGACCCATGCCCTGACGCAGGGCAAAAGCGGCGAAGCCGACCAGTCCCATCAGCGGCAGCGCCACCAGCTCGAGCGGGCCCCTGCCGATCTCGAAGGGCGGGTCCTCATCGGCCAGGGACTTCTCCAAGAACAGCGATAGCTGCCCCATCAGAGCGCCCCCCAGGAGGCCCAGGATCCCCCAGCCCAGCGCCTCGGCCGGGGTCACCTGGGCCGAGGGCTCCTGCCCTCAGCCATCCGGCGCCAGCTCATCCGAGTCCGGCCTCCTCGACCTGTTGATCGTGCTGGGCGAGAGTGATGCTGTACTCCACCTTACCGTTGGGCAGGGCCAGGAAGTACAGGTAGTCGGTGGCGGTTGGATGCAGCACCGCATCGATGGCGGTGACCCCCGGACTGTCGATCGGACCCGGCGGCAGTCCCGAATTGAGGTAGGTGTTGTAGGGCGACACGAACTGGGTGTTCACGCTGGTGCTGTTGTCGCCGGCCAGGGACTGCGCGTAGAGGACGGTGACATCACTCTCCAGGGGCATGTTGTCGTGGAGGCGGTTGAAGAAGACGCCCGCCACCAGTCCGCGATCCTTGACCGTGCTGGCCTCGGCGGAGACGATCGAGGCCAGCACCACTACCTGGAATGGCGAGAGACCGACGGCGGCGGCTCCGGCGGCGATCTCCCCGCCCACGCGGGTGTTGAAGTCTCCGATCTGCCGGGCCAGCATCTGGGTGGGGGTGGTCTTGGGTAGCACCTGGTAGGTGTCCCCGAAAGCGAAGCCTTCCCAGCCCGCTCCCGCCGGGGTCCCCGCCAAGGGAGTTATCCCTGGGAAGGTGGTGGCGGCGGCGGCGACCTTGAGGTAACTGGCGGCCGAAAAAAGCCCGTAGGACTGGAAGAGCTGGGCTTCCTTGGCGAGGCGGAGCCCGTCCGGAATGGTGACGTTGAAGGCTTGGCTGAGCGGTGGTCCTTTGAGCACGTCGACGACCTCCTGGGCGTCCATGCCGGGGTCCAGCTCGTAACGGCCCGGCTTGAGGGCGTCCTGAAGAGATTTGCTTTCGGCGAAATACTTGAAGAAGAAGCTGTTTCGAATCAGCCGGCGGTTCTCCAAGCTGACCGCCACCTGGCTCACGGTTTCACCTTTGGCAATGGTGAAGAGGACCTTGTGCGACTGGGTGTTGCTGACCGCCGAGAGGTCTCTTTGGACGATCACGCCGACCGCCGCACCCGCCCCGATGAGCAGCACCAGCAAGACCAGAAAGCAGCTGATCAGAGGATGACGCCTCACCTGGTGGGCCTCCCCTCTTGGGCCAGGGCCTGCTGCAGGATCAGGGTGGCCGCGACCTGGTCTCCCACCTCGCGCCGGCGCGCCCGGGAGGCCCCGCCGGCGATTAGGTGTCGTTCCGCCTGCTTGGTGGTGAGCCGCTCGTCCAGGAAGGTCACCTCGACCCCGGTGGCCCGGGCGACCGCCGCTCCGAACTCCCTCGCTTCCGCCGCCGAGTCACCTTCGCCTCCATCCATTTTTAGGGGGAGGCCGACCACGATTGCCGTGACCGCAAGCTGCTCGGCCAGCCGGGCAATCGCCTTGAGGTCGCGGTGATCGGAGCGGCGCAACACGGTTGAGTGGGGCTGGGCAATGGTCCTGGTCTCGTCGCTCACCGCCACCCCGACTCGAGTTCGGCCGGGATCGAGCGCCAGGATCCTGCCCCGGCCGGCACCTGCCCGACTAACCAGAGGGGCGCCCCTGCGCCAGAGAGACGCGGACTAAGTGGATGCTGCCCGAGAAAAGCGGCAGCCAGGGCAGACCGAAGGGTGACTGGGAGATGGTCACCGTGCTGGATCCGGGCAGATGGCCGAGCAGGTAGGTCTTTGCCGCTCCCGGGCTCATGAAACTCAACTTGCCCTGGAAGGTCTTCAGGTCCAACTGCGGGGCCCAATAGCCAACCGCGTGCGATGACAAGGTGACCGTACCGCCCGCACCGGCGGAGACGACGCGGGGTTTACCCAATTTGGGGTCCGCCAACAGCTCCCCGTTGGAGGGAACTTTCGACTTGAGATCCTTCAGCACGGCCGCCTTGACCGCCCCGGGACTGTAGGCGGTGGCGGCAGCCGTCAGCGTCACTGTGAGCGTCTCAGTGGTTGCGGCGGGGCACGGTGTCGATGCCGAGGTGTTGCACCCCGTGGGTAGGGTGGGATTGTTCACGGTAACCACGATGCCGCTGCCGCCCGCCGTCTGCGCGATGACACTCTTGTCCTGTGCCGCCAAGCGCTGCAATTGCCTCTTGGCCTTCTTGGTGAGGTTGGTGTCGACCGTCTGCTGCTGCTGCGTTGCCGCGGTGGCGTCAGCAGTAGAGAAGACTGACTGCGTGGTCGCAGCCTTACCACCAGTCATGGCTGATGAGTTTTCAATACGCAGATTGCTATCCCCGTTGTTGCAGCCGCTTCCAGGACTGATGCATCCAGAACTCGTGTAGTTGGTCCAGCTCCAACCCTCCCCCGATCCCACATTTCCCTGGGTACCGACGGTGTTCGCGTCTGCCTGGACAGCCACCCCCGACGAATAGGTTGGGCAGTTGGGCAGCGCCACTGATTGACCTTCGCCACCGGTGGTAGTGGTGAATCCCACCCCGCTCGTCGTTGTGTCCGCGAATGCGGGCTGATTGCCTTGGAACGACAGGGTTAAATTTGATGCGGGTCCACTCCAGCAGAACTCCAGATCTCCGGTCGCGGGCACGGGAGGTAGCGACTGGGTCCCGCTGGGAGTGGCCGTGAAGTTCTGAGTGAACGTATCGGTCTGGAGAGCCTCGGTAGAGATCTGGTCAAGGGTCGGCCCCGACCCCGATCCGGTCGTACCCTGGATCGTCGCGGTGTCAGCCAGTCGGTGGGCCTTCACCCCGAGGGTGATCGTGGCTGATGGGAACACGAAGAGAAGCAGCAGAAGCAGCACCAGCACCACCGCGCTTCCGATCACCAGAAGTCGCTGCCGACCCTGCTGGGAATCCCACATCTCCCGCACGCGGGTCCACCATCCAGCCGCCCCACCGGTACCAGCCGCCAGCAGCGCCGAGGGGCTGCGCTTGGCCAGTTCGGTAGTTGGCGCATCCTCCCCGGAGACAACCGCGGCAGCAGCTACCGCAGCCGCACCCGTGGTCGCGGCGACGGGCACCTCCGGGACTCCGCGCAGAGGTGCGCCCTGCTCCAGCCTGGCCAAAGAGGCGAAGGTGGGGAATCCGGTGCGGATCGCCAGACCCTGGATCTGAGGATCGCCGGTGACGATGGCGATCCGCTTCTGGAAGCCCCGGGTGTATTGCATGAGCAGGCGCATGTCGAGGGGCGAGCGCAGAACCTTGCCGTCCGGGGGCACCACGAAGACCAGGTCGCGGTCTCCCTCGGCGCGGCGGATCCGATCGACCAGATCGGTGATCTCGTCGTTCGGCTCTACGTAAAGAAGTTTGGCCATGACTGTCAGGCCCCCCGACCATCATGAGCAACGACCCAAGCGCGGATCCCGTTACGAGCCATCCGTACCTCGAATTACCTGGTTGACCCGGCGCAGAATTCCCTCCAGCCCGGGTCCCGCCTCGGCCACCTCCTCGATCTGGCCGCAGCCCTGGTACGCCAGTCCCATGGGAACCACGTCGGCCGGAGAGGTGAGCAGGCCGGTCGTGTCGTGCACGGCGGTTAGCTCCTCGGGACCCAACTGGCGGAAGGTGGGCGGCTGGGCGAAGGGCAGGTAGTCGGTCCAGCGCAGGACGCTGAGCTGCTCCCCAACCTCGGGGAGCATGGCTCCCCCGCCGTAGAGACGGACTCTGGTGGGCAACGGTTGGCCCTTGGCCATGTCGTGGAGCACCAACGCCACCCCCTGGGCCAGCACCTCGGCCGACTCACCCATGGCCCGGCGGACCATCGCCTCCTCCTGGCCGCCCAGCATGCCCGCCGAGTGGCGCAGCTTGAGGCTCTCGGCCAGGATCAGGGAGAGATCCATGTCGTGGGCGAGCTTGCGAGTGAAGGCCCTGCCCCCCAGCTCGAACATCCGGGTTGACTCCAGGATGGCGTTGCGGACCAGGCTGACGGTGGTGGTCCGGGCGCCGATGTCGATGAAGATCGCCCCCGATTCCAAGACCTCGGGCGTGGAGGCCAAGCGGGCTAAGGCGTAGGGTTCGGCAACCGTCTCCAGCAGTTCCAGGTCGAGCGCCTGGGCGACCTCGTCGACAGCCGCGAACTGGCCCTCGGTGGCGAAGGTATTGAAGACGGTGAGCTCGACCTTCTGGCCTTGGTAGCGAAGTGGATCGAGGACCGGCTGGCCGTCCACCTTGGCGGCCGTAATCGAGGAGTGAACCAGCCGAAGAGAACCGTCGCTGCGGTCGGGGGACTCCTCGTCGAGCCGGGTCTGCGCCTCGCGCAAAGCCCGCCGCTGGATGCCTTCCACCTGGTCGTCGAGCTCGCGTCGGGAGATCCGCACCTGCGGCCGACCGCGGATTCGTGACCCGGAGTTGCTGGCCGCCCGCACCCGCGACCCGCCGATGCCGATGACCAGCCGGGTCGGGATGACCTCCGCCATGTCCTCGGCAGCCTCCAGGGCGGCGTGACAGCCCTCGATCACCGACTCCACGTCGACGCCCTTGGCAGGATCCAGTTGACCGGGCCCCTGCTCGGAGCGGCCCACCCCGAGCACGATCGCCTCGCCGGCATCCTTCTTGAGGACTAGGGCCTTGATCACCTGAGCCCCAATATCCAGCGCGGTGACGTGGGTCTTGGGCTGTCGGCGCGCCGACGGGGCCTGCGGCATCACGCTTCCTCCAGACTGGATCCAAGGATGGTACGCACCGTCGCCAGCACAGCGGCGTGACCGTCAACCGACAATCCGCCCTGGCCCAGCTGGTCAGTACCTCCGCCTCCGCCGAATGGCTGGCACGCGGCTTGAGCAATCTGCCCGGCGCGAAGGCCGCGCGCTACCAGGTCCGGCGACAGTTTAAGCACCAAGTCTGCGCCCGCCAGCACCAGAGCGCACCCCTTACCGATGTCAGCTAACAATTCATCGGCCCGACGGCGCTGCTCAGGGCGGCTCAGCGGGGTCGGCGAATCCACCACCGCCAAGGTGATAGAACCGATGGACTCCGTGCTGGTGGCAGCGGCTGGTGTCGCTCCCTGACGCCGCGACTCGGCCAGCTCCCGTTCCAGTTCGCGGACCCGTGCCTGCAACCCTTCCACCCGGGACCGAACCTCGCCCACCGGAGACCGCAGCTGGCGGGCCACCTCCGTGGTCTGGCTCCGTTGCCCCTCCCACCACTGCTCGGCGCCCAGGCCGGCGATCATCTCGATCCGACGCAGACCGGAGCCCACGCTGTGCTCGGCGGTGAGGACCGCCAGGCCGATCCGGCCGGTTCGATCCACGTGCGTTCCCCCACAGAGCTCGCGGGAGAAGCCATTGAAGCTCACCACCCTGACCTGGTCGCCATAGGTCTCCTCGGGCAGGGCCAGGGCACCGGAGCGGCGGGCATCGTCCAGGGAAAGCAACTCCACTCGGCGCTCCAGGTCAGCCCTGATGGCTCCGTTAACTTCGCGCTCGACGGCGACCAGTTCCTCCTCGCGTAGAGGCTGGGGCCAGCTGAAGTCGAAGGTCGCCCGGTCGGGCGAGACCAGCGAGCCTCGTTGGACCACCCCCTCCCCCAGCACGCGGTGCAGGGCGGCGTTGAGCAGATGGGTCGCCGAGTGATGGGCGGCGCACCCGGCCCGGTGCTCGGGGTTGACGGTCGCCTGGACCACCTGGCCCAGGCGAAGTTCGCCCTCCAGAACCCGGCAGTGCTGAACTCGCGTCCCCGGCTGCGGTGCCGTGGTGTCCAGCACCGCGGCCGAGCCACCGTCCCAAGCCAGCTGGCCCAGGTCGCCGAGCTGGCCCCCAGCCTCGGCGTAGAAGGGCGACACCTCGAGGACTACTTCGACCTCCTCCCCAGCCACCGCCCGGTCGACCGCTTCACCGCCACGGAGCAGGAGACTGACCGGCGCCGTCGCCTGGAGCTGCTCGTAGCCAACGAACTTGGTGGCCGGCAGCGCCGCCTGGGCTGTCCCGGGCAGGCGGGTCGAGCGGCTCGCCCGAGCGTGCTCGCGCTGGACCTGGAGAAGCCGCTCCACCCCCTCCCGATCTACCCGGAAGCCGCGGGTGGCGGCCAGGTCTTCGGTCACCTCCAAGGGGAAGCCAAAGGTGTCGTGGAGGCGGAAGGCATCGCTGCCGGCGATGACGGCGCCCTGAGCGCTGCCAACAACCTCTTCGAACTGCTCCAGTCCGCGGGCCAGTGTCTCCTCGAACCGTGCCTCCTCCTGTTCGATTACCACCCGCACCCGCTGGGAGCCGCTGGCCAGCTCCGGGTAGGTCTCGCCGAGCACCCCCACGACGGCAGGCACACAGGGGGCCAGACCACCGTCTACGTCCAGGCTGAGCGCGCTCACTGAAGCCCGCCGGAGCAGGCGGCGGAGGACGTAACCCCGGCCTTCGTTGGAGGGAAGGACCCCGTCGGCGATCAGCATGCTGGCACCACGGGCGTGGTCGGAGAGGCGACGTAGGTGCCGGGCCGCTTGGTCGGTGCCGACCTCGCCGAGCTTGCGGGCGCGACCGGCGAAATCCGCTTGAATCGGAGCGAAGAGGTCGGTGTCGAAGATGGAGTCGCAGCCCTGCAGCACCATCGCGACCCGCTCCAGGCCCATGCCGGTATCGACCCCGGGATGGGCCAGGGGAACGGTGCTGCCATCGGCCAGCTGCTCGGAATCCATGAAGACCAGATTCCAGATCTCCAAATAGCGCTCACCCTGGCCGGGTCGCTCGGCAGGTCCTGAGCCAAAACGCTCGCCCAGGTCGTAATAGATCTCGCTGTCCACACCGCAGGGTCCAGTCGGCCCCGCCTGCCAGAAGTTCTCCTCCAGTCGGGCGACCCGCTCTGAGGGAATCCCGGCCACCTTCTTCCATAACGCGACCGAGGTCTCGTCGCTGGGGTGAACACTGGGGAAGAGCCGGGCCGGATCGAGACCGAATCCCTGGGTTAGCAGTTCGAAGGCGTAGCTGATCGCCTCCTCTTTGAAGTAGGCACCAAAGCTGAAATTGCCCAACATTTCAAAGAAGGTGTCGTGGCTGAGGTCGCCCACCTCGTCGATATCGGTCGCTCGGAAGGCCTTCTGACAGGAGGTGAGGCGATCCTGGGGCGGCACCCGCTGGCCCAGGAAATAGGCCTTGAAAGGCACCATGCCGGCACTGACTAAGAGCAGGCTGGGATCGTCCCGGGGGATCAGCGGCGCGCTGGCCACCCGGAGATGGCCGTGCTGCTCGAAATAGTTGAGAAACTGAGTTCGGATTTCTTGACTTAACACTGCCCATCGTCCTTGCGCGATCGGCCGGATTCTAGCCGCTCCGGCGAGGCCGGCACTATTCCGGCAGTTCGCGCTTGAGTTGGGCCAAGGCCGCTCGCTGCAGCCGACTGACATGCATCTGGCTGATCCCCAAGCGCCGGGCGACCTCCGTCTGGGGCAGCTGCTCGACGAAGCGCAGGACCATGATTTCGCGCTCTCTGGGGGTGAGGTGGCGCATCGCCCCAGCCAGCATGTTTTGCAGCTCGATGCGGCTCAGATTCTCATCCTCGGCACCGATCCGATCACCCAGCTCGCCCTCTCCGTCGCCCGAGCCCGTCGGGGACTCCAGGGAAAGGGCCCGCTGGGCCGGTCCCGCCTCCAGCGCCTGGAGCACCTCGTCCGGTTCCAGCTCCAGGCGGGCGGCGACTTCCGGAACCGTCGGCCCCCGGCCCAGTTCCTGGCTCAGCTCCTGTTGGGTCCGGACCACCCGGGCATAGGTCTCCTGAAGTCGCCGGGGCACCCGCACCGCCCAGCTCTTGTCCCGAAAATAGCGCTTGATCTCGCCCAGGATGGTGGGCGTAGCAAAGGTGGTGAACTCCAGCCCCAAGTCGGGATCGAAGCGGTTGATGGCCGCGATCAGACCGAGGTAGCCGACCTGCTCCAGGTCCTCCAGGGGCTCCCCCCGGCCGGCGAAACGGCGGGCCAGGGAGTGGACCAGCGCGGCGTACTGGGGCACCAGCTCTTCGCGCACTTTGGGATCGCGGCTCTTTGCGTACTCCGCGAAGAGCCGCCGCTGCAGGTCTCGATCGAAGCGGGGGGGAGTTAACCCCGCCTCGGTCACCGCCAGCGGTACTTGGCCAGACGGACCCGCACGAGCCCGTCGTCCGCCGCCTGGAAGTCGACGTCCTCGGCAAAGCAACTGAGCATGGAGATGGCCATGTCGATGGCCTCAGAGGTGGCCAGGGTGGTCGACGGCAGCCTCGGAGTGGTCTTCACCGGGGGCCGCGGCTTGCTGCCGAGGAGGCGGACCTCGACCCGGAGGGCGTCCTCCTGGACCAGGAAGTTGATCCTCACCTTGGCATCTGCCAGACCGGCGGCCAGGGCGGCCCGAATGGTGTGCTCACAGGCTTCGGCAATGGCGATGTTGAGCTCGTCGAGAGCCTCCAGACCGAGTCCGGCGACGGTAGCCATACCGGCGGCCGCTCGCTTGGCGACCACGATGTACTGGGGATCGGCCGGAATCCTCAGTTCCGTCGCCTCCGCGGTCCTGGTGGCCATCACTTGCATGCTTGCCCCCCCGGGCTCGAATTCAAACCTGCCGGATGGGCCCCGCGGCCCCCACCGGCGCTTAGTTCCGATCCCTGGTTCACCAGGTGGGTGCGCCGCACGGGACCTTCCAGATCCTCTCCGATGAGGCTTGTGGGCCGTTCGCGGTTTTGGCGCTCCCGAGAAATCATCACTAGGGTCGGGTACATGTGTCCGGCGGGGGCCGGGCCCACGGCCACCGTAGCACGGCTCACTTGACCTGGGACTCCCTGGGAGGTCCGGGTTTGGGCGCCAGCCGGAGCCCAACTTCGGCCAGTTGCTCCGGCAGCACCGGGGTCGGTGCTCCGGTAAGCGGATCGGAACCGGTCTGGGTCTTGGGAAAGGCGATCACCTCCCGGATCGAGGGCTCGCCTAGGCCCACCATCACCATGCGGTCGATGCCAGCGGCGAAGCCCCCGTGGGGAGGGGCACCGTAGCGAAAGGCGGATATCAGGAATCCAAACTTCTGCTCGGCCTCCGCAGGCGTCAAACCGAGGGCGGCGAAGATAGCCTGCTGCTGCTCGGGGCGGGTGATCCGCAGCGAGCCGCTGCCCAGTTCCACCCCGTTGCAGACGATGTCGTAAGCGCGGGAGCGCACCCGCAGGGGATCGCTCGAGATCAGCGGCCAGTCATCGACATGGGGCTGGGTGAAGGGATGGTGCATGGGACTCACGCCGCCGCTGGCGGAGCGCTCAAAGAGAGGGAACTCGGTGACCCAGACAAAGTCGAAGCGCCCCTCGGGAATCCAGCCCAGCTGACGCCCGGCGTGGAGCCGGACGGCCCCCAGGGCGGTGGCCGCCACCTGCTCCGGGCCGGCCGTGAAGCAGACGCAGTCGCCGTCCTCCACACCCAACTGCTCGGTGAGAGCGGCCAGTTCCTCGGCAGAGAAGAACTTGGCAATCGACCCTTCGTACTGTCCCGCTCGACGCCACAGATAGGCCAGGCCCTGCGCCCCGTAGGTGCGGGCGACCTGGAGCCACTCCCCCTCCAGGTCGCCTCGG
>JBAQYY010000157.1:0-5052 GCA_049790415.1 Candidatus Dormiibacterota bacterium | reverse complement strand
AGGTCGGCGGCCAGGATGGTCGAGAGACGGTGGGCGATGGCAATGGTGGTCCGACCCTCCATGAGCTGCCCGATGGCGTCCTGAATCGCGCGTTCGCTGTGGCTGTCCAGGGCACTGGTCGCCTCATCGAGGATCAGGATGCGGGGGTTCTTGAGGATGGCTCTGGCCAGGGCTACCCGCTGCTTTTCGCCTCCGCTCAAGCGGTAGCCGCGCTCGCCGCCGATCGTGTCGTAGCCATCGGGAAGTTCCATGATCCGGTCGTGGATGGCCGCCGCCTTGGCGGCCGCCATCATCGCTTCGTCGCCGGCGTCGGGGCGGCCCACCAGTAGGTTCTCCCGGATCGTACTGTGGAAGATGAAGGTCTCTTGGGTGACCACGGCCGTGGCGGCGCGGAGGGTGGTATGGCTGAGATCGCGCAGGTCGTAACCGTCCAGGGTGATCCGTCCAGCGTCGACATCGTAGAGGCGGGCCATTAAATAGGTAAGCGTGGTCTTGCCTGCCCCGCTCGGTCCCACCAGAGCCACCAGTTGCCCGGGATCAGCCTCGAAGGTGACCCGCTCGACCGCTGGGGCAGTACCAGGTTCATACCTGAAGGTCACATTCTCAAAGCCGATCCGCCCCTTGATGGTCGCGGTGGGGATGGTGATTGCTCCCGGGCGGTCTTCGATTTCGACCGGAATGTCGAGATATTGGAAGATCCGATCAAAGAGCGCCAGCGCTCCCTGCATCTCGACCTGGATGTTGAGCAGCTGGCCGATCGGGAAGAAGAGAGCGGACTGGAAAGTGGTGAAGGAGACCAGGGTTCCTACCGACACGCCTCCTTTGAGGCCGGCGTGGAGGACTAGTCCCGCCATCAGGTAGACGCCGGCCGGGAGGATTGAGAAGAAGGTCTGGATGAACCCGAAGAACCAGCGACCGACCATCTGCTGGCGGATCATCAGGCTGGTCAGTCGGGACGTCTCGACCACGTACCGATCTCGGGCTGTCTTCTCCCGACCGTAGACCTTGGTGAGCAGGATCCCGCTCACCGAGAGGGTCTCCTCAGCCAGGGCGGAGAGATCAGCCAGGGTCGCCTGGGTCTGGCCGCTGACTCGGCGCCGGACCTCGCCGACCCGGACCGTGACCAGGATGAAGATGGGTAGAACGGCCACTGAGAGAAGGGTTAGCTGCCAGCTCAGGAAGGCCATGCCGGCCAGCGTGGCCGCCGTTCTGGTCAGGTTGGAGACGGTGCTGGTGGCGGTGTTGGTGATCACCGAGTCCACCCCGCCGACATCGTTGGCCAATCGGGACTGGATCTCTCCTGTCCTGGTCGCGGTGAAGAAGCGTAGGGGCAGGTTCTGCAGGTGGCTGTAGAGAGCGACCCGAAGGTCCTGCATCATCCGCTGGCCTACAACCGCGTTGAGGTAGGTCTGCCAGACCCCGAGCCCGGTGCTGGCGATGGGGGTGATCACCATGATCCCGAAAAGGATCAGTAGGAGCCTGGGGTCGTGCTTCAGGATGGCGTCGTCGATGATCAGCTTGAGCATGTAGGGGTTGACGATGCCGAGCAGCGCCACCACCATCAGGATGCCCAGGATCCCGGCCACCTTGAGGCGATAGGGGCGGAAGAGTTTGACCACCCGGCGCACTGTGCCCTTGGCCCGGGGGGTGATCTGGGAGGGGTCGCGAAATAAGGAGGGGCGGGAAGGTACCCGACCGGCGGCCCCGGTGTGATGCATTGCCATCTCAGTCGTTGTTCCTCTGGCCCGGGCGTTTGGTTGGCTGGTCCTGGTGGCCCGCACGCGAGGGGCACGACCGGAAGTCGTTTCTTCGATCGTAGCACCGCCTTCGTTCGCCCTTGGCCGGAGATCACCACCGGACCGGCGCCGGTACACTCACTCGGGAAAGTTCAGCCAAGGAGGCGGTGTCAATGACAGGTACCGCAGTGCGCACTCGACCCGCCCCGGCAAGGAACCCTCGTTCGAAGTTCGTCTACGACTTCGAAGAGGGCAGTGCCGATATGCGCAAGCTGCTCGGTGGCAAGGGTGCCGGCGTCGCCGAGATGACTCGCGCGGGCATGCCGGTCCCACCCGGCTTCACCATCACCACCGAAGCCTGCAATGCCTTTATGAAGGCCGCCGATCAGTTCCCGCCAGGACTGATCGAGGAGGTCCGAGATCACCTGCAAACCCTGGAGACCAAGGCCAAGAAGGGCCTGGGTGATCCCCACGATCCACTCTTGGTCTCGGTACGCTCCGGGGCGGCACTCTCGATGCCGGGGATGATGGATACGGTCCTCAATTTGGGCCTCAACCAGCAGACCTTGGAGGGACTGGCGCAGAAGACGGGCGACCGGCGTTTTGCGCTCGACGCCTACCGTCGCTTCATCCAGCTCTTCGGGCGGATCGTCAAAGGTGTCGACGGCGATCTCTTCGAGCAAGAGCTCCAAGCTGCCAAGAAGACCGCCAAGGTGAACAGCGACGCCGAGCTGCCCGAGGCGGCGCTGAGCGAACTGACGGAGCGCTTCCGCGCCATCTATCGCGAGCACACCAAGGAGGACTTTCCCGAAGACCCTTGGGAGCAGCTGACGCAGGCGATTGCGGCTGTCTTCTCGTCCTGGAACGGAAGGCGGGCGGTCGCCTACCGGGAGTACAACCACATTCCCCACACCCTGGGTACGGCGGTGAATGTCCAGGCCATGGTTTTCGGGAACATGGGTGACGACTCCGGGACCGGGGTCGCCTTCACCAGGGATCCGGCCACTGGCGAGAAGAAGCTCTTCGGCGAATACCTCCTCAACGCCCAGGGCGAGGACGTGGTGGCGGGCATCCGTACCCCCCAGCCGATCGAGACCTTGCGCAAGGCGTTGCCCAAGGTTTACCGAAGCTTCGCCGAGATCGCGGCCAAGCTAGAGGCCCATTACCGCGATGTCCAGGACATGGAGTTCACCATCGAGCGGGGCAAGCTCTACATGCTCCAGACGCGGGGCGCCAAGCGGACCGCCGCGGCCGCCGTCAAGACCGCTATCGACATGCTTGCCGAGGGGATCATCACCGAGGAGGAGGCTCTGGCTCGGGTCGAGCCGGAACAGGTCGACCAGCTTCTCCACCGAGCGATTGACCCCAACGCTCAAGTGCGGGTCCTGGCCACCGGTTTGGCTGCCTCGCCGGGCGCCGCAACCGGGGCTGCCGTTTTCGATGCCGACCGTGCCGAGGCCGCGGCGAAACGGGGCGAGAAGGTGATCTTGGTTCGGATTGAGACCAATCCCGACGACGTCCACGGCATGATCGCGGCCGAGGGTGTGCTGACTGCTCGCGGTGGCCGCACCTCGCACGCCGCGGTGGTGGCCCGGGGCATGGGCAAACCCTGCGTAGCCGGGGCGGAAGACATCGCGGTGGACCTGGTCCGACGCCGCTTCCAGGCGGGCGGGGTGACCATCAAAGAAGGTGACGTATTCACTCTGGACGGCTCCGACGGCCGGGTGATCGAAGGCGTGGTGGCCACGGTCGAGCCGAGCGTCTCAGGCGACCTCGAGCAGCTCCTGGCGATCGCCGATAGGGTCCGCCGACTGAGGATCCTGGCCAACGCCGACAACCCCGCCGATGCCACCCGAGCCCGCAACTTCGGAGCCCAGGGGATTGGACTGTGCCGGACCGAGCACATGTTCATGGAGCAGGAGCGGCTGCCCCATGTCCAGCAGATGATCCTGGCACAAGACGCGGAAGCCCGTCGGAAGGCCCTGGCGCAGTTGCTTCCCTACCAGCGCGAGGACTTCCTAGGCATCCTCGAGGCGATGCAGGGTCTGCCGGTGATCATCCGGCTGATCGACCCACCGCTACACGAGTTCTTGCCCAACCACGACCTGCTACTGGAGCAGGTGACCCGCTGGCGAGCGCTGCGGAAGTCTCCGAAGAAACTTGCCCGGGCCGAGAAGATGTTGGCCGCGGTGGAGCAACTGCGAGAGCAGAACCCGATGCTGGGGCTGAGGGGTTGCCGGCTCGGCCTGCTCTTCCCCGAGATCATCGAGATGCAGGTCCGCGCCATCGCCGAGGCCGCCTCGGAACTCAGACGTCGCCGGATCAAGTCGATTCCCGAGATCATGGTGCCCCTGGTAGGGCACGTCGAGGAACTCAAGCGTTCCCGCGAGATGATCGAGTCCACCCTGAAGCAAGTGGCCAAGGAGCAGGGGGTCCGCCTCGCCATCAAGGTGGGAACCATGATTGAGGTACCGAGAGCGGCGCTTACCGCCGGCCAGGTGGCCGAGCAAGCTCAGTTCTTCTCCTTCGGTACCAACGATCTGACCCAGATGACCTACGGCGTCTCCCGCGACGACGCCGAGGGCAAGTTCCTCAACCGCTACGTCGACGAGGGAGTTCTGCCGTCGAACCCGTTTGAGCATCTCGATCCCGATGGAGTCGGCCGCCTGATGGCCATCGCCACCTCCGAGGGGCGCAAGACTCGCCCCGCCCTGGAGGTGGGGATCTGCGGCGAGCATGGGGGAGATGCGCAATCAATCGCCCTCTGCGAGCAGCTCGGCTTGGACTACGTGTCCTGCTCGCCATTTCGAGTTCCCGGGGCTCGACTAGCTGCTGCCCAGGCTCGGATCTCGGCGCAGAAGGCAACCGAGTAGCTGCTACCCGGGCAGCGAGGCCCTCTCGGCGAGGGTGGACGAGCCGCCCTGCTGGTTGTCTGGGTGAGGTGCGGCTGAGATCGCCAGCGTCGCGTGCGGTACGGTGTAGTCAGCGCAAGGCCGATCGGGGGCGAAAAGGGCGGTCCAGACCATCCGGGAGGAAGAAGATGCGAAAGTCTGATATCGGCCTTTTAGTCTTGCGGGTTGGGGCCGGGGGCATCCTGGCTGCCCACGGCGCACCCAAGCTTTACGGCGGAGCGGAGCGAGTGCCTCCGAGCTGGCTGGCTCGCTTGATGGGGTCCAACTACAACCAAGCCTGGGCGCAGAGTGGCCCCGAGAACTTCGCCGCTGCTCTGACCAAGATGGGTGTACCCGAGCCGGAGCTTGCGGCTCGCCTCAGCGGAGTCGCCGAGCTGGGGGGCGGGCTCGCCCTCGCCCTGGGC
>JBAQYY010000156.1:0-8909 GCA_049790415.1 Candidatus Dormiibacterota bacterium | reverse complement strand
AGCAGCCCATGCGCCCAGTCCCGCTCCAGCTGAGCTCGTTCGGCGGCTGCGGTCAACTGCTGCTGCGTACGCCGATCAGGCGTCAGAACGGCCATCCCGGCGTACCAGGGCGCCGCCGCATTGCGGCGGGAGAAGATCTGCTCCAGGAGTAGCCAGGCCGAGTCCGGCAATTGGAGCGAAGGCGCCGTCTCCGTACCTCCCAAGGCCAGGGCCAGGGTCATATCCGGCGCGGTCACTTGATCACGGCCCGCAACCTTTGCTGCCTGGACCAAGGCGGCCAACCCCGCCGCCACATCACCAACCACCCCGGGAGGCTTGATAAAGCCGTAGGCGGCCCGGGTTTGCCAGCGGCGGGAACGGCGCCCCGCCTCCAGGGCCCCAATCCAGCCCGCCATCTGGGCCACTTCGAAGCTGTCGTCGACCACCCGGACTGCCAAGGTGGAATGGGGAAGTCGGCCGGGGGGAAGTTGAAAGTCGGTGTCGACCCGGATCTCCCCGGACCGGTCGATCCTCGCTCTGACCGGCCAGATCGAGGGACATGCACCGTCGCTGGCCACGCTGGCAAAGGCGGCCGGAACCCCAGCCTCGAGCAAGGCCCGGCCCCGTCCATCGAGCAGGCCGCCGCTTCGCGCACTTCGCCGCCGCGGGGGGGACGAGGTCCTGAGAGTCCGCTTTGGTCGAGACCAGCCACCCACCCGGATCGGCTCCCAACCCTGGGGACCCATCTGACTGATCTCGACAATCTGGATGGCGATCAGGTATCTGTGCCAGTAGGAGCGGTAGAGACGACTCCAGAAGGGGTCTTTGGCCGAGGTGGCGAAGAACCGCCGCGCACCTCCGGCTCCACCCATGAGACGGAACAGCTGGGCCAGGTTCAGGGTGCCATCACCGGCCACCACCCTGGCCTCGCCGCGAACCAGGATGGTGGGCTCATCGGGATGGACTCTCAGCAGAGCCACCCGGGGATGCGCCTCTATGTTGCGCACCTTGGCCGCGTATCCGACCGTGGTCGAGGTCCACACCGTCGCCTCGTCGGCAACCAGCCGCGCCCCCACCGGGGAGATCGCGGGACTGCCCCAGGGGTTGACCGTGACCAGATCCCACTGCAGGAATCGGTCTAAGCCAGCGAAGAGCTCCAGGGCCGCCGGGTCAACTCCGGGCACGGCTTCAACCCTACGGGATATCCTCAGAGCAGATATGTGCCAGCTCGCCCGTGCCTGAGGCCGGAGACCGGATCACGGTCCCGGTCTCACAGGACCAGGCCTGGGACTTCGCCGCGGACGCCCGCAACTCGCCCCGCTGGGTCTTCGGCGTCCGCGAGGTGTGGGGAGACCTCCGCCACCCCTTGCTCCCCGGTGACCATCTCAAGGCCCGGCTGGTGGCGGGAGGCCGGATGCTGGAGAGCGACTGGGAGGTGGTCAGCTGTGAACGCCCCAGCTTCCTCAGCAGCAAGGGCCGGGCCATGGGCGCAACCGCCGTCCTCCGCATCGAGTTCGTGGCTCTCGGTCCCAAGTCGACCGAGGTTCGCTACCACCTCAGCTACCAGCTTCCCGGGGGGGTGATCGGAGCGTTGGCACCCAAGTTCGGTCTGCAGAGCCTTCTCGAAGCCCAGGCCAAGGCTTCGGTACGCTCGCTCCGGCGCCTGCTCTTCCGGGCCAACCGGCCGACCCCGGGCGCAACTCGATTTGAGGTAGGGGACTCCCAGTCGCAGTGAGTGACACCGGCAGGGCACCCGATCCCTGGCCGGTCCGCGTGGCCGGGACCGCCGACGAGGAAGACCCCCGGCTGCTGGCCGATCCCCGAGGAGGCCTCCAGTCGGAGCCGGGCGAGATCACCTTGCTTCTTCTGCGCAGCACCAGGGGAGTCACCCTGGGCACTGCCCTGGTCCGCCGTCCCCAAGTGGTTGCCGAGATCCGCAGGATCCCTGGCATCGGTGCCGTGCGCACCAGCACCCTGGGAGGCACGGTGGGTCCCGGAGGCGAGCACTGGATCGGCTTCCTGGCCGCGGCCAGGCTTCCCGATCCCTGCCCCCGCCCACTCGACCGCCTGACCGACTCTCTGCGGGCTTACCTCGAGGACCGGCTTCGTCCCTTCGCGGTCCACCTGACCAAGGGCCGGGTGGACCGCGCCTGGTGTCCCGGCTTCAGTGACCTGGCCGTCGGAGGGCGCAAGCTGGCCGGGCTCGGAATGCGTCTCACCGGGGGCTGGGGACTGGTCCGAGGCGTGGTCGCGGTCAGCCCCCCCAGCCCCGAGGAGCTACGCAGCCTCGACCTCTGCCACCGCGTCTTTGGATCGGGTGTGGACGCGGAACGGCTCATCTCCCTGGCCGAGATCGACGGCCTGGCGGGGATCGACCGGGAGGGCGCGGTCCGACTCCTGGGCAACTCCCCGCAGACGCCTGCGAAGATGTCGGCGTGACTTCCCCCAAGGCCCCGCTGCGCCTGGTGCTCGAGCCGGCCGAGGTGCTACACCACAAGAGTGCCCCGGTCCGGGTCTTCGATGCCGCGCTGCGCCACCTGGTGGACGAGTTGTACGTCCGCTGCGAGGAGTGGAGCGGAGTCGGCCTGGCGGCACCCCAGGTGGGCGCCAATGTCCAGGTAGCGGTGATCCTCTACGAAGGCCGACGCTTCGCTATTTGTAATCCCGAGATCACTTCCGCTGAGGGCCAAGTCGATGCCCCGGAAGGGTGCTTATCGATGCCCGACAACAGCGGCGAGGTGCGCCGCTCCGACCGCATCACGGTCCGATACCGCAACGTCCAGGGCAAGGGTGTGCAGCGAGATTTCGAGGGCTGGCTGAGCCGTATCGTCCAGCACGAGTCCGACCATCTGGCCGGAACTCTGTGCTCGGAGCGGCTGGCCCCGGGCGCCACCTTCGGTCCGGTGACCGCCGAGGAGGAGCCGGCGGACGCCAAGAGTGGCGGGGCCAAGCCGCGAGCCCGAAGTGGCCGGCGAGCCGGGAAGGGGGAGGCGACCCAGCCCGCCGGGCCGGAACTCTAGATCAGGCTGCGCTAGCCACCGCGGCGACCACCTCATCCACCTCGCCGTCAATGCGAAGCTTGATCTCGTCACCAACGATGAATCCGCCGGCCTCCAAGGCGACGTTCCAGGTCAGTCCGAACTCCTCACGACTCAACTTCCCGGTGGCCTCGAAGCCAGCAACCCGGAAGCCGTAGGGGCTCTTCTCCATGCCCAGGAAGTCCACGTCGAGGACAACCGTCCGGGTGACGCCCTTGATGGTCAGATCTCCCTCGACCAGGAACTTGTCGCCACCCTTGCTCTCAACCTTGCCACTCTTGAAGGTGATCAGGGGAAACTTGTCGACGTCGAAGAAGTCGGCGGAGCGGAGGTGGGTGTCTCGCGCTTCCTCGCGGGTGTCCAGGCTGGCCGCCTTGATCTCAGCTGTGACCCAACTCCGGGTTGGGTTCTCGGGATCCAGGTCGACCTCGGCGGTGAACTCATTGAAGTGGCCGCGAACGGTGCTGACCATCATGTGCCGCACCGCGAACTCGATCGACGTATGGGCACCGTCTACCTTCCAACTCATCTATCCTTCCTCCTGCGTCTGCTCTTCGAATGCGCGATAATTGCTTGTGCAATCATAATACAAGGATAGTTGATCGTGCAAACATCTGTCGGAGATGAATCCCCGACGTCGCTCTCGCCGGCTCAGCTGGCCGCCTGGAAGGCCTTCCTCAAGGCCCACACCGTGATCACCAGGGCCCTCGAGCGCGAGTTGGTGGCCTCACATCGCCTGCCCCTGGCCGAGTTCGACGTTTTGGTCCAGCTCCAGGATGCCGAGGGCGGTGCTTTGCGGATGGCCCAGCTGGCTGACCAGGTCCTCCTCAGTCGCAGCGGTCTGACCCGCTTGGTGGAGCGCCTGGAGCGGGCCGGGTTGGTGCGCCGGCAAGCCTGTCCCAGCGATGCCCGCGGCTCCTTCGCGGTGATCACTGAAGAGGGTGCAACCCGCCTCCGCGAGGCAGCCCCGAGCCATCTTGGCTCGGTGAGCTCCCACTTTGCCAAGCCCCTCCGCGATGATCAAGTGGAGACGCTGCGGGTAGCCATGGAGGAGCTGGTGGCGGCGATCCCGCCCGCCTGCGCCGCGGCGTTGCCCGATCCCGAACTTGAGGAATCCCCGGACCCCGGAGGAAGATTGGCCTGATGAGCTCAGACGAGCAGCCCGCCTGCCCCTTCCCGCAATCTTCCCCACCGGCTGAGCAAAGCGCCTCGGCCGGGCCTCCTGGGTGTCCGGTTCCTACCTCCGACCGCGCCGGCGATATGAAATGGGACGTCGAGGCCCACGTGGCGGCAATGCGCAAGGCCCGCGCCGCCGCCGATACCAGTCACGTGAGCCCGGACAAGGCTGAGCAGATGGCCCACAACGTGCTGGAGCAAAGGGCCACCCGGAAAGGACTCGACGAAATCGACTCCAAGTTCGTCGACGGCCTGGGCAAGAAGCTCGGCTATGGGCATCCCCTCAGCGAGCGCAGCGGCCTACCTCAATTCACCTGGACGGCCGAGGCTGAGACCCGCCTCATGGAGGTCCCCGAGTTCTGCCGCGAGCTGACCCGCTGGCGGGTCGAGTTCACCGCCCTGAAGAAGAACCTGGGGACCGTGATCACCCCGGCCATCATGGACGTGAAGTTCGAGATGTGGGGCGAGGTGTCGCACGCCATCGAAAAGCGCTACCAGGACGGGATGACCTGGACCGACTCCGCCCGGGAGCGCTTCGAGCGCGTGCCCGAATTCGTTCGCGGTCAGGTGCTCGAGGCAGTCGAGGGCAACGCCAGAACCATGGGAGCGACGGTGGTGGACGACTCCGTCGTCGATCGCGTGATTGAGCGCTGGGCTACCAGCGGCGATTTCCACGAGGGCATTTACGGCTTCCGCTGAATCAGCGGCCCCGGGTCAGGGGCGCAGCCGCGTCTCCGCCTGCTCCAGGTCGACCTCTCCCCGAGCCAGCGCCTGGAGCACATGCAACTGGGACTCCGGTTGGGCATACCGGGCCTCGACGCCGAGTCGGTTCAGGACGGAATCCATCCGGGCCCGCACGGTGGGATAGCTGACTCCCAGCTGGCGCTCCATCGCCTTCAGGTTGCCCCGCGACCCCAAGAAGAGCTTGAGTAACTGGCGGTCGGCGGCGGAGAGAGCACAGAACTCGCAGCTCTGAAAGTCGCCCGACAGTTCGGTACCGCACTCCTGGCAGGAGAGGCGGGTCAGATGGAGTAGCTCGCCACAGACTGGACAACTGCGAGGGGCATGGTTAGCCGTCAAACACCGACCTCCTCGACCCACACCGCCCCGGTCGTGGTCTCGACGTCGAGCCGGGCCTGCCCCTCCCCAATCGTCGCTTCGCGCTGCTCCCCGCCCATGGTCCAGCCCTCGGCGATGCCCGCCGTCTCACCTGGCAAGGAGATCCGACCCAGGGTGCTGCGCGCCTGAACCTTGACGCTGGAGCCCGGCTCCAGGCCGATCTTCACCGTTCCTGCCTCGCAGCGAACTTTGGAGTCGCCCGTCCGGAGCACCCCGGTGGCGGAGACGGTTCCCCAGGTGACCTTGAGATCGAAGGGACTGGCAAACTCCTCCAGCTTGGCGCTGCCGGCCTGGATGTCGGCCTTGATCGGTCCCTTCACTCCTTTAACCGATAGCAGCCCGGCCGACATCTCCACCTCGAGGGCCAGGTCGGGATTCATCCTTACCTGGATCGGCCGCAGCGAGCGTTCCGGGTGGCTGCCGCCAAAACTGGGGAGACCGGCTCGGCCGGGCCAGCGGAAGGCAAAGCCGGACTCGTCGTCACCAGCGGTGCTGGTCCGGATCACCAGAGTGTCGCCCTCGCGATGCACCTCGTGCAAGCCGCTGACCACCGCCTCGCGAACGTCACCGTCGCCGGTGATGCGCAAGGGGTGCAGGGCCCCCACCACGCGCACCATGCGGATGGGGGTTTCGACCACCGCGACTTGGCCCTGATGTAAGGCCTCGATCTGAGCGCTGCCCTCCTCGGGGGAAAGCTCGCCAGCGGCTACCTTGCGAAGAATACCTTGGAGAGATTGATCATCTTTCATGCCATATGTATAGAGTCTTTTTACCATTTACGATGCTCCTGAAGTAATTCTCTGAAGCTGGGACTAGTGCATGGCGGCGGCTTGAGGGTGGCGCTACCATGCCCCGATGGCTGAGGATCGGGACCCTGAGGGTGAGCCGCAGACCGTGCCGCCGCTACCGCTGCCACCTCAGCTGACTCGTACCGAGAGGGCCACCTGGTTCATCTACGGGCTGGTGGCGATTCTGCTCATCGCCATTCCCCTGGCGACGCATACCTTCAGCCTGCCCGACCTGGCTGCCTGGGTCCTTCTGGTGGGGACCGTGGCGCTGGCGGCGATCTGGTATCGGCGGCGCACCCTGCACGGCCCGGAATGGCTTAGCCCCGATGACTACGAGGCCTTCCTGAAGGCCATCCAGAAGATGCCCGAACCTAGCTCGGGCGAGCCCGCTCCACCCAGACGGATCGAGCGGCTCTCAGGCCCAGGGCGGTCTGGCGGCCAGCCACCACCACCGTAAGCGCCTCGGCGCCGGCCTCGCGGCGCACCTCCACCTGAACTCCCGGCTTGAGGCCTTCGGCCTGGAGCAGCCGGAGCAGCTGAGGGGCCTCGTGCTCAGCCACTTCGGAGATGCGCGAGATGACCGCCGGCGAGCCCGGATCCAATTCGTACAGGCTGACCAGCTGGCGTTCTCGAATTCCGGCGCCGGGGATCTCGTTGCCGTGGGGGCAGGTGGTCGGCCTCCCCAAGCCCTCGAAGATGCGCTCTAGGACGAGGTCGGAGAAGAAGTGGGACATCCGCCCTGCCTCCTCGTCAGCTGTGGCCCAATCGAGCCCTAAGGCGTCAGTCAGCCAACGCTCCACCACCCGGTGGCGACGTACCACGTCGGAGGCCTGCTTCTCGCCGGACGAGGTCAAGCGCAGGCTGCGGTCGGGGTTGAACTCCACCAAGCCCTGCTCGTGGAGCCGTTGCATAACTCCGGTGACGGTCGGGGCGCTGACGCCCAGCCACTCAGCGACCCGCGAGGGACGCACGGTCTCGCCCTCATGGGAGATGTAGTAGGTCGCCTCCAGATAACGGGCGGCGGTGGAGGAGACGCCGTGCCCCGAGAGGGGTTGGTTCAGCTCAGCCATCGCTTCCCCCGGAGAGGGGCCGGCAGGCCTGGGGCGGCTGGGGTTCATGGGGTCATCCTAATTGGCGCCCGGCGCCTGCTTGGGATCAGACCGGTTGGACCTCGGAGGTCCGCCGTAGGATGGAATCCGTTCAGCTGTCAAAGGGGATGCCCATGAGTTCGGGTCACAACAACCACGAGGACATCGTTCTCGACTTTTTGGGCCTGCCCCCGGAGATCGAGCCGGGAAACATCTTCCCCATCGAGTGGCACGAGGAGACTCCCCAGCTAACCGACATCTACGAGAAGGCCAAGCGGGACGCCTGGAATCCCTCCCACCTGCCCTGGAACGAGCTGGACCCGGGCGAGTGGAACGAGGAAGAGCGGCTGGGGATGATGTACTGGTTCGGCGTCCTGGCCAATTTCGACGCCTCCGGACCGGCCGTCTTCGCCAAGGCCATGGTGCGCAGCTACGAACTCCACGAGGAGGACCCGGTCCGCCGCTGTCTCTTCTCGGTGGTGCGCGACGAGCAGAACCATGAAGAGGTCTGCGGCCGGATGATCCAGACCCTGCGCGAGGATGGACCTATCGGCTTCCAACCCAAGACCGAGCTGGATCGGCTGGCGGTGCGCAATCTCAAGTGGCTCTATTACAACGGCGCCCGCTACTGGAACGGCTACAGCAAGGCTCTCTACAAGTACCCCTTGGCGATCCTCTTCTCCTCCTTCCTGATGGGTGAGGTCGCCTCATCGACGCTCTTCCATCACATGTTCAAGCACTCCACCCATCCCGTCTTTCAGCAGGCTTTTCGCAACATCGGCAAGGATGAGGCCCGCCATCAGGCGATCTGCATGCGCATGCTGGAGAATCACTTCTCGACCATCAATGACGAGGAAAAGCAGATGGTCACTCGCCAGCTCCGCGCTGGCTTTGTCTTCCTCTCGATGATTCTCTTCGAGCCCCCTGATCAGTTCTGGATCATTCCCCCTGATTTCGCTGATGTACACCACAAAATGGAGGACATCGCTCGCGGAGCCGGGCTCGGCGTGGCCACCTTGGAGCAGAAGACGGAGAACTGGCGCCAAGCGATGCTCAAGATGAAGACGATCGTGGAGAAGCACGGGATCGCCTTTCCGGCGATGCCCGAGGTTGGCATCAGCGGCGAAGAAGTAGCCAACTTCTCAGAAGAGGATTTGATTCCCGTCTTCTGAGCTAAGCGGCTCCGCCGACGACCCGCTGCAGCAGTGATTCCACATGTCGGCTCACCTCCGCCGCGCCCACCGAGATGGCGATGGTGTTGCGCAGCTGGTCTCCTTCCAGCTCCAGACGACGGCGCACCAAGCGCAAGGCGAGTGAGCTTGGCGACATGGCCACGGCCCTCTGTGTCAATGTGGAGTGAGACAGGGATCTGATCTGAAATAGTGGAGTAAGGGGGCGGCGAGGAGGCAAGCCGGACATGGTCATCTCCGCCGTCGAAAGCGATGCTAAAGAGGTCATGGGTGTGGTGGATCCGGAGGTGCCCGAACGGGCCCGGGCCAGACGGTACAGCGCGGCCTACAAGCTGAGGATCGTGCAGGAGTACGAGAGCCTGGGCAAAGCCGGCAAGGGGTCCCTGCTACGTCGGGAGGGGTTGTACAGCTCCCTGGTTGGTGCGTGGTGCCGGCAACGAGACCGAGGTGCCATCGTCGCGCTGGAGAGCGTCGGTCGGCCGCAAGCCGATCCCCGAGAACGGGAGTTGGCGCGGCTACGCAAGGAGAAGG
>JBAQYY010000155.1:0-3075 GCA_049790415.1 Candidatus Dormiibacterota bacterium | reverse complement strand
GAGCAATCGCGCGATACAGCGCTTGGGCGACTTCATCATCAATCGCATTCAGCGTGTTCGGGCGGTTCAGTTGCAACTCGGTCACCGTGCCGATCTGCCGGAGCAAGACCGCGCTCGACGCTCCATCGTCCATCTAGACCCTCCTTAGCTCCGGGTTGTCCTGAGCCCATTGTGGCGCGACGAGCATCCTCCACCGGGGCGAGCTTCTCCGGCCAGAAGGTTTGGCCGGAGCCAGTACAATCCGCCCCGACGGGCGACTTAGCCAAGTGGTAAGGCAGCGGTCTGCAAAACCGCGATCCCGGGTTCGATTCCCGGAGTCGCCTCCACTCCGCTTAGTCTTGGAGTGCCTCTTCAGCTAGGCGCCGGTCAGGTTGAGGTCTCATATGGCACTCTGATGGCAGTGACATCCAGAGCGGCTTCACCGCCTTCCGTCAAGCAGGCGTCAAGTTCCCGACCGCAGGTCTCTCCGAGCGCCGTGCTGGTCAACCCCTCCAGAGTCATGGATCCGATTGGCTTGCGCCACTCTGTCCTCCGAGCCTTGAAGGCCGACGGGTGGCCGGAGCCGCTGTGGCTCGAGACCACAGCCTTGGACCGCGGTGAGCGGCAAGCACAACTCGCAGTTGACGCAGGTGTCGGCGTGTTGTTCGTATGCGGCGGGGACGGTACCGTTTTATCGGCCTTGAGCGCCTTGGCGGGCACGGATGTGGCGCTGGCGATACTTCCTTCGGGTACTGGCAATGTTCTCGCCCTCAACCTGGGCTTGCCTACCGACAGTGCGGCGGGGGTAAGGGTGGCGACGCGGGGCGAGAGGCACCGAATCGACTTGGGGCAGGTAGACGGTCGAGCGTTTGCGGTGGCCAGCGGCATCGGGTTGGATGCACTCATGCTTGAGGACGCTGGGCGTCGCGCTAAGCGTCGTTGGGGCTGGCCAGCCTATGCGGCGTCGGTACTTCGACATCTCAGTGATGCGCGCTTCCCGGTCGCTCTCAGCCTCGATGGTCAGCGAACAATCGCTCGCGACGTGCACTCCGTTCTGGTAGCCAACGTTGGCCGCTTTCCTGGTGGGATCAGCCTACTTCCGGCCGCTCTTCCTCACGATGGCATGCTCGACGTGGCTGTCATCGCACCAGGCCGACTTCGTGACTGGCTACACCTGCTCACGACCCTGCTTGGCCGCCATCCTCGGGGAGGGCGAATCGAAACCTTCCGAGTTCACAGTGTCACGGTGACAGCCGACCGAGCCCGTCCACGTGAGCTTGATGGAGATTCACTGCCGCCTAGTTCGGATCTGACTGTCAGAGTACTCCCAGGCGCCCTCACCGTTTGTGTCCCAGCGAGCTTGAGGTGGCCTGAAGCAGCGTCGGACAGATAACTAGCTCGGACATCGGACGGTGAAAGCGAATCTGTAGCCGTCCACTCTCGGTGCTCAATCACTAGGCCGCTTTGGGAGCTGCCAAATCTGGGGTGCAACGCCATCCGATAACATCGACCGCCGTGGGAGACTTGGATGTGGTGGTGGTGGGTGGGTGCGGCCATGTTGGCCTTCCCCTCGGATTGGCCTTCGCCAGCCGCGGTTTGCGGACCGCGGTTTACGACATCAATGAGGCTGCGGTGGGTACGGTCTCGTCAGGTCAGATGCCGTTCGACGAGCCTGGGGCGTCGGATGTACTCCGGAAGGTTCTTGACGACCGCTCCTTCCAGGCGACGGCCGATCCTGAGGCCCTGAGCCGGGCCGATGCCGTGGTGGTGGTCATCGGGACTCCCATCGATAAGCACTTGAACCCGGAGGCGTTGGAGGTCCCCGGGGAAATCGCCAAGCTGACCGCGCACTTCGCCGACGGCCAGCTGTTGGTACTTCGGAGCACCCTCTACCCGGGGGTGACCTCGATGGTGGAGCGCCAGCTCGCTGCTGCGGGCCGCCAGATCGATGTCGCCTTCTGCCCAGAGCGGATCGCGGAGGGCAAAGCCATGGTTGAGCTCTTCTCGCTGCCCCAGCTCGTATCGGGACGGACGGAACGGGCAAGATCGAGGGCGGCGGAGCTCTTCCGGCATCTCACCGATCAGATCATCGCTCTGACGCCCGAGGAGGCCGAACTGGCCAAACTTTTTACCAACACTTGGCGCTACATCAAGTTCGCGACCGCGAACCAGCTATTTATGATCGCCAACGACTTCGGGCTCGACTATTCCAAGATCCGGGACGCCTTGGCGCAGGACTACCCACGAGCTCAGGATCTGCCCGGAGCGGGGTTGGCGGCAGGGCCATGCTTGCTCAAGGACACGATGCAGCTGGCTGCCTTCAACAACAACCAGTTCACCCTGGGCCACTCCGCGATGCTCATCAATGAAGGCCTGCCGCTCTATACCGTGGCCAAGCTGGAGGAGAGGTTCAAGGTGAGCCAGCTCACAGTTGGCATCCTCGGAATGGCCTTCAAAGCGGAGTCCGATGACATCCGGTCCAGTCTCAGCTATCGGCTCAAGCGAATCCTCGCCTTCAAAGCCAAGCGCGTGCTCTGCACAGATCCCTATGTCGTCATAGATCCGGATCTGACCCCCCTCGATGAGGTCCTTCGCGACTCGGATCTGCTGGTCATCGGAGCACCCCATCGCCAGTACCGCGAGATTCAAACGACTCTTCCGGTTGTCGACCTCACCAATCTCCGCGGGCAGGGCAGCATCGTTTGAGCGACCCGCGGATCTCGATCGTGATCCCCGCCTACAACGAGGGTGAGGAGATCATCAAGTGTCTGGACCAAATTCTTGCCGCGGTGGCATCCCCGTGCGAACTACTGGTGGTCTTCGACCGCCCCGAGGACACTACCGCCGATCCGGCCCGTCGCTACGCGGAACATGAGCCTCGAATTCGCCCCGTTCTAAACGACATCCGACCCGGGCCAGCCGCAGCCATTCTCGCCGGTATCCGGCAGGCGCAGGCACCGGTCGTTGTGGTGACCATGGCTGATGGCAGCGACCAGCCCACCCAGATCGAGGAGCTGGCCCGGCTGGTGGAGGCGGGAGCCGTGGTGGCCGCTGCGTCCCGCTACATGCGTGGCGGCCGCCAGGTGGGAGGACCAC
>JBAQYY010000154.1:0-2998 GCA_049790415.1 Candidatus Dormiibacterota bacterium | reverse complement strand
CTCCATAGTCAGCGGCGTTCAGTACCTCATGGCGCGCTGAGTAGCCCAGTCCGGCAATCCCATCTTTGAGCTTGTCGAAGAACGCAGCGGATTGATTCTTGTATGCGAGACCGAATACATTTTCCATGAGATACGCCTTAGGTCGCAGCGCCGCCAGGAAGCGCAGATAGTCGCTCAAAAGATCGGCCTTTGGGTCCCTTCCCAGCCGCTTGTAGTCGAGATGGAAGCCTGACTTGGAGAAGGCTACGCACGGGGGGCCGCCCACCAATAGATCAATCTCTCCGGGCGTCACGCCCAAGGTGGCCATCACCGAATCCGGATCGAGCGAGGTGATGTCAAGTGGCTCGGCGGGGAGAAGGCCGGGAAAGAAGCGATCACGATTCAAGTTGAGCGTCGCGACTGCGGTCGGATCGCGCTCGACCGCGAAGACCACGGAATAGCCTGCCCGCTCCACGCCCAGGTCCAGACCACCGGCCCCGCTGAACAGGCTCACGGCCAGAGACGCTCCCGTACCCATCATCGCCAGAGTCTAGGGCAAACACATGTCCCAGTCAATGGCCCGGTCGGCAGGCCGGAGAGGCGTGGGAACGCTCAGGTCTCAGAAGCAACTCTCGTTAGGCGCTCGACTAGTGACCGCCAGGCGACGAGACCGCTTTCAGCCTCCTTCTCATCAAGCCGATGCGCCATCTGCCGCAAGAACTCGGTAATTGCTTCGTCCAGCGCGGTCTCGGCCAGCGTAATCGCCTGAGTGAAGATCTGGTTTATGCCAGCAAGCACGGCTATGCTGACTGCGTGACGCCTCCAGACCTCATCGGCGACGGATTGGAGATCTACCGCCGCCTGGGCCGGTGAGAGAAGGAAGTAGAATGCACGTCGAATCCCGCGCGTAGCCACATTCTCTGCGAACTGGAGCATTTCCCCGTCAGTAGCCTCGCGCTCTTTCACCTCAGAGAGGAAGAGAACGCCCTTTGGATCTAAGGAGGCCATCGCCGCGGCAGTCTGGAACACGGCGACATCGCCAGCCAAGTTGCGACTGGGGTCGTTGGCCTTGATGTTGACCCTAACGTGTTCGTACCAAAGATCGAGGCAGGCCGCCACAAACGCCTCCCCGCGCCTCCCGCCTTCGTTCCCGGTGAGGACGAAAGTGGGCAGCTCGCCTCGAATGACGGACAGGTCGTAGGCGCCGGTGTCTAGCACGAGCCGGACTCGTGAGTCGGACTTCATGCGCAGCCGTAGAAAGCAGGCAAAGGCCAAGAGGGCTTGCGGCGAGGTTAGCTCACCCGCTGCGTCGATGTCATCGACGAACCGATCATAGATCGGACGTCTAACTGTGTCGACTCTCGACCGCACCACATCGTCTATCTCGGCTTGGCCAAAGAACGGCTGATTGTTGTGCGGCTCTCGACCGATCGTCCCAAGCGGGATGTCGAGCCGCTTGCACTCCTCGAATACGACGTGGGTAAAGAGTCCTCTAGCTGAGTACCCCGACATGCCTGCACGCACCATGAGCACGCGAGGCTGTGCATCTGGTGTGACCGCCCGTGCGAGCAGCGCCGTCACGAGCACCGCTGTATAGGTGCGCTCCGTGGCCAGGAGTTCGAGCCGCTCCGTCCACTCCGTCGGCAGTGGAGCTGAGGTGCTCGCCATTCGGTATGCATCTGTGAAGGCTGCCAACGCGCGAGCCCTGTCTATCTTCATGCGTCACGTCCCAGCCAGCGGATCGTGTGGTTCGCCGCTCCCGGCGCCGGCCCTCTCGAAAGCTCAGGGAATGGGGGCGCCTGCACACGACGAAGTTATGGCGTGAGGCGCCGTCTGTCAAGGACCCCTCAACTGCTGGGCGGTAGGAGACTTCGGGCTCAACTCTAGACCCCATTGACCCAGCCCGTCGGCTCAAGCGTGGGGCTCGCGATCTTCCCCAAGTGCCCTAGAACGCGCCATTGCTAGGCGATCGCCGTGGCACGCCTCCGGTGAGTGGACGTGCCCCCGCGAACTATGGCTTAGCTCCGTGTCGTACCAACGGTGCAATTCGATCCGTAATCCCAGCCGGGTGTTCGTGCTCCCAGAATCGCGCGACCTCCCAGCCGGCACGTTGAAGTCGCCGTGTGGTCTCCAAATCCCTCTCGGCGTTCCGCCTCAACTTCGCCGGCCAGTACTGCGCATTGACCTTCGGCACCGAGCCGTGCTCCGGGCATGAATGCCAGAAGCATCCATCCACGAAGACCGCCACTTGAACCCCGGTGAAGGCGATGTCTACTGAGACGGGGCGACTGCCATCGACTCGAACGGAGTAGTTCACGCGATACCTGAACCCAGCGGCGTGAAGCAACCGCCTGAGCCTAACTTCGGGTCCAGTATCTCGACTGGGGTTGGCGCGCATGATCGCGCTAGCCGCAGGAGATGACGGCGTTGGATACCCAGCGGCGGTCGCTGCCGCTTGGTGGCCAGGAAGGTGGGACTGCAAGGGGGCGTCTGCCACGACGGCTCCCACCTTACCCCCTTGCAATCTCGAGCCGAGATCAGCACCTCGTGGAACGTCTCGTCAGCGGATAATATGTACTAAGTGCTATATACTAACATTGAATAACTATGGAATCTGAGAACTATGCTCGAGACGTTCACCGAGTCGGCAATGGCCTTTTCGGCCGAGGCATTCGGTTGAAGCTCGCCCTTTGGGTTCGCGACCAGAAGAGTCCCTTCTTCCAGTCGCAGGCCGGCCGCGAAGTGGACATCCCAGTCCAATACCTCAGGGCGGAGCTGGCGCGCCTAGCTGAACTGGGCCTGGTTGCCCAACTCCCCAGCGACCCCGGAGATAGACGACTTTTTTACGAAGTGGTGAGCGACAACCCGCTTTGGGAGGTCTTCGACGCTGCTCGTAGGGCACTGGGCCGGATGAGGACGAAGGGCAGCGGTCATCCCTCACCACGCGCCCGAGCCCAAATCGAGAAGGGACGGCCATCGTGAGCGCGATCAGGCTGCCGCTGACGACACGGTCCCAGGC
>JBAQYY010000153.1:0-3588 GCA_049790415.1 Candidatus Dormiibacterota bacterium | reverse complement strand
CCCGGTCGGTGCCAGCCAAGTCCGCCTTATTGACCGTGAAGAGGTCGGCGATCTCGGTGATCCCGGCCTTGATCACCTGAACCCCATCGCCAGCGCCCGGGGTGGTCACCACCACGACCGAGTCGGCAATCTCACAGATCTCCAACTCGGACTGGCCGACGCCGACGGTCTCCACCAGCACCATCTCCCAACCGAGAGCGCTGAGCAGCCGGACAGTACCCCGGGTAGCCAGCGACACTCCACCCAGATGACCTCGCGCCCCCATGCTCCGAATGAAGACGCCTCGATCGGTAGCATGGCGCTGCATCCGAACCCGGTCGCCCAGGATGGCGCCGCCGGTGAAGGGACTGTTGGGATCGACGGCCAGGATGGCCACCCTGCGGCCCTGGCTGCGCCAGAGAGCGGTCAAGCCGTCGGCGATGGTGCTCTTGCCGCTGCCAGGAGAACCGGTCAGACCGACAATCTGGGTTACCGATTCAGCGGAGGGCGGGCGTTGCTCGATGATCTCCTGAATGACATCACCGGATCCTGGTTGCCGGATTTCGATAGCCGAGATGGCCTGGGCGAGCGCCCGGGTGTCGCCCGCCAGGAGCGAGTCAATCTTCACGGTGTCCCATGGTAGGTAACGGCAGGCTCCCGGTTTAGTCTCCGCCGCTGTCATGGTCCCCTCGGGACCTTCTCCGCTCCCCGCTGCCATCGGGGTCGCCGGGCAGAAAGGCAATCCCGAATCGGTCCGACGATGCCGTCGCTGCTTCGCAGTGGCATATCGCTTAACCCAGCAAATCATGCGGATTTCAGGAGGGCTCTCGCTAGCCTGACCGGTCGCTGCGCCTCCTTGCGCCTGGCCGCGCGCGGTAGTGGTGCCAAGCGCAACATGTCACCAGACGAGCGAAACGCCGCAAAGGAGCAGTTGCACAGCATCGCCAGCCTCCTGGATACGACACCGGGAACGGGGACCGCTTCTTGGATGTGCCGCAGCGGACTAACGGCTGGGCCACCCACCGTGTCACCCGGGACGGCAGGACGGGATGGCGGGCCCTGGCGAGGGTGCGGATCAGACCCTGCCGGCCACTCTTGACAGTGGAGTAAAGAGGCCACCTTCCTCAAGGTGTCCATTGAACCTGAGGAATCGGGCCATGGCATCCAGTTGAGCTTCCAGCGTTTGCCGGCCCTTATCGGTGAGCTGATAGGGACGCCGCCTCCCGTCCGCAGGGAGGCCCGCTACCAGCCCATAGGCCTCAAGGCGCGAGAGCGCCCCGTAGAGGGTCCCCGGCCCCAATGTGATCCCGGCCTGTTTACGCACCTCCTGGACGATCGCGTAGCCGTGCCGCGGTCCATCAACAAGCGTGGACAGGACCAGCAGCCCGGGATCTCTCCAACTCGGTCTTCCGGGTTGCTTCACAGTCTTCTCCGAACTGGAGGCCGGCCAGACTCTCCCAAATACGTGGCCCGTTACACCGTAGTCTAATGCATCCTCCCGAGATGTATTAGGTCGCGACCCACTGCGTCCAGCTCAGGGCGATGTGGCGATCTCTAGCAGCTCCGTTCGGACTCGTCGGGGACCACCGGGGCTCCGCAGGGCATCTCCAAGGATACGGCCGGGTCTAAGCTGCCAGCCAAAGGTTACGCGGTTGTAAACGCAAACGCCTGTTCGGAGATGGGAGAAGGTGCATCGACGACGCGATCTGGCGGCACCTCTCCCGGGCCGGCTGTACGGCTAGCCCCGGCCTTGCCGATCGGTCAAGAAGCCGCCATAGTGCTTTTGTGGTTGTGTCCATGGCCGCTGCTCCCCGCCCCGTTGGGACGTTCCCTGACACGGCCCAGTCCTGCGCTGGGCTTGAGACAGCGGGCCGTGAGCCGGGGAATCCCGCGAGGACTTTGATCACATGAAGGGTCGGCGCTGCAGCGAATGCGGGGGCTCAGGGCGGCCGGCAGACTTCGTCCGCTGGCCTGCCCCGTGCCCGCACTGCCGGGGCCGCGGCGTCTGCCCGGGGGGAGATGACGATTGTCAAGATGAATATCCCCGGTGGTGGAAGGGCTTCAAGAAGTTCTTCGGTCCCGGCTGGGGATACCGGGCCTGACGGTCAGGCTCCAAGACGCCATGGAGTTCTCCAGTCCACCGTGAACTGCGGAACTGAATCAGGCTGCAAGCAGTTGAGCCAGGCCTCAATTTGATACCAGGAGAGCGTAATGGCCGCCGAGCGGCCTTGTTGAGACACAAGATCGCGCTGGTGTCTCTTGCGCTAGTCACGCTTTGGTTGCTGGGCGGGTGCTCAACTCCAACTTCTAGCCCGAAGCCGACTGTGAGTCCCACGCTCAGTCCCGCGGTGACACCGCGCGCCGGGTCCTTTACTTGGTCGAAGCCCAGGAAAGTCGAGCCTGCTAGCACCGGCGGTTTCGACCTCGTCTCGTGCTCAGGGGCCACCTTCTGTATGGCAGTCGACGCTGAGAACCACGCGTTCGTCTACAACGGAAGGGGCTGGTCCAAACCCCTACCTGTTGACAACAGCCGCGACTTTGTTATCGGAGCCTTGTCATGCGCCAGCAGAGACTTTTGCACGGCTTTAGATAGCGGCGGTAACGCCCTCCGCTACAACGGGACGCTCTGGGGCACTTCAAAGCTGGTCGACAGCGCAGGCGACCCCGTCGCCGTGTCGTGCGCGAGCAGCAGCTTTTGCATGGCACTGGACTCGGATGGCAATGCTCTCAGCTACAACGGATCATCCTGGTCGTTCCCCACAAGTGTCGATGAACTCGGAGCCGATGGAACCAGTTCTGTGTCATGTCCAAGCAGCACCTTCTGTGCGGCGGTACTCGGCTTGGGAAACGCACTCACTTACGAAGGAACATCATGGTCGTCCCCAGCGGGAATTGATCCGAGCGGCGGAATCCTGTCGGTGTCGTGCACCAGTAGCAGCTTTTGCATGGCATTGGACAATGAAGGGAATGCCCTCGCCTACAACGGAACATCGTGGTCGGTAGCGACGGCTATCGATGCTAGTACTGGCATCCAGATGTCGGTATCTTGCACAGGCCGTACCTTCTGCGTGGGAGTGGATGCGGTTGGGAATGCCCTCATCTACGGTGGGGCATCGTGGTCGGCACCGAAGCCCATCGACAGCTTCCTTTCATCGTTTGCCACCGGCAATTCTCTGGCGGTCTCCTGCGTAAGCAGCAGCTTCTGCTTGGCCGTCGACAGCAAGGGGAACGCCATCTTTGGAACCGCATGATTGCCGCGCCTCGGCAAGACTCGGGCTTCCAATGGTCGACGGTACGGGCTGATTTGACGAAGCGCTAGGAAGCGGCCAATCCGCCTTTCAAGAGCGCCTTTGAGATCACCACCCTCTGGATCTGGTTAGTCCCCTCGTAGATCTGGGTGATCTTGGCGTCGCGCATCATCCGCTCCACCGGGAACTCGTTTATGTAGCCATAGCCGCCCAGAATCTGAACTGCGTCGGTGGTGACCCGCATCGCCGCATCCGAGGCGGCCAGCTTGGCCATCGCCGCCAGGCTGGTCATCTGCGGATCCTGGGCATCAACCGCCCGGCAGGCCTCGTGGGTCAGGCAGCGAGCCGCCTCGACCTGGGT
>JBAQYY010000152.1:0-1875 GCA_049790415.1 Candidatus Dormiibacterota bacterium | reverse complement strand
GTCCTGGGCACGGGCCGTACCCCGGACTCGGTCGCGCGACTGGACTCAGCTGGGGGTGAGGCGGTCGAGATGGATGAGCTGCTGGCCCGCTCCGACGTGGTCATCGCGACCACCGCACAGCCGGGGCTGATCCGACCAGAGCAGATTCGTCGGGGTCAGATCATCTTCGCCCTCTCTAACCCGCTGCCCGAGATCGAGCCGGAGCGAGCCATGGACGCCGGCGCCATCCTGGCGGTGGATGGCAGCGTGGTCAACAACCTGCTCGGCTTCCCGGGCCTCTACCGGGGGGCCCTCGACACCAAGGCCCGCCGTTTCAACACCGAGATGTACCTAGCCGCGGCGGCTGCGATAGCCCGGCTGGCTACCGACGACGAGGTGGTCCCTGACTCACTCGATCCCCGGGTCCATCTCAGTGTGGCCCGGGCGGTGGCCAAAGAGGCGGTCCGCACCGGGGTCGCCCGGGTCGAACCCTTGCCCGACTACTACGACGAAGTCGAGCGGGGAGAGAGCTGAAGCGCAGAGATCCGTACGATGACCCGGTGGTGATCGAGACTCTGGGGGAAGCCGAGTTAGCCGCCATCAGGCCCCTTCTGGTCGACCTCCTCCACGGCGAGCAGGCGGAGTCGGTCAAACCGCGGCTGACACGAGAGCAGCTGGACCGCTCGCTACCGATCACCAGGCCTACCTTCGTGGGCGAGAACCACGTCTTCGCTGCCAAGGAGGACGGCCGGCTTTTGGGCTTCTGCTGGTGCGTGCTCTTCGAGCCCGGCACTGGCCTTGAGGGTGAGGTGGCCGAGCTCTACGTGGCCCCCGAGGCCCGCGGTCAGGGTGTCGCATCGAAGCTGATGGAGGAGGCGGTGGCCCTCTTCACTAGGCAGCGGGTCACCTTCGCCTGCGTGTGGACCAGGGAAGCCAACCCGGCGGCGGTCAGCGCCTACCGAAGAGCCGGCTTCCAACCTACCGACCAGCTGGTTCTGACCTGGTACCCACCTTCGTGAGCACAACCCCGGATCCGGCCCCCGCTGCCCTCGTCGTTCGACCGGCTTCCCCGGCCCTGCGCTTGGGAGCGGTCGCCGTGGTGGCCGCTGTGGTCGGGGTGGTGGTGGGCGGCGGTGCCGCCTACTTCCTGGTTCGCCACTTCGAGAACTCCTCCCCCGGTCAGGTCGTGATCCGCAACGTGACCACGCCCGGCGGAAGTGGGAACGCTTCGCTGCCTGCCCTGGTTGCTCATCTGAGCCCGGCTGTGGTCGAGGTGATCCGGGAGCCGGGGAGCCCGGGCGGGGCGGTCACCTCCTCTGACATCTCCAGCGGGTTTGTCGCCGGCAGTGGCGGGCTGATCGTTACCAGTGAAGGCGCCGTGGCCGGGGCCGCGGGGGTTGAGGTGGCACTTGCCTCGGGACAACTTCTCCCCGCCACCATCGCCGCCGCCGATCCCGACACCGGTGTCGTGCTCCTGCAGGTGAGCAGCAATTCCCTGCCCACTCCTCTCAACTTCGCCTCGTCACCGCCCGCCACCGGCGATGTGGCCATCGCGGTCTCAGCTCCCCTCGGGGACGGCCCCAGCGTGGACGTGGGGACGGTCAGTGCCATCGGGCTCACCGTCACCGTCCCCGATCTGGCGACCAGCACCGGGCTGGCGGTGGTTGACGGCGTCCTGCGCACCGATACCCCGCAGCCAGTGGGCAGTACGGGAGGGCCCCTGGTCGATTCGGCGGGAGACGTGATCGGGGTCCTCACCGGCGACCGCATGCAACCCGTCGATCAGGGCAGCAGCGCGGCTGCCTCCGGCTTTGGCCTCGATGCCTCGGCCGCCGACCAGTTGGTCATCTCGCTGACTTCGACAGGCTCGGTTCCCCACCCCATCGGACTGGTCAG
>JBAQYY010000151.1:0-12917 GCA_049790415.1 Candidatus Dormiibacterota bacterium | reverse complement strand
CGACGGGGCCGGCTGCGCTGCTGGGGGCGCGGATGTCGGCTCGGCGTCGCCGGGGGCGGGACTCTCGTCGCTGGGCGACGCCGGCTCCGGGGTGGCATCGGCGTCAGAATCACCCTTGGTCCGGACGCGTTCTAGAAGCGACATCAGTAGTGGTTCTCCTGACCCGACCTAGCGCCTGCGCCCGAAGCGACGGGGCGAGGTCGCCTTGGTCGCCTTGGTCACTGCGGGCCGGAGTCCGCCGACGGGGGCTAGACTGCGGGCCAAGTCCCGAAAGAGCATAGAGATGTCCGAGTCTGGATGCGAAACCACCAGCGGCACCGCCCGGTGGATCGACCCCCCCACCAAGCGTGGCTCCGATGGAATCTGGAGCCTGACTGGGAAGCGCAGATTCCGTTCAATGCTGGCCGAATCGTAGACCGCATGGGCGTCATGAGCATTTACGGCCACCATGACCCGCGAGCGGTCCACCTTGAGCGACTCCAGCATCTTCAACATCAGGCGTGTGTCCTTGATTCCGGGGATAGTGAGTTCGCCGACCACGATGACATGATCGGCTAGATCGGTTGCTTCCAGGGTAGCCTCCGATAGTTGGCTGCCACTGTCCACGACGACATAGTCAAACTCTCGTCGCAGAACGTCTACGATGGCCCGAACATGCTCGGACCGGACCAGATCTCCGAACTCCGGGCTGAAGGGGCCTAGCAATACCCGAATCCCCTCGGGTCCATCGGCCAGTATGTCGTCTACGAACTCCCAGTCGAGGGAGCTGTCGCTCTCCACCAGCTCGGTGATGGTTTTGGCGTGGTCCAGGTTGAGCATCACCCCGACATCGCCGAATTGGAGGTCAAGATCTACCAGACACACCCGCCCGCCGGTCTCCAGTTTCAGGGCGGCGGCCAGATTGATCGCGACGAAGGTCTTGCCGCAGCCGCCCTTGCCACTCATGACCAGGGTCATCTGGCAACCTCTGGGCGGCGTCTCCCCGCTTTCCGGCGGCGGCTGGGGGGCTTTGGGGAGATAGGCTCCCTTCTTCTCCTCCATTTCGTAAACCCGCCGAATACTTGCGACCAACTCATCGCCGGTGAAGGGCTTGATTAGGAACTCGCGCGCTCCTGACTGCATGGCCCGTCTGAGATAGTCGCGCTCACCCTGAACCGACATGATCACTACCGGCGAATTGGGCGACTCCACCGCAAGGGTCTCAGTGGCGGCTATCCCGTCCATGCCAGGCATGTTCACGTCCATGAGGACCACATGCGGTGACAGTTGCCGGGTCACGTCGATCCCCGTGCGGCCATCGCCAGCGGCACCAACTACCTCGATATCGTCCTCAAACGAGAGTAACTTCTTGAGGTTGTCCCGGGTACTGGCAATGTCGTCTACCACGACCACGCGAATGATCGTCTTCGCCGCCACCGTGCTGCTCATCAGCTACCGGCTCTTCTGGATGACCGTCCCCTACGAGGCGTCAGTGGTGCCGAGGGTGAACCCAAAGAGGTTCTGCAGCATCTGAGCGCTACCCGAGTTGTTGCCAGCCGACTGGGAGGAGCTGGTAGAGCTGGTAGAGCCGCAGTACAGGACCGCCTGATCGGAGGCCAGTTCATTCTGAGCTTCAATCAGGGCGAACTGGTCCTGGGACAGCGTCGCCGCATCGGAGAGGACCTCCGCTTTGGCAGCCTGGACGTCCGCACCGCTGCCCGACATGCTCGCCAAGGCAGTGTTGGCCTTGGTGTATTGCCTGTGGGCTTGGTTGTAGGTCGTGGTCTCAGTGTTGACGGCCTGCTGGGACGACTGTAGGTCCTCCTCGATGATCGGGTTGACGGTACTGCCGGCGACGCACGCCTGGGTGTACTCGTCACTGGGAGTTGCACTTATGGGCACGTAGCCGTGCCCGTAGTCAGCGCTGGATCGCAAAGCGATCGTGTAGATCGCCCCCTGGTGCACCATCTCGGTGACCCCCAGCGCCTGGCTTCGGGTAAGTTCGAGGACGATCAGACCGCCACCAGACGAACTGGCCGAGCCTCCCGAGCTCGAGGGCGCGCCAACGCTGATTACCGGCAGGTCCTCAAAGGTGAACTGGGTATTACCGTTGGTGTCAACGCCGATGATGTCGATCCGGTCACCCACCTGCAAGTAACCGGCCACGGACTGCTGATCCGTGATCGGGATCGCGACTGCCACCTCACCGGCGGGCAGGTTGAGGTTGCCGAAGGCAGGCGATTGGGTCGCCTTATTAACCGAGACCAAGTTCTGGGTGATCACGGTGTTGGGGGTGATCGCCACCACCGCGTAGTAGTTCGAAGAGGGAGTCAATGCGCTCTGCGAGGCAGAAACCCCCGCAGTTGTGGCACAAGCCTCACGCACCAGTTGTTCACACGACTTGTAGGCGTTGACCGGAAGCAGACCCTTGATGCGGGTCTCCTCAAGCATGCCCGCGGTGATCAGGCTACCGCTCGGGATTGAAACCTTCGCGACCACGACCAGCTGGCCCGTCGCCGGGGCCGTAGGGGTGGTGGACGTGTTGGCGCGAGTGAAGTAGTAAGCCGCGCCGAACGCAAAAATCGCGAGGATCAGCCCTATGGCGATCCAGACCTGGTTGACCCGTCCTTTCAAATCGGTCGTCACCGTCGGAAACCTCCCGAGGAAAACCGCGGGCCGAGGGGCCCTTGGATAGATGGGACGAGCGCGCGGCGAGTTGCCCCGCCGCGCACCCGAGTGCTACGAATCAGCCGCTGAGACCGTTGTTGATGTTATTGAAGACGTCGCTGACGCGGTGCCCCACGACTGTGAGGACGACGATGACAACAATTGCGATCAAGACCAAGATCAGAGCGTACTCGACCATCCCCTGACCCTCTTCGTCCGATTCGCGGTGCGAAACTACCTGACCAATTCGGTCACGGAGCCGCACATACCAAGATCCGAGCATTCCTAAAGAACCTCCTTACCGTTCGTAATCCGGGAAATGTTTTCCCCGGGCCTAGCCATGGCAGCCGGAGTATATGTTGGGGTAGGGCTCAACTCGTGTAACCGTTGGGTAACTTTCTTGTCAGGACTCAGGGCGCAAGCGGCAGCGTCACCCGGACCTCGGTCCCGCGGCCCACCTGAGAGAGTATCTCCAACTGCCCATGCTCCAAGTCGGCGCGTTCCCGCATGGAGATGAGCCCGAAGTGAGGCTCTCGAGCCAATCTCGACTCGACTGCGGCCAAGTCGAAGCCTTCGCCATCATCCTTGATTACTGCACTGACTCGCTGCGGTTGAAGGTTGATGAGGACGTCCAGGCTGCGAGCTCTGGCGTGCTTGCGGACGTTGACCAGCGCCTCCTTGACAATTCGAAACAACGCTCCCTCGGTGGCCGCCGGGAGACGGCGCTCGGTGCCAATCACGGAGAGTCGGCCCTCGATCCCCTCGGCGGCTCGGAACTCATTGACGAGACGGCGCAGGGTGGGGATGACGCCGAGGTCGTCGAGCGTCATGGGCCGAAGGTCAAAGATCAGCTGGCGAGTCTCATCCAGCACCCCCTTCATGGCGTCTTTGAAGCTCTGGACTTCTGCCTTGGCGCGCTCGGGCTCGCGCTCGACCATCCGCTCCAGGATCTCGGCACGGAGCACCAAGTTGGACATCGACTGGGCCGGACCATCATGCATATCGCGGGCGATCCGCATGCGCTCCTCGTCGATTGTCTGGAAAACCTGGCGAGAGGCGCTGCGGTAACGGGCTAGACCCTCCTCGAGGGTGCTGTCGGGAGGTCGATGGTCCTCTAGTTGCTCGGCCGCCGCCTTCATCAGCGAGTGCCAATAGCGGAGCTCCTTGGCCCAGCTCCGGCAATGCCCGAGCCGCAGACGCGCCAACGTCATCTCCGATCTCAACGCGAAGCAGCGCCCGATAGCTGCCTCGACTTCGGCTGAAGTGAAGCGCAGGTGGTCGCGGAGAACGTGGCGTCGGACGATGTCGGACTCCTCGAGAAGGTCTCCGACCTTGTCGAGGGCCGCCAGAAGCAGCATCACCTCTTCGTCGATCGTCAGCAGTGCGTTCTCGACCCGGAGAACTTCCTCCTCCAGCACCAGCTCGAGCTCCCCCAACGGGGACGATATGGGGGAGACCGGACGAACTGCCACGCTGCAAGGTTACGTGCTGCCTCTGAGAAATGTCCCGGGCCAGACCCTGGAGGGCTCCGCCTAAACTGGCGCCCGTGATCGCAGGCGGGAGTCCATGAGTCCGAGCCAGGAGGGGCCGCTCCGGAGCCAGTTCCTCTCGCTCTCTAGATTCCTCGCGTTCACCGGCGCGCTGGTGGCGATGCTGGCGGCGCGCCCAATGGTCACGGACCCCGACTTCTGGTGGCATCTGCGGAACGGACGAACTCTGCTGGCGACCAACGCCCTGATCCACGTCAACCCCTACGCCTACATGGCCGTCGGCAGACATTGGGTCATGCAGGAGTGGCTCAGCGAAGCCTGGATGGCCGCGGTCGCCGCCGCTTCCGGCCGCCTCGGGGTTGCCATCGCCTACGAGCTAGTCACCCTCAGCCTCTTCGTTCTGATTTGGCTGCGGGCTCGCGAACTGGGGCCTTTGCACGGGGTGACCATCGGCTTGGGACTGCTGGTGGCGGGCTTGGTTGCCTACCCGATTCTCGGCCCTCGTTCCCAGATGGAGTCCTATGCCCTGACCGCCTTGGTCCTACTCCTCGTGGATCGCCAGCTGCGGCGCGGAGGTTACGCCGCTTGGTGGCTGCCTCCACTCTTCTTGGTCTGGTCAAACCTCCACGCCGGATTCATCCTCGGTCTCATCTACCTGCTGGCTATCGTGGTCGTCGAAGGATCGCTCCTGGCAGCAGGCAAAGTCACTCCGGACCAGGGACGGCGGGTGGTCCACCTCGCCTTGGCCAGCGGGTGCTCGATCGCGGCCTGTTTGCTCAACCCCAACGGGCCGGCGATCGTAGCCTATCCGTTCGAAACCCAGTTCAACAGCGCCCAGCAAGCGCTAATCGTGGAGTGGCACAGTCCCGATTTCCACATACAAATACTGCTGCCACTGCTCGCCTTCATCCTCAGCCTGGCCATCCTGCTAGTCCGTTATCGCTCGATAAGCCTTCGGGACGCGGTGGTCCTTGTGCTCAGCCTCTTCCTCACCCTGCAGTCGGTGCGCAACAGCGTTTTTCTGGTGGCTGCCGGGGCCCCGGTCTGGATCCATCTGGCGGAGAAGGCTCGGCTGCAGATCGCCCAACACTGGCGCTTTCGGGTACGCCTGCGCCAACCGGCCATCGTCGTCTTCGCTGAACTCTTGGAGTTGGCCCTCTTGCTCGCCATCCTGACGATTCAGGTCTACGCCGGCGGTAGTCCAGGGCTGAACTCGCCGACATACATCGACAACGAACCGGTATGTGCGGCGCGCTGGCTCGCCCAAGCGCCTAACGATCTGCGTATTTTCAACCTGTACAGCGACGGGGGATTCCTGGCCTACATGCTGCCCCAGGACAAGGTCTTCATCTTTGGCGATGCGGCACTGATGGGCGCTCCCCTACTCGATCGCTACGCCGCCATCATCGATCTCAGCCCTCACTGGCTATCCAGCCTCGACTCCAGTCCATCCCAGCTGGTTGTCTTTGAGCGCGGCTCCGCCTTTCCTGACGTCCTCCAGGAGGAACCTGCCTGGACGCTCGTCTACCGGGACCGCCGGGTCGAGGCATTTGAGCGCACCACCTTGGTTGCCACGCTTCGGCTGCCCGCCAATCCGACTGCCGCCACCTGGCGCCAGCGCGGTCTTGCCGCGTGCGCCAGCCAGGCTCGAGCGCTGCCCTAGGCCGAGCGCGGCTTGGGATAGAGGCGCCAGAGGGCGACCAGGAAAGTGAGCAGGAGGGCGATGTGGACGCTGGTGCACCAGAGGCAGATGGTGCGCAACTCCACCAGCTCGGCGAAGACCAGGTAGAAGGCGGTGAGTACTCCCAGTCCCCCCCAGGCGGCATGGGCTTGTCGGAGCCGGTAGTTGGCCGGCCGCCGCAGTTGGGCCAGCGCCAGAACCAGGCTGATCAAGAAAAAGCCCGTCCCTGGCACGGTGATCGGAACCGAGGTGCCCGGGATGACCGAGTAGATGCTGCTGAGCACCTTCTGGCAGTCGACCACGCCCTGGTCGCTGCAGACCAAAGGCGTGTGTGCGTAGTGCACGGAGGTCAGGTAACCGGCCAAGCCGATCCCGATGACCGCCAGGACGGTGAGGAGCCAGGCACTCCACTGGACAGAGTTCGTACCCACCTCGCCGGAGCTCGATCCGCCCTGATCGACCTGATCCGGACCGGAGGTCGCCGGAGCCATCCGGCGACGGCCCCGGGCCTTACTCACTGACTGGCTTCCAGCGAGGTCTCCAGTCCCTTGATCATCGAGCTACTGCAGACCGCTCCCGGCTTCTGGCTCGTCTGGATGCAGGTAGCGGCGGTTACGTAATTGGCGCCGCCGAGGATCTCCTGGGCGATCGTCGACTTGGGGTTGCGCAGTTGGGTGAGCACCTGACTCCAGCTCAGACCCTGCAGGGCGTCCACGCTGGGGATCGTCGCCTCGCTGCCCACCTGGGCCATCTTGCCGCCCCAGTCGACAAAGGGATAGTCGGTGCCGTCAATCTTGGTGAAGGCAGTGAAGATGTCCGGTGTCAGGTTCGTCTGAAAGCTCTTATAGGGGGCACCATCGTGGTGTTCCGAGACATTGCTCTGGTACTCGCGCCCATAGAAAACCAGATAGGGGCTGGTGAACTTGGCGCCGTAGGCCATGGTGAAGGTGGGCAGGTTAGAGGGATTGTCGTAGACCGAGGAACGGATCGTGTGCATGTTCGACCAGCTGCCAAAGCGACTCAGTCCCACGATCAATGACCAGCGCTCCAGGGCGCAGTAGGGGCAGAACTCGGCGCCCACGTAGGCGACCTCCGGCAACCCCTTGGAAGTCAGGACTACCGCCTTGTACGAGGCGGGGATGTTGAGGGGAGGATTGGAGATGTTGCCCGCCCCCACCTTCTCCAGGGTGGACACGGGAATGGTGCTCAGGGACTTGATCAGGGAGGCGGAGGCGGGCAGCACCCGGGTGTCCTGCTTGAGGTTACCGGTGAGTGAGATCTCCAGCGCTACCACCACGATCACGAAGACAACGACCACGCCGATCACGGCCGAAATGAGCCCCCAGGGACGTCGGGCCTCGTTGCGGCGGTAGTTACGGCCGCGAGGGCGGTTCCGGGCCTGCTGCCGAGACCCGCCGGCTCGGCTCTCCAGAGCCGCGTCGCGCATCTGGCGCCGGGCGGCCATCGATTTCTTGGACATGCGCTCCTGCTTAGACGGGCTGCCTGGCCCGGATCGTAACCGAGATGGCTTAAGGATTCCTGGGCGCGAGGACGACCGTGGTGGAGTCACGATAGCGAATCCGCCAGCGCTCGGCCAGCAAGAAGGAGACCTGAGGAGCCGCTCGCGGCAGCACCGCCAGCCGGACTTGGTTTGAGCTCAGGATGGCCAGCGCGCCCGAGTTGAGGACGGTCAGAGCCTGGCACGCTTGGAGGCCAGCTCCGGCCAGAGGCAGGGGGTCGTCCTCGCACAAGACGTGATGGCCGTCGGGGAAGCGAGTGCTCAGGTAGTCACCGAAGAGATCGGTCGTGAACCAGGCGCCGGGGACGGGATGGTCGGAGAGCCAGCCCGCTGCCTGGACGGGAAGCTGAACTCTCGCCTGGCCCTCGGCTCCCCCATCGCGGGCCACTCCCAGAGCGGACCCGCCGAGCAGGGCCGCCACGATCAGAACCGGAATCGCAGCGGCCGCACCTCCCCCTCGAAGCGAGGCTGGGCTGTCGCCGCCTACTGCTGCTTTGGCCGCCGGCACTCGTGCTTGGGACGAGCAGACCTGGGATAGGCACCAGCAACTCTGGACCGCAGCCACGACCAGAAACCAGGGCAGGTAGTTGGTCCAGAGCAAGGCCATGGCCGCGGTGATCAGGCCCAGGAATGCGTCGGCGCGGCGTAAGCGTCGGGCGGCCAGCCAGTAGGAGAAAAGAAGGACCAGTCCCATCAACTCGGAGATACGTGCGCTCCAAGGGTGGAAGTCGATGCTCGACCAAGCCAGCAGCAGCGGGTGCTCACCGGACATTCCCAGACTGAGGGGTAGCTCGGTCACCGCCCCCAGACCACGCGGGCTGAGGAGGACGGCGGCAGCGGTGAGAGGTAGAAACCACCAGCTCGGGGCCGCTAGGCGATCCGACCCCCGACCCTCCCAGTGGGCGAGGATCAGCCAGCCCCAGATCACCAACACCGCGACCATGGCGTCGGATTGGATGTTGGCCCAAAGGACGATCAGCAGCACCAGCGCCGCACCGCCCCGACGGGGGTGCTCCCGAGTCGTTGCCAGAGCAAGTAGAAGGGCGCCCGCCAGGAGCGCCAGCAACTCGGCCGAGAGGTCGGTCAGGACCGAGGCCAGCGCGAGCAGTCCCAGTCCCCCCACCAGCACCAGTACCAGCGGATGGCTCCGGCCGCGCTGGCGGGCGGCGAGGAATAGCACAGCTCCCGTAGCCGCCCCACCGACCGCGCCCAGCACCTGCAGACCAGCCAGCCCCGAGCGCGAATAGATGAAGTACAGGCCCAAGTCAGCGGCCCAGGAGCGCATATCCAACGCGGCCCCCCCTGGGGCCAGAAAGGTCGCCGACCCACCCAGTCCTCTGGCATGGATCAGCTCACCGTTGGCCAGATGCCAGAACCAGGCACCCGCGGTGGGCGCGTGCAGGCCGGCGGCCGCCCCGCCACCAACCAGTCCTATCGCCGCCGCCCACCACCAAGTAGGGGTCGCCGTTGCCCGCAGGACCTGTCTTCCCCTGGTGACGAATTCCTCGAGCGAGAGGTGTGCCTGCCCAAGCCGCTGGTTGGCTACGTCTCGCTTCACCGGTCGGGCAGGCCCCCTTGATCGGCGCCGACACGGCGGCGCAGACCAATCAGATCAGCCAGCATCCGGCCCCCATCGCTAAATGAACTCACCCTGGTTCCGGCAGCGTTGCGCCAGACGATGGGGATCTCGGCGATGGGGATCCGCTGCAGGCGGGCGCGCAGCAGAACCTCGGCATCGAAGCCAAAGCCTGGTGTCAGCAGCGGGGTGAAGCAGCTGACTGCGGCGGCCGCAGTGAACATCTTGAAGCCGCATTGGGTGTCGTGCAGGCCGGGGAGGACCATCAGCCGGAGCGCCTGGTTGTAGGTCTTGCCCATCAGCTCGCGATAGAGAGGTTGGTGCAGCTCGACCTGGGATCCGGGCATGGCCCGTGACCCAATGGCCACCCCAGCCCCGAGTGCTATCGCCTGCTCCAGCTTGGAACTCTCGGAGATCGGCGTCGAGAGGTCGGCGTCGCTGAACAAGCGCAGCCCTCCCTGGGCTCGCAACATTCCCGCCCGCACCGCGGCCCCCTTGCCCTGGTTGTTCTCGAACACGATCAGCTGCATCTCGGGCCAGCTGGCCTGGGCCCGCTCCACGATCTGGCGGGTGCCGTCGCGGCTGCCGTCGTCGACCACCAGCACCTCATATGGTCTGCCGGCGGCGTCCAGGTGGGCTCGAATCAGTGCCAGTGAGGGAGGTAGGCGGTTCACCTCGTTGTAGGCGGGCAGAACCAAGCTCAGTTCGATTGATGGAGAAGTCATCGCTGCCGCGCCCGGGAAGCGTCTCTCCAGATTGCCCAGAAGAAGCGCCCACCGCGCAGCATTCGCGGTAGCCGCCAAGGCTGGCGGACCAGCCGAAAGGTCCATTCCAACCCCATCCGGCGGAGCATGATCGGTGCCCGAGGCACCCTACCGGCCAGGTAATCAAGGGTGCCCCCCACCCCAATCCCTATCCGGGCACCACTGGCATCCAGGTGGTGGGAGATCCAGAGGTCCTGCTCGGGGACGCCGAAGGCGACCGCCAGCAAAGTCGCGCCCGATTCGCGGACTCGGGCGCAAATCGCGGCCGCCTCGCTGCCCTCGGGCGAACCGGCCCAGGTCCCGGCGATGCGCAGCCCGGAGTGCTCGCCTTGCAACCTTTGCCCAGCCGCCTCGGCGACCCCGGGAGCGGCGCCAAGGAGAAACAGGGACCAGTTCCGCTGGGCCGCCATGTCGGCCAGGAGCTCCAGGAAATCGGCGCCGGCGATCCGGTCCGGCAGCGCTGCGCCAAGTCGGCGAGCCCCCCAGATCACGCCGGCGCCGTCGGGAAGGACGAGCCCGGCCTGCCGAATCGCCTGGGCCAGCTCCGGTTGCCGACGCGCCTGCATGATCATCTCCGGATTGAGGGTGACCACCTGCAGCGGTCGACCGCCTTCGGTGACCGCCCGCTCGCAGCGATCGAGCGCTCCCGCCAAAGTGCAGCGATCAACTGGAATACCCAGTAGTTCGAGCCGCGCAGAGCCCTCGATGAGAGGACCGGGAGGAAGGGAAGTGGACGAGACACCGGCCCCTGGCACGGGCCGAGTATATGGCCGGTTCGCGCCCTCGCCCGAGCGAGACGGGGTCGTTACGGGCGGCCCGCGAAGGGCTTCAGTCCCGCCGGCGACGGCGGGCGCGTTCCGCCGCCTGGAGCCGGAACTCGGCGACTTCCAGGTCCTGCTCCAACCTCATTAGATCGTGTGACTCTGGCGAGCCGACCCGGCTGAGCGCCTCCTGGGCCACCCGCCTCTCCTCCTCGGCAGCTGCGGCATCGAGAGCGCTGGCTGGGACCGCCCGATCAGCCAGGATCGAGACACGCTTGGGCAGCACCTCGAGATATGCCCCCTCCAGGAAGAAGAAGTGCTCGTCCTTGCCCTGGCGTAGCATCAGCTCTCCCGGCTTGAGCCAGGTGAGCAATGGCGCGTGCTCGGGCAGCACCCCAAGCTCGCCATCGGCTCCGCGAGCCACGATGAAGTCACATTCGCCCTCGAAGAGCGGCTGGGTGGCTGCCAGGAGCCGAGTGGAAACCGCCAATTCAGCGCGCCTTGGTCTTGGGCTTGGCCTTGGAGCGCGGAGCCGCTGGCTTGGCCGGAGCCTTGGCTCGCGACCGGGTCGTCGCCCGCTTGGTCGGCGGAGTCGACTCCGCCTCGGCCGTAACCTCCTCTTCGGAAGGGGCTCCTGCGACCGCCGCCAGAACGGCTGCTTCGCCAGCCACGGCCGGGGTCTCCCCCTTCTCCTCAGGTTCGGCGCCGCGGTTCAGCTTCTGGCCGTTCTCGATCGCCTCGTCAATCGTGCCCACCATCCGGAAGGCCTGCTCGGGTAGGTGGTCGAGCTTGCCTTCCAGAATCTCCTTGAAGCCCCGGACGGTCTCTTTGATCGGCACGTACTTGCCGGGCAAGCCGGTGAACTGCTCAGCGACGAACATGGGCTGGGCCAGGAACTGGCGCACCCGACGGGCCCGATCCACGGTCTGGCGGTCCTCGTCGGAAAGCTCCTCCATACCGAGAATGGCGATGATGTCCTCGAGGTCCTTGTAACGCTGCAGCACCCTCTGCACGCCCAGGGCCACCTCATGGTGCTCCGCCCCGACCACATTGGGATCCAGGATCCGGCTGAAGGAGTCAAGCGGATCGACCGCCGGGAAGAGCCCCAGCTCGGCGATCTGACGGCTCAGGGAGACGGTCGCGCCGAGGTGGGCGAAGGTGGTCTGGATGGCGGGATCGGTGTAGTCGTCGGCGGGAACGAAGACCGCCTGCACCGAGGTGATCGAGCCCCGGTGGGTCGAGGTGATCCGCTCCTGCAGGTCGCCCATCTCGGTCGCCAGGGTGGGCTGGTAGCCGACGGCGGAGGGCATCCGACCCAAGAGGGCGGAGACCTCGCTGCCGGCGAGCATGTAGCGGAAGACGTTGTCGATGAAGAGGAGCACGTCAGCTCCCTCGGCGTCGCGGAACTGCTCGGCCATGGTGACCCCGGTCAAAGCGATTCTGGCTCTGGCCCCCGGCGGCTCGTTCATCTGGCCAAAGACCAGGGCGGTCTGGTCGATGACCCCGGACTCGTGCATCTCGCGGAAGAGGGCGTTGCCCTCTCGGGTCCGCTCCCCCACCCCGGCGAAGACGGAGAAGCCGGCGTGCTCCTTGGCGATGTTGCGGATGAGCTCCATCACGATGACCGTCTTGCCCACTCCGGCGCCTCCGAAGAGGCCGATCTTGGAGCCCTTGGCGAAGGTGCAGATGAGGTCGATCACCTTGAGTCCGGTCTCCAGGATCTCGGTTGAGGTTTCCTGGTCGGCGACCGATGGCGGATCACGGTGGATGGGCAGCCGCTCCTTGCCCTTGACCGGGCCGCCGCCGTCGATGGGCTCTCCGATCACGTTGAACATCCGGCCCAGGACCTCCTTGCCGACGGGTACCTCGATAGGCCCACCGGTGGCAACCACCGGATCGCCTCGGCGGAGCCCATCGGTGGAGGCCATGGCGATGCACCGAGTCACGTCATTGCCCAGGTGCTGCTGGACCTCCAGGACCAAGCGGGGACCCTGGCGGCGGACTTCCAAGGCGTCGTTGATCAGCGGCAGCTGGCCAGCTTCGAAGGCCACGTCCACAACCGCACCGATCACCTGCAGCACGGTGCCGGTAGGAAGCTCCTCCTTCACCGTCTTGTCCGCCGCCTTGACCTTGGCCTTTGCCATCACTTCCTCCTCAGCGTCGGGCCGCGTTGAGGGCCTCGGCGCCGCCGATAATTTCCATGAGTTCCCGGGTCACATTGGCCTGCCGCAGCTTGTTGGCGGTTAGGGAGAGCTCCCGGATGACGTCTCCCGCCTTGATCGTCGCGTTGCGCATGGCGACCATGCGGGCGCTGTGCTCGCTGGCCTGATTCTCGAGAACTGCCTGGTAGACCTGGCTGAGCAGGTAGTCGGGCATGAAGCGGTCGAGAACCTCCCTGGCCCCCGGCTCGTAGATGTAGTCACCCTGGGTCTGCGGACCCTCGTCCTCGTCGGCCGGGGGCACCGGAACCAGCTGGCGAA
>JBAQYY010000150.1:0-17902 GCA_049790415.1 Candidatus Dormiibacterota bacterium | reverse complement strand
GTGAAGATGAGGTCATTCTCTTCCCACCGCGAGCTGTTGGCGGTGCGCCAAATCTCCTGAGTCTGCCGCTGCGCTTCAAGGATCTCAACGACCTTGCCGGGCACATCGATCGAGCGTTGCGACTTCTCTGTCTTCGGCTCCATCGCCACCAGCCCGCCCCAGCGTTCGTAGGAGGGAGGCAGCGTCTCAACAATGCTCTTGCGGATGCGCTGAATCTGGCGGTTGACGGTGATGGTCGAGCCTCTCACGTCGGCCCACCTCAAGCCGCAGATCTCGCCGACGCGCAGGCCGGTGAGCAGCGCCACGATGTGGGGTCTGGCTGTGATCTGGAACTCCGAGCCCTCGGCGACCGCCAGGAATTGGGCCATAGTCTCGGCATCGCCGATGACCACGGGATGGTGCTCCACGATCTTGTGCGGGGTGGCGAAGTCCGCAGCGTTGTAGCTCAGCTCGCGATCGCCAATCGCATCATTCAGAGCGTTGCGGAGCACCTCTCTCATTCGGTTGATGGTTGGAGGCTTCCACCGAAGCTGACCGTCCGGCCCTCGACGACGGCTCAGCTCAGCCAAGCAGCGGTTGACATCAGGAGCGGTCAACTCCTCTAACCGGATATGCCCGATCACCTCCATGATCGGAACTAAGTTTTCGCCGTAGCGCTGTCCCGTACGGGGCCGAACCGCGAGCCGCTTCACCTCCAGCCAGCTCAGCAGGTAGGAGCTGAGAGATGACCGCGAGGTGACCGAAACCATCCTGCCACTCAGCTCCCCTCGCTTCTGGTTGAGTTTGTCGATTACCTCCAACTCAGTTGCGGCTTCGACGCTGGGGCGGATCGTTTTTCCTGTGATGGGATCGCGCCTCCGGGGGAGTTGGCCGCGCCAGCGGTTCTCGCTGATCTGCCAGCGTGTCCCCTCGCCTCGGATACGCTTGCGCTCCGATGTCTTCTTGCGCTGCCTGGGCATCGCCGCCTCCCGGTGTCAGCTAGATTTCCGATCCTGTCCGGTCATTTCCGGGGCCATTGGCACCAAGAGTGCACCACCGAGAGGTAAAATGCAAGCTCCGCAGTGAACCCGGTCAGCCGGTCTGAGATCAGAAGTGGCGGAGGGAGAGGGATTCGAACCCCCGGAAGCGTTGCCGCCTCAGCGGTTTTCAAGACCGCCGCAATCAACCGCTCTGCCATCCCTCCACATCGGCATATGAGATCAAATGTGACCTGTTACTTCTCAGAGTCTCCAAGTTGTAATTCAACCGTTGAGCCAACTGGGAAAGGGACAGGCTACCGCAGGGCCCCTTCGAGGGCGTCCACAGCTTCCGGGTACATCGCCATCGCCCGTGAGAGTAGCGATCCAGGGTGATCGCTACCGCGGCACGTCCAAGGACTTCAGCCACTACCTTAGAAGGCACTCGCTGGCCCAGCAACTTAGCCATGGCGGGCCTCCTAGCTCGCCACGCAGGGGCCACACCTGGCTTACCGGCGCCAGGTAGAAGTCCTGCTCGTCGCGAACTTGAGGCATCGGCATGGAGTCTGAGCCGACGGCGCCCCTGGTTCAAGCTCGGTCATCGCACAACACGCCGCCTTGGTTGGACTCGAGTACGTCATGATAACGACCGGGCTACTGCGCTGTAGGTGGATCCGGTGATCTGGGGGAAGAGGTCGATCTGTCGTTTAGCGGCGGCGCGGGGACACCGACAAACTCACGGCATTGGTTCCGTGCCGCACGTGCCAGAACACTTCGAAGGAGATCGCCAGGCCGAGAATGACAAGAAATGCCAGGGACTCGCTCCCCCGGATCAGGCTGCGCCCATACCCGACTTCAACGAACTCAAAGGTAGCGAGCGCAGCCCATCCGATGCCGCTAACGATGCAGTGAGCCTCTCGGCAGCGCCAGAAGTTCAAGATGCAGTAGGTGCTTGCAGCGAGCGTGGTGACGGCTCCGACCAGCAGGTTTGGACCACCGACCCCCATGGCTACGGCAACGAAGAAGACGCACCGCCACGCGCCCTTCGGCAGAATGCGATCCACGATCTCCGTTGTTCGCGATTCGCTGACCAGCGCGGGCGGCGAGCACATGACGGCGTCGCAGCAGGCGCTAAGCCAACCATCGGGGCGTCGGACGGGGAGGTCGCTCATGCTGCCTCTTCCGGAACGGCGCCGGCACAAAGGGCGGCGATGATGTCGTCTTCGGTCGGGAGATCGAGGCGGCATGAGGGTCCGCGTGCCGGTTCGTGACCGGTCACGTCGACACCGTCGATCAGCAAAGTGGGTGATGGATGCGGTCCTTCGAGGTCCTCGAAGGTGATTCCTGGGTCTGTCGTAGCGAGGCTCTTTCGGAGCATGTCTCGGACCGTATCGACCCGCGGGCAGGCGGGAACATGCAGTAGTTGAACGGTGATGGAGGGTCGGGCGTGATCCGGATTACCGTCGTCCGCAACGATCGCGTGGGCGCGGGTCATCGCCTCACCTGGGTGAGTAGGTGCCGTCCCCCGTCCTCGCAGGCTCCCCATCTCGGCGCAACCGGAGCCGTCAGCCATCGCGTAGACCCCTTTGTTCAGGGTCCGCATCCATGGCGCTGATCAGGGGACAGTCGCGGCGGGCCCGCGAGAGGTCGCACGTTTGGACGAGCCTCGTGAGTGATTCGCGCATTGAGCCCAGGCTGGCAATCTTGTCGTCGAGCTGAGCGATCTTCTCCTGCGCCATTCGCCTGGCGGCGTCGCAGTTGCGTGGGCCACCGTTGGCGAGGTCGAGCAAGGAGTCAATCTCCTCCAGGCTGAACCCGAGTTGCTGAGCCCGACGCACGAAGCGAACGATGCGTACGGCATCCGTTCCATAGGCTCGATACCCGGATTCCAGACGTTCGGGCTCGGGAAGGATGCCCCGTCGTTCGTAGTACCGAAGCGTCTGGACGTTGACTCCAGCCTTCTCGGCGACCTCAGAGCTGCGCATGAACGGATGATAAACCCTGTACCTAAGTACAGAGTCAAGAAGCGCTTCCCATCTCGGCAACGGCTCGGGCCAATGCCTCCTCCATGACCGCGCCGTCCGACTGAGAGGCGTTGCCCAGTCCGTCGAGGAATCCGACGATTCCGACGACCTCGGCCCACGGGTGATAGCTGCAGCCCGACAGCTTCTCCCACAGTTCGGTGAATCGATCTGCCACCTCGAGCCCGTATCGGAAGAGATTGACGCGGCAGTGGGCGACATCCGCCCACACAGGGCCGATGCTCGCCGCCTGCCAGTCCACGACCCCGGTGACGGTCCCTCGTAGCCACAGGACGTTTCCCGGATGGAAGTCGCGTTGGATAAACACCGCGGCGTAGTCCGGAGCTGGCCCGTGGTAGATCTCGAAGGCTTGTTCCCAGATCGTCGGCCACCTCGCCCAGGAAGGTGGTTCGGAGCTCGCCGATACTTCGGGCGAGAACGGACGAATGATGCCGCTTCGAGGCACGGGGGTGGCATGAATGCGCGGAAGGAGAGCTGCAAGCCGGCGGAGCCACCGTTCCATGTCCGACGGCGACCAATCGACCCGACCAGGAAGACGGGACATCAACACAGACGGCACCCCTGCCTCAGCTCCGGTGGGATCGGTCGCCAGAAGTAGCGGGGTGGGCACTTCGGCCGACTCGACGAAGCGGAGAACCCGTGCCTCGCGCTCGGCGATGTAGGGCTCCTCCTCGTTGACCTCGGGTCGCACGTAGCGGCGGAGCACGACCCGTTCGGTCCGGTCATTGGGAAGACGTAGGGTCAGGGCGTGGACCGCAGACGACATTCCGCCCTGGAGCGCCTGGGCCGCGGTGACCGTCCCACCGAGCGCAGTTCCCGCCCAGTCCAGCGCCTGTCTCGGTGGCGGGGAGCGGAGCAACCTTCGAGTCTCCTCATCGTCGCAGAACCCATGGGCCGGCGAATCGAATCCAGGACGACCGCTCATCGCGGCCACGGTCGGGAGCGTGCATCGCGAGGAACCGGACGAGCCATGCCGCCAGTATCTGCCGGAGTCGATGCGGCGAGGCGGGGGCACGGTGAGCTTCGTACCCCGTCGTGGCCACGAGGCTTCACGAGTACCTGGTGCAGCGGATGGCTACCCAACGGGCAGTACGAACGGAGTAGATCAGTCAGTGGCAATTGCCGCCAGGACATCGAGGTTGGCCGCCCGCCGGGCCGGCCAACTCGCCGCGGCTAGTCCCAAGAGGGCAGCGATCACCAGAAACACGACCAGACTGCCGAAGGGAACCACAACTGTTGTGATGCCCTGCTGCTTGAGCGAGTAGGCGAGGGCAGCGCCGAGCCCGGCCCCAACGACGAGTCCAGTGGCCGCTCCAAAGAGCGAGAGAATTACCGCCTCGGTGCGAATCATGACGCGGATCTGGCGCCGCTGCATGCCCACGGCTCGGAGAAGTCCAATTTCGCGAGTTCGCTCGAGCACCGACAGGAGGAGGGAGTTGACGACGCCGATAAGAGCGATGAGCACAGCCAGGGCGAGCAACGCGTAGACCAGGCCCAACACCGAGTTGATCGCCGCTGTCTCCGACGCCTCAAACTGGGCTCGCGTCTGGATAGTCAGGTTCGGGTAACTCTTGAGCGCTCGGTTGACGATTCGCTCAAGGTGGGTCGCCCCGGGGCGGGCTTGGACGAGGACGCCCCCCGGCAACTGGCCCGTGAAGTGGGCACGGAAGAATGTGCTGCTCACCAGATAGTTGCCGATCAAAGCGTTGGGCTGGAAGATGCCTCCCACGTGCATGGTGAAGTCCCCACTCTGGGGGAACGCCACGGTCAGCGGTGAGCCCACTGACAGGTGCTTGGCGTGCGCCGTCGTCGCGTCGATCAGGAGTCGTCCTTGCTTCAGCGCTGGCAGGGCGGTCCCCGCCTCCATCCGGAGGATGACGGAGTCAGCGAGATGATCGGTGCAGACGCCCTTCAAGGCGGCCACCACACCGCGAACTTCGAATTCGGCGCCGTAGACAGTGCAGGTGGTGCCCACCCCGGGCAGGCGGGACACACTCCGTGGCACCGAGTTGCTGAACGTGCCGCTCGAACTGGTGACGAGAAGGTTGGCGCTGATGGCGTTGTCAACGCTGCTGGTGGAGGCCTGAGCCAAGGACGCTCCCACCACGGCGACGGCGGACACGACCGCGAGTCCGACCATCAGAGCGGCCGCGCTCTGTGCGGTCCGCCGGGGGCTGCGCTTGGCGTTCTCTCGGCCGAGGCGACCGGAGATCCCCAGAAGGCGGGCAAGCGGGCGCCCGATAGCGCCTGCCATGGGCGCGGCCACGGTCGGCGCCAGCATTCCAGTTGCGATGAAGATTCCCGCAGCCCCAAGTCCAACCAGGGCAAGGGCGGGCCCGGCGAGGCCGACGCCAAGCAAGACGATGGCGATTAGGGCTAGGACTCCACCGAGAAGGAAGCGGCGGCGTGACGAAGGCTCCTGTTCGGTGGACTGGGCGATGATCGCCGACACCGGCGGGATCCGCACTGCTCGCCAGGCGGGGCTCATGGCTGAAACCACTGTCACTCCCACGCCGACTAGCAGTGCTGCCAGCACGGTGTGGAGTTCGAAGACCAGCGCCCCCGAAGGCAAGGAGATACCGAAGGCGCCAAGTAGCGCCTCTAGGCCCCTGGCGGTGAGGACGCCCAGGCCGATACCAATAAGGGATGCGGCCAAGCCCAGCATGAGCGCCTCGAGGAGAACGGAACGAAATATCTGGCGCCGACTCGCGCCCACGATCCGCAGCAGCGCCAGCTCCCGGGTGCGTTGGCCGACCGTGATCGAGAAGGTGTTGAAAATGGTGAAGCCCCCGACGAAGAGAGCGATCAAGGCGAAGACCAACAACGCCGTCGACAACGGCGAAATGGACTGGTCGGTAGTGCTGGTCTGCTGATGGGCCACTGTCCTGCCGGTCACCACCTGCAAACCGGAGGGAAGGAATTTGGCGATACCGTGCCGCACGTCAGCTTTGTCCGCGCCGGGCTTGGTCAGGATGTCGATGGTATACAGCTGATTTGGCGCACCGAACAACTTCTGCGCTGTCGGCAGAGCGAACCCAGCGAAGGTCGCGCCAGACAGGTTGCCAGCGCCGGTGAAGCTGGCGATTCCCGTGACCGTGAACCACTGCGGCACCCCAGGCAGGAGGATCTTCACGTGGTCGCCCACGGTGAAGTGGTACTTCTGTGCGGTGACTTGGTCCATGACCACGTCATGGGCAGTTGTGGGCGCGCTGCCTTGGACGAGACGGAAGGGAGAAAGCTTCCGGTTGGGATCGAAGGAGATCCCCGTGGCGGGCTCGATTCCGGTGTTGACCGCGGTACCGTCAGGGGCCACGAACTGGGCGTAACCGGAGACTGACCCCTCGGCGTGCGCAACTCCAGGCACGGCGCGAACTTTGCCGAGGATCGATTCCGGGATGTTGAGTATGCCCGGGGCCTGGACCTCGAAGTCGATGTGCTGGTAGATGTTCCCGTAGAGCGAGGAGATGGTGTTGTTTAGAGTGTCGGTGAGGATCAGCGTTCCGGTCACGAAGGTAACCCCGAGAATGATGGAAAGGGCGGTCAGGAAAAGGCGCAGCTTGCGCGCGAGAAGTCCCTTGATGGTGACATTCCACACGTCAGGTCCTCAGCAGTTTCATTTGTTCCAGCACGGCGTCAGCGGTCGGCGCGATAAGTTCGCCAACCACCCTCCCGTCAGCTAGGAACACCACCCGATCGGCGTAGGCGGCGGCCTGCGCATCGTGGGTGACCATGACGATCGACTGGCCCAATTCCCTGACGGACTGACGCAGGAAAGCCAGCATCTCTGCGGAGGCGCTGGAGTCGAGGTTGCCGGTCGGCTCATCGGCGAAGACCAGGTCCGGTCGGCTGACCAGGGCCCGGGCACAGGCGGTGCGCTGCTGCTGACCACCGGACATCTCCAGGGGCCGGTGCGAGAGGCGATCACCAATCCCAAGATGGTCAACCAACTCGTCGAACCAGGCCGGATCTACCTTGCCGCCGGCGAGGTCCACCGGAAGGGTGATGTTTTCCCGTGCCGTCAGCGTGGGCACCAGGTTGAAGGATTGGAAGATGAAGCCAATACGGTCGCGGCGCAATTGGGTCAGGCCAGAGTCGTCAAGGTGGGCGACATCCTGCTCGCCGACAAAGGCTTGCCCCGAAGTGGGAGCTTCGAGCCCCGCCATGCAGTGCATGAGGGTGGACTTGCCCGAACCCGAGGGGCCCATGACAGCCGTGAAACCCTCGCTGGCAAACTCGACGTCCACGCCAGCCAGCGCTACCACGGCGGCATCGCCCCTTCCGTATTTCTTGACCAGGTGAACCGCGCGCGCGGCCGCCCGCAGCGATGTGTTGGGAGTTGGACTGGGGCTAGCTACGATTGTCATCTCCTGATGCCTCCGCGAGGGCTGCCGTGGGCGGCGCTCATCCCGTTTCGATGACCGTCAGTTCCCCAGCAATTAGTTCTGCTTCGCTCATATTTCCCACCACCCCCGGGCGACTGTGACCGGCACTGGCAACCAACAGCCTGTGCCAAAGCGACCCGTCTCGCCGCGCTCATACGCTCACCCGGCGGATCAAAGAGAATCCGGTAAGCAGCAGGATTCCCAGCATCGCAGCGAGCATTCCCGTCATCTCGACCGCCGTTAGGGTGCCGAAGAAGTGTCCGAAGGCGGTCCAGGCGTGCGACCCTGAGCCGAGCGCGATCCCGCCACGAATCAGGGCAATCTGGATGAGGATGAAGTAGAGCAGGCCGTAGCGCCTCCACCGCCGACGGATGAGCCCGTAGCACGTGCCATAAACGTAGACCGCGGCCAGGGCTACCGATGAGGTCAGCCAGGTGAGGTACCAGGGCCCGGAGAGGATGGATGAGATCTGGAAGAAGTGCAGCTGCATCCCCCAACCGCCGCTGGCCCGCTCCACCGCCTGTAGTACTGTCAGCGCCAACCCGTCGACGGCAGCGAGGCCGACGACTAGCAACGCCGTGCCGGTGTAGTAGGATCGCCGGCTCACGCCCAGGGCGAGGCCAAAGGGAAGCGCGCGGCCGATGCTCAGGATCCCCAAGGCGAAGAAGTACAAGTACATGACCGCCAGCGACTTGGTGGGATTCGGGCCCCCTTGCGCCACCGTGATGACCACGTTGATCAGGAAGACGACTGCCAGGACGGCCCACGGGCCCACCAAGTAGGCGAGCGGATCCAGCAGGTGGTAGCGGGCAACTTTGATCCAGGTGTTCACGGTCTGGCATCCTCCTTCAGGGCTTCGGTGGCCTGGCCGGGGGCATGCGCGACCAGTTGCTGCAGCGACATCGACGCCAGGGTGAGATTCAGTTGTCGGGCCTTGGCCCGGTCGTCATCGACCAGGGCTCCCGCGACAACCACTGACGCCTGGGACCCGGCACTGCGACGATCCCAGATCTTCCGACCGGCGACGAACTCGTCCACTGCGGGCGCCGGGCCGCTGACCCTGGTCGCTGCCCCGCGGAGGTCGTCGGCGGTCGCGTCCAGCACAATCCTTCCCCGATCGATCACCAACACCCTCTCGAGCAGGTCAGCGGCTTCGTCGATCAGGTGGGTGGAGACGATCACTGTGCGGGGATGCTCGGCGAAGTCGGCGAGCAACCGGTCGTAGAAAATCTGACGGGCGACCGCGTCCAAGCCAGCGTAGGGCTCGTCGAAGAGGGTTACCTCAGCCCGACACGCTAGCCCGATCACGATGCCCAGTGCCGAGTGCATTCCTCGGGAAAGTCCACTGACCATCCGGTTGAGGGGCAGGTCGAAGTCCACCAACAGCGCCGCCGCAAATTCGGCACTCCAATTGGGGTGGAACCACGAAGCGGCCTGCAAGACGTGCCGTACCCGCAGAGCGGGAAAGCGCTGGTCCTCCCGGACGAGCACCAGCCGCTGCAAGACGGCCTCGCTCTCCAACGGGCTTTGGCCGAGAACTCGGACACCGCCAGCTGAAGCGAACTCCTGGGCGGCGATTATGCGCATCAGGGTGGTCTTGCCGGCGCCGTTTCGTCCTAGGAGCCCCATGATGGATGCGCCTTCGATTTCGAAACTGACGTCGTCGAGAGCGAGCTGATCGCGGTAGCGGCGGGTCACGCCGGTCAGCGAGAGCGTCGGTGTCATACCTTGATTTCTCCTTTGGCTTGACTGGACTCGCGGATCAGTGCAACCAGTGCATCGGTGTCGACTCCGAGCCGGTTGGCCTCGAACACGAGAGGCTCGATGTAGCGCTCAGCAAAGCGGGCGCGTCGCGCGTCGAGTAGGCGCCCCCGGGCGCCCTTGACCACGAACATTCCGATACCCCGGTGCTTCTCCACCAAGCCGTCGTCGGCGAGCACGCTGATGCCCTTGGCTGCGGTGGCCGGGTTGACTCGGTAGTAAGCCGCCAACTCGTTGGTCGACGGCACCTGGTCGTCCTCTTTCAGGGTGCCTTCAGCAATCTCGTCAGCGAGCCGCTCGGCGATCTGGGAGAAGATCGGAGCTCCGTCATCGAGCACGGGGCCCTCCCCAGGGGTTGTCGAGATAGGCTAGTTGGTTCATTACTTGACTAATGTACCAGTGAAGCTGGCTCTTGTCAACAGCGGGCACTAATTCCAGCCCGATCTGTTGCCCTGCCGCGAGCCGAGGCGTACCGTCACGGTCGGAGGCCATGCATGGTCAAGCTGAGTGCGGCGCCGTTCAGACATCGACCGGCCATCATGGCTGCCCTGCTCTCGAGCATGGCCTTGGTTGGGTGCAGTCAGACTCCCACCGCGGCGCCGTCGACAAGCCAGAAGGTGACGGCAGTTTCGCTCACATCAGATCTCTGGTATGGCGAAGGTCTGATTGGGCCGCCGGTAACCACCACGTGTCGAGCAGGTGGGAGGGACGTGACCGTCCGGGGAAGGTTCGGCCCGGAGACGGCGGTAGTCCAGTTGCGCGGTCTGCATCGGGACAAGCGCTATGCCTTGGTCAAGTACCAACCGGCACCGAGCGCGACCGTCCGCGTCACCGAGACCGGACCGGTGGTGCCCGAACTGGGCGTTGCAAGTCATACCGACTTCCTGGGGCCGGTAGCCAGCCTCCAGGGACTGGAGGGCGACGGCGACGGGACCATCTCGGTGGCCCCTAACGGGCGCGGGGGATCACTTGAGGTGAGCCTCCCGCAGGGAGACCTCCTATCGGGGCACTGGCTCTGTGGAAGTCGTCGTACGGGCGGTCCCATCAGTCGACCCATCCTGGCTCCCGCGAAGGTTCCCCCTGTTGTCGGCGAGTGCTCGCTGGGGTCTTACTCGGCCACCTCCCCTGCGCCCATCACCTGCCCTGACGGCGACATAAATATCGAAGCCTGGACGGCCTATTCCTACGTAGACGGTGCCGGGCGCCGGGCCAACCTAGATCGAGTGGAGGACGATCTGTGTCGGGACGAAGTGGACAATCGCCTGACCACCACGCAGCTGATTTACGTCTACTCGCTGGCAGCCCTGTATTACGGCTGGAAGTTTCCGCTGACTCCAACCCAAGTAGTCGCCGCCACCAAGTGCGGCAGCTGACCGGCTGGCAGCAGGAAGTCGGGAGAGCCGAGACCTTCGCGATGGGGGGTCAGATGGACGAACTAGGACTGACGATCAGATGGCCGTCTCGGACGTCCAGGACGATCACGATCACTCCCACGGCGATGGGGTCGCCCAGCGCGCTGAGAGCGGGCCACTCCTCACCCCTCGCCCGGATCGCGCCCAAGTGAATTCTTCCGGGAATCGCGACTGAGACGACAGCCTCCTCGCCGACCATCCCCTCGATCCCATTGATCACGGCTGCCGCCTGAACGCGGGGCCGGACTGGGCTGCCCTGGCCACTCAGGGTCTGCTTGTGCGCTTGCCCCCATTGGGCAGAGCTCGCGCTGAGCCAGAGGCGGACGCCGGCTCCGGCGCACCCTTGGCACCGTTAGAGGCGCTGGTGTCGGACTCGGTCGCCATCACCAGCGCCTTGGCGGCGCCCATCAGGCCAGCGAAGTCGGTCGGCACCACCAGCTTGGAATTGGGGCTGTCGGCCAGGGTGGCCAAGTTCTTCAGCTGCCAGAAGGCGAGCACCTCGGGAGTGGCCTTGCCCTGATGGATCGCCTCAAACACGGCGCCGATCGCCGAGGCCTCACCGAGGGCATCCAGTTTCTGCGCCTCCTGGTTGCCTTCGGCCTCCAGGATCTGGGCCTGTTTGCGGCCCTCGGCGGCGAGGATGGTCGCCTGGCGCTGGGCGGTGGCTCTGGTGATGTTGGCCTGGGCCTCGCCCTCGGCCTGGTTGATGGCCGCCTGCTTGTCCCCCTCGGACTGGAGGATGACCGAGCGCTTGTGCTGGTCTGCCTCCTTCTGCTCCTCCATCGCCCGCAGGATGTTGGTGGGCGGAATGATGTCGAGAACCTCGATGCGGTTGACTCGCACTCCCCACTTCTCGGTGGCGTCGGCGATGTGGGCGGCCAGGTCGGCGTTGATGCGCTGTCGTTCCGAGAGAGCCTCATCCAGGCTCATCGTCCCGAAGACGGCGCGGAGCGCGGTGCGGCTGATCTGGTCGATGGCGACCTGATAGTCCTGGACTTCGAAAAGCGCCTTGTTGACGTCAATCACCTGGTGGAAGATGGTGGCGCTCACCCCCACCGCCACGTTGTCCTTGGTGATCACGTCCTGCTTGTCACCACGACGGGGTACCTCGCGCATGTCAACCCGGATCATGCTGTCCAGGATCGGCAGCATGAACACCAGCCCCGGGTTGTGGGTGACGTGGAAGCGCCCCAGTCGCTTGACCACGCCCTTCTGACCCTGCTGCACCACTCGGACCATCGACCGACTCAGTACCAGGGCCAGCAGGACGATCACGATCAGCGCGATCACGACACCCACGATCGGTCACGTTAGCAGAAGCACCAGCGCAGCGACCGTCCCCCGGGCACCCAGGGGCGCGCTGTCGCCGGCTCCCGTTCAGGTGATCTCTGCTTGCCCCCCCAGGTAGGGTGCCAGCACGTGGGGCAGCGCCACCGTGCCGGTAGCCGTCTGGTAGGTCTCGAGCAGGCAGTCGAAGGTCCGGGGGAGAGCCAAGGCGCTGCCGTTGAGGGTGTGCAGAAATTCCGGCTTACCCGGGCCGACACGAAAGCGGAGGTTGGCCCGGCGAGCCTGAAAATCGCCGAAAGCGGAGCAGGAGGAGACCTCGAGAAAACGGTTCATCCCGGGCGCCCAAGCGTCGATGTCGTACTTCTTCCACTGGGCGAAGCCCATGTCGCCGGCGCACATCAAGCGCACCCGGTAGTGCAGGCCCAGCGTCTGCAGCACCGATTCGGCGTCGGCCACCAGCCCCTCGAGCTCGTCGAGAGATGATTCGGGACGGACGAACTTGACCAGTTCCACCTTGGAGAACTGGTGCATGCGGATATACCCCTTGGTGTCCTTGCCGGGCGCTCCCGCCTCGCTCCGCCAGCAAGGAGTCCACGCCACGTGTCGGATGGGCAGCTCGTCGCTGGCTAGGACCTCATCCCGGTAGAGGTTGGTGACAGGTACCTCGGCGGTGGGGATCAGGAAACGGTCCCCCTCGAGGACGTGAAAGGCGTCCTCCTCGAACTTGGGCAGGTTGCCGGTACCGACCATGCAATCGCGGTTGACCAGATAAGGGGGCGCGATCTCGGTATAGCCATGGTCCTTGGTCGCCAGGTCCAGCATCAGCTGGGCCAGGCCGCGCTCCAACCGAGCGCCGGGACCCTTGAGAAGTGCGAACCGGCTACCGGCGACCTTCACCGCCCGCTCGAAGTCGAAGATGCCCAGAGCCTCGCCCAGCTCATAGTGGGTCTTGGGCGGGAAGGCGAAGCTCGGGGGCTCCCCCCAGGTGCGCACAACCAAGTTGTCGTCGTCGGATGTCCCGTCGGGCACCGACTCATGGGGCAGGTTGGGCACCACTAGGAGGAGATCAGCAAGCTGTTCTTGGAGCAGGCGACGGTCCTCCTGCAGCCTCTGGATCTTGCCTTTCAGCTGAGCCAGCCCCGCTCGCGCCGTCTCAACCTCTCCTGGGCTGAGACTGCCTGAGCGGGCGTTCATCTCGCCCCGGGCAGCCTCCTCCTCGCCGAGGAGCTGGCGGTGCTGCTGGTCGAGGGCAAGGATCTCGTCGACGGGCGCCGGCTCACCTTTGCGCAGAGCCCCCTGGCGCACCAGATCGGGATTCTCGCGAATGAAGCTGAGGGCGAGCATCCCTAAAGGTTAGGGGGATGAGGGCCGGGGAACTGCCTCGGAGGCCGGACCCTCGCCCGCCTGGGGACGCAGGGTGGGGAAGAGGACCACGTCGCGGATGCTGTGGGCCCCGGTCACCAGCATTACCAAGCGATCCACTCCGATCCCGATACCCCCGGCGGGAGGCATACCGTGCTCGAGAGCCTCCAAGAAATCCTCATCGAAGGGCTGGGCCTCGAAGTCGCCTGCTGAGCGCAGGCGGGCCTGCTCCTCGAGCCGGCGGCGCTGGTCCAAGGGATCGTTGAGCTCGGCGAAAGCATTGGCCAATTCGCGCCCCGCCACGACCAGTTCAAAGCGCTCCACGAACCGGCTATCGGAGCTGCGACGGGCTAAGGGCGACACCTCGACCGGGTAGTTGGTGACGAAGACGGGACCGCTCAGATTGGGCTCCACCAGCTGTTCGTAGAGGGCGTAGAGGACTCGCCCCGAGGGGGCGTCGGCGGCCACCTCGACGCTGAGCCGTGCCGCCTCCTCGACCATGCGCTCCGGTTGCTCCCAGAGTCCGTCGAGGTCAAGGCCGGTCAGCTGATGCACCAGCTGGGACATGCTCTGGGAGGGGAAGGGAGGCTCGAGCGAGATGGCCCCCTGCTCCGTCACCAGGCCATCCGCGAGCGGGGTGGCGGCCGCCGCGGCCGCCACCAGGTCCTGGCAGAGTTCCCTCATGGTGTCGAGGTCGCCATAGGCCTGATAGGCCTCAAGAAGGGTGAACTCGGGACTGTGGCGGGGTGACAGGCCCTCGTTGCGGAAGGTGCGCCCTAGCTCGTAGACGCGCTCGAACCCGCCCACCAGGAGGCGCTTGAGATAGAGCTCCATTGCGATCCGCAGGTAGAGGTCGGTGTCCAGGGAGTGGTAGTGGGTGCGGAACGGCCGGGCCGCGCCACCGCCGGGAATCGGTTGCAGCATGGGGGTCTCGACCTCGAGGAAGCCGCGCTCGTCGAGAACCCGGCGGAGCGCCCGGATGACCTCGCTGCGCTGGCGAAATACCTCCCGCTGGCCGGGGTCGGAAAGTAGGTCCAGATAGCGGCGCCGGTAGCGCTGCTCCACATTGACCAGACCCCTGGTCTTGGCGGCCGGCGGCCGGAGCGACTTGGCCAGCAAGGTCAGGCGGGCCAGGCGCAGGGAGGGCTCCCCGCGCTTGGTTCTGGTCAAGCGGCCCTCGGCACCGACGATGTCGCCCAGGTCGAGCTGCTCCAGCTGGTCGACCAGATCGCTCTCGGGATCGTCGCGGCTGGCCATCAGCTGCAGGGACCCGCTGGCGTCGCTGCAATCGGCGAAGGCGATGCCACCAGAGGAGCGAACCCGCAGGATCCGTCCCGCCACCCGGGCCTCGTCGCCAATCTGCTCAGGCTCCTGGGGCGCTTGGGCGGCGGCCTGAGCACAGCTCAGCTCGGGGTGGAAATCGACACCCCAGGCAGGAGTGCCCGCCGCCTGCAGAAGTTCAGCCTTGCGTCGGCGCTCGCCGATGATCTCTGCCAGCGCCCTACCGCCCGAGGGCGGCGGCTGGCTCACGCCACCTTGAGGATCTGGACCTGCCGGGCGCCTCCGGGAGTCTCGACATTGATCTTGTCGCCGCCGCGGCGACCCAGAAGTGCCTTACCCACCGGAGACTCCAGCGAAATCCGTCCGGAAGCGGCATCCGCCTCAGCCGGACCGACGATGGTGTAGGTGGTCTCGCCGAACTCGTCCTTGACCTTTACCGAGGACCCCAGCTGGACCGAGCCGTCGTGGTGGTCATCGGTCTCGATCAGGCTGGCATTGCGGACCATCTGCTCCAGGGTGAGAATGCGGCCCTCGACGAATCCCTGCTCGTTCTTGGCATCCTCGTACTCGGCGTTCTCGCTGAGGTCACCGAATTCCTTGGCCGTCTTGATGCGCTGGGCGATCTCGGCGCGGCGGTCATTGACGAGGTGATCGAGTTCCTCACGCAGTTTATCGAGACCCTTTTGGGTAAGGAGTACCGGCTTCTCCTGCATTTCTTCTCACTTGCTCCTTGCCGGCCGTGGCCGACGCGACTTCCGAAGCCCGCGCACGCTCAGGCGGCTGCGGGCCGGGGATGCGAAGTCTACCGAACGCCTGGCCGGCGGGCAACCCCGTAAGCGGAAATCACCTCGGCAGCGATCGTCGCGGGCCCCATTGTCGGCGCTCCAAAGAGGTTAGGTCGGGTCCGCCAGGAGCCCTTCTCCTCCACATTCCTGTGTCGATTCCTTCACCAGTTCGGAATTTGCCCACCCTTCTGATCGGTGATAGGCTAAGCCCAGTCCGCGAGATGAGATCTCCGGGCCCTCAATATCGCCCCCCCCTCTCGGGGCGTCCCTTTCGGGGGGCGCCCTTTTTTGTTAAAGCGTGTTTAGTCGCGGGACCGGTTCAGTAGTTCCAGGACGCGCAGGCCCTCCAGCAGGACCAAAGGGTCGATGTGATCGACCCCTTTAACCAAAGGTGCCACCAGCTCAGCCAGACCTCCGGTGGCGATGACTTTCGCTGGACCCGGCACCTCCTCCCGGATGCGGGCGATCATGCCCTCCGCCTGGGCCGCGGCACCGTACATGATTCCCGCCTGCACCGAGGTCACCGTGGTCCGTCCCAATGCCTTGGGCGGCGCCACCAGATCCACTCGAGGCAGCCGCGCCGCCCGGGCGAAGAGAGCGTCCACCGAGAGCTGCAGTCCAGGAGCGATGGCACCACCCAGATAGGTGCCCTGCTCATCAATGGCATCGAAGACGGTGGCGGTGCCAAAGCTGACCATGATCGCCGGGCCGCGATAGCGGTGGTGCACCCCGACGGCGGTGACGATGCGGTCCGCCCCGACGTCTCGGGGCGGGTCGTAGTGAATCTCGATCCCGGTTCTGGTGCCGGGACCGACCATGAGCGGTTCCAGGGAGAAGTAGCTGCGCCCCATCTCCGCTAGGGGCTGGTTGAGGCTGGGCACCACCGAGCTGACCGCGATGGCCTCGACCCGCGCCGAGACCTCCCGCTGATTGAGAAAGGTGAGCAACTGGCCGCCCAACTCGTCCGGAGTCGCTTCTCGTCTGGTGGTGAAGCGCCCGTGCGTCTGCAGCCGCTCCCCTTCGAAGAGACCGAGGGTCATGTTGGAGTTGCCGACGTCGATGGCCAGCAGCAAGCGCAATCCTCCAGCCGGTTGGGGAGTTCTCCTTCCCCTGCCGACTATATCGGCGCCGCCGGAGCCGTCTCCCTGTCGGTGCCACGGATGAGATCATGGTCAGGTGTCTCGCCGCTACCGCTACCGTCAGGCCTTTGCTGGGCGCCAGGTCCGCTGGCTCCCCGGCTTCTGCTGCGCCCTCCCAGCCGGTTGCTGCGTACTCTGGACAGCCCTCTTTGGCCTGGCCCTTCTGGTCAGCGTCCTGAGCGTCCTCCGCCACCTGTTCTAGCCCCTCGCCGGCAGGCTTCGGCCGCTTCGGCGATCATGGCAGGGCAGGCTCGCATTGCCTGGCTCTCCCGCTTATCCGGAGGCAACCACCAGCGTGACCGCGACCGCCGCACTGTCCCCAGCTCCACCGTCAGCGTCCCCCGCCGGCGGTGGTCTTTGGATTGGTGACCTGGAACTCTCGACGCCGATCTTCATCGCGCCCATGGTCGGCATCACCGACCGTCCCTTCCGGGCCTTCGCCAGAGAGATGGGGGTGGGCCTCACCTGCACCGAGATGACCGCCGCCGCCGCCCTGGTTCGAGCCCCCGAGGGAGTGGCCGCCCGGCTCCTCGACCTGGGCCCGGAGGAGGAGCCGGTGGCGGCCCAACTGGTCGGCAACGACCCCCAGATGATGGCCGACGCGGCTCAAATCTGCGTCGAGCTGGGAGCCGATCTGGTCGACGTCAACCTCGGCTGCCCGGTGCCCAAGGTGGTGCGCCTGGGATCCGGAGCGGCCCTGGCCCGGGAGATCGCCAAGACGGCCGCGGTGCTGGAGGCAATGGTACGGGCGGTGGACGTGCCGGTCACCGCCAAGATGCGCACCGGCTGGGACTATCAAAGCATCAACGCCCCGGAACTCTCCCGCGCTCTGGAGGACGTCGGGGTGGCGGCGGTCACTGTTCATGGCCGCACCCGCTGCCAGAAGTACACCGGCTTGGCTGACTGGGACGAGATCGCCCGGGTCAAGGGCGCGGTACGCCAGATTCCCGTGCTCGGCTCGGGGGATGTCCGCGACACCGCTCTCATCGAGTCGCGCATCAAGGCCGGGTGGGTGGACGGCGTGGTGGTGGCCCGGGGCATGCTCGGCGACTGGAACTTTCTGGAGCAGACGGTGAGCCAGCTCCGTTGGGGCACACCGGGCACGGTCCCTGATTTTGGAGACCGTCTCCGCTTGGCCAAACGGCACTGGGACGCCATGGTGGCCCACCACGGCGAGGAGCGAGGCGTTCGCCTCAGCCGCAAGTTCGTGGTCTGGGCGATCAAGGGATGCGACGGCGCGGCGCGACTCCGGGCCCGGGTGGCTGACCTCTTCACCCAGGCGGACCTTGATGAGCTCTACTGGGAGATCCTGCATGCCGGCGAGGGGCCGACCGGCTGGCATCGGCCCAATTTCACCTCCGGTGAGGGCTGAGCTGGCCCCGGGAGCGCGCCGCCACCTGGTCTGCCCCTCCGCCTGCCGCGGGGGAAAGTTCGAAATCCTCGGGGCCCCGGTGTTCGTCGACAGTGGTGGCCGCTACCTGAGCCATCAGGACAA
>JBAQYY010000149.1:0-3584 GCA_049790415.1 Candidatus Dormiibacterota bacterium | reverse complement strand
GGCGCAGGGCGGCGGCTCCGGCATCGAGCGCGGCCTCCAGGTAGCTTGCCGGTTGCAGCGCCAGGCAGCGCGGGCGCAGGTGGTCGACCAGCGAGGGCGGCATCACGTAGATCGCCTGCGCCCAATCCTGGTCAGGCACATTGCCGGCCCGGCTCACGATGTAGTGCGGGAATCCGGTTGACCCCCTCTCCTCCTGGAGCTGGAGGAGCTCCGGCTCGCGGCGCTGGGCCAACCAGAGGGTGTGACAGATCCACTCCAGCGACTCCCCGAGGCGGTCCCTGGCCTCGGCGCGGTTCATCAGGGTAGAGCTCCGCGTGAACGCCGCTGCGCCGGAGCGCTCCTAGCCATCAGACGGCGTCGGAGACCGAGGACATGAAGAAGTTGTCGACCCTTATCGGGGGTGCCTTGAGGAATCCGTCGTCGCCAATCTCGCGGGAGTAGGCAAGCTCGGATCTGCCGATCTCCCGCGTTCGCTGCAGCACCCCCACCGGGCTCTCGTTGAAGCGGAAGTTGTTGACCGCTCCCACCACCTCACCTTTCTCGATCAGGAACACCCCGTCGCGGGTCAGTCCGGTGAGCAGCAGCGTGGCCGGGTCGACATCGCGGATGTACCAGAGCGAGGTCACCAAGAGAGCCCGTTCGGTGCTGGCGATCATCTCCTCCAGCGAGGTGTCAGTTCCCTTCATGGTGAGGTTGTCCACGTCGGGCTTGACCGGATGGTCGTGGTCAGCCGCCCAGCGCCGGGGGCAGATCAGGTCCTGCTGCACCCCATCTTTGATCCAGACCGCCGCCGGTGTCTCCAGGCCGTTGTCGAATACGGAGGAGTACTCGCTCGATGACAGGCAGTGGACAAAGTTGGGCACCGCCATCTCGGGATCCAGCGGGTCGCTGGTCAGGGTCACCGCCGGGGCGTACATGAGGTCCCCTACCCGACTGCCCGACTTGGCGGAGAAGACGGTGCGGCCCTCATCGGCGCCCCGAGCGTGCATCTCCCAGATCAGGCGCACGATCATATCGGCCGTGGCCGAGGGCTCGAGGAGCACCTGGTAGTGCCCCGCCGGCAGCTGGACCGTCTTCTCGGTCCAGCTCAGCCTCTCGGTCAGGCGCCGGTACATGGCGGTGGGGTCGAGTTGGGCAGTAGTGCGTGCCACCGATCCCGACCAGACGCTCCGACCCAGATCGGCCGTCTTCAAGGTCAGCGCCAGTGACGCACTCTGGCGCCGACCCTCAAGGCGTACACCAGTCTTGGTACCTAGCTGCTCCTGGGAGGCGTCCACCTGGATGTAGCCGAAGCAGCGCAGGCCCGCCCGCCGGGACTGCTCGAGTACGTCGCCGACGGAACCCAGGACCGGCGCCAGATCTGCGGGGAGCGCCTCCGGTGCCGGGCCGGCAGCGTCGTCGGCCTCTGGAGATGCCTCGCTAGGGGTCAACAGGGGCATGGCGTCGGGCGCTTCCGGGCTTTGCTGGGCCCTCGCCTGAGCCTGGCGAGCCAACTCGGTCACCTGATCCCGATTGATCACGTCCCCGGTCTGGACCCCCACCCGGTCGCCGTCCATGGCCACCACCCCGACCGAGGTGGACTCCTCTCGGCCGTTGGTGGTAACGGTGTTGTTGGCAAGCCGGAAGTTGACGCTGGTGCTCTTGCCGCCCAGGACCACGGCCAATCCCTGGTCCAGACCGACCTCGACGATCTCTTCCAGATTCACTTCTGGCCTTCGTGACGGGAGTTGAGCACGTTCACCTGGCGAAAGAGTGCCGGCGGACAGCCGTGGGAGACCGGGGCAACTTGAGCGGGCTCGCCCTTGCCACAGTTGAAGGCACCCAGCAGTCGCCAGGAGGAGGGTCCGCCGAGCGCCTCCAGGCGGCCCCAGAAGTCCGGAGTCCGCGATTGGTAGGCCACATCGCGGAGCTGGCCCGCCAACTTCCCCTTGTGAATTCGGTAGAAGCGTTGCCCGGTGAACTGGAAGTTGTAACGCTGCTGGTCGATTGACCAGGACTTGTCGCCGATGATGTAGATGCCCTCTTCCACCTCGCTGAAGAGCTCCTCCAGAGTCGTGTCCCGGTCGGGATCAGGCTGCAAGGAGACGTTGGGCATGCGCTGCAGGGGCAGGTGAGACCAACTGTCAGAGAAGGCGCAACCATTGGAGCGGGGCAGCTTGAACTTGTGCGCCATCTGTCGATTCAACTGGTAGCCGACCAGGATGCCGTCCTTGATGATGTCCCAGCGCTGGGCACCCACTCCCTCATCGTCGAAACCGACGGTGGCCAGGCCATGGGGTTCGAGCCGGTCGCCGGTGACGTGCATGCGAGGCGAGCCGTAACGCAGGCTCCCCACCTGATCGGGGGTAGCGAAGGTGGTCCCGGCGTAGTTCGCCTCGTACCCCAGAGCCCGGTCCAGCTCGGTGCCATGGGCCACCGACTCGTGGACGGTGAGCCAGAGGTTGGAGGGGTCGATGACCAGGTCGTAAGCCCCCGGGTTGATCGACGGTGACGCTAACTTCTCGTCCAGCCAGCCGACCATCTCCACCGCTTCAGCCGGGAATCCGTGTCCCTCGACGTACTCCCAGCCGCGCCCGACTGGCCGGGAGGTCGAGCGCATCGTCTCGATCAGTCCTGAGCCCTTGTCGTCGACCATGCCGGCCTCCAGAACCGGGTTGAGGCGCACCCTTTGCTGAGTGATGCGCGAGCCCTCGGTGCTGACGAAGCGGCGGTTCTCCTGGACCTGCAGGCAGTAGAACTCGGCGAACTTGGCACCCGCGTCCAGGCATTTGGCAGTGGCGTCGAGCATGAAGGCGACCTTCGCCTCGGCTGCCACCTCGAAGGGGTTGATGTCGACCTCGCCTATCCAGGTCTCGTCGTGCATCGGCTCTGAGGCAAGTTCCACCCGCTCTTGCAACAAAGGGCGCAGCAGGTGCGCCATCTCGGCGGCGGCGGCGACCGCCTTGGTCACACCGGCCTGGCTGAGGTCGCTGGAGGCAGCGAAACCCCAGGAGCCGTCCACCACCAAGCGGACGCCGAAGCCCTGGGGCTCAGACTCGCTGAGCGAGATCAGGTCGTGCTCGCGGACGTGGATGCCCTGAATGCGGTCGCGGTGGATGCGGATGTCGCCATAGCCGACCTCCGGGGTCTTGGCCATGGCATCGAGGGCAGCGTCGGCGAGCTGGTCAAGAGGTAGCGCTAGAAAGGCAGGGTCGATCTCCGCCATGGATCCTCCGCGGCTCAAAGCCGCACTTCAGTGAGCAGGTGGGCCAAATGGTCCCCAACAAGGCCCCGACGCTTGGAGTCTAACCGCCCCGTTGCGACCAAGCGGGCTCTGCCTTGACCCGTTGGGGGAGCGAGACGTGGCGTCCCGAAGCCGAGCCCGGCTAGGGGCACAGTGCCCCACAGCCGGGCTGGCCAGGCTAGGTGTTTGGCTAGACGATCGACCGGTTGCGGCGAAGGCGAATGCCGGCAAGAAGCAGGACGCTACCCAGCAGCAAGGCCAGGAGTCCGGCAAGTCCCGGTCCAGCGAGATTGGCTCCGGTCACCGGAGTGCCCGTGCTGGCAGCCAGCTGGCCCCCTACCGGCTTACTCACCGTCAGCAG
>JBAQYY010000148.1:0-35204 GCA_049790415.1 Candidatus Dormiibacterota bacterium | reverse complement strand
CCCGCGAGGCCCACCCCGTCGGCGCCCCCGACCAGCTCACCGACGCCCCGGCCCACTGCTCCGCCCACGGCACCGCCCACTTCACCCCCCACGCCTCCGTGGTGGTGGTGGAACCCCCGCCCCTGACCCGCTAAGGTCGACGACGGGCTCAACTGTCGGAGCGCCCATCGCCGACATGGCTGGAATGGGCGACGATCGGGTCAGGCGCCAATGAGTTCCAAGTGGCGGCCACGAAGTCGGGGATATCGTCCGGCTCTCGCGACGTCGCCAAGTTTGCTGTCCACCGTCCCCGCTCTTGGCACTGAGCTCCGGCGTTTCTATGGGCCGGACTCCCTAGTCGAGCAGTTCAGAGGGAACCAACTGGCGAGAGCCGGCGTCTCTCAGTCACATGGATACAAATTCGGTGCCGGCGAAGCAACGCATTTGGGACCGGCGGCGCCTCTATCCAGCCGCGGCAGGGGTGGTGGCTGGGCTCTTCCTGTTCGGGGCGGTGGCGGCGCATTTCGCCGGTCTCGTCTCGGCCGCCTCGCTGCCCGGTTACTCGGTGCTGGTGGGCGATGGCCAATCCGGTGCCGTGTACCTCCTCTCCGCCGGCGCCACTACTCCGACGTCCATTCCCGCTCCCGTATCAGCAGGCGTACGAGACCTGGTCATGAGCCCGGACGGATCAGAGGTCTATGTTGACTTCAGCAACGGTGCCATCGGGGTCATCGACACCTCTTCGGACGCCTATGTGGGAAGTTTGATCCAGCTCGGCGCTGGGGTCGATCCGGGGCCCATGGTGATCACCCCCAACGGGCAGGACCTCTATGTGGCGGAGAGCGGGGTAGGCCAGGTGGCCGAGGTCGACCTGCTCACTGGCACCGTCATGGCGCCGACGATCGAGACTGGAGCTGCGGCCAATCTGGCCATCTCGCCGGATGGCAATTCGCTGTACTTCGACGCCGGCAGTCAGGGCAGTGCCGTCAGCGTGATCAACACCGCCACCAACACCGTGGTTGACCCTTCCATCCCGGTCGCCGCTCCGGGCGCCTTGATCCCATCGGCGGACGGCTCCCAGCTCTACGTACTGTCCACGCCGAGTTCGGGGCCCGCCCTCGCCGTGATCGAAGTCGGTGCCAACGTTCGCGCCAGTTCACTCATCCCGTTGCCCACGACCGCCCAGTTTTCGGGCCTGGCGTTCGCCGCTGGGACGAGCCAGCTCTACCTGCCCGATGCCGAGGCCGAGCAGTTGCAGACGATCGATACCACGACCGGGACCGTTGGGGCAGCCTCCGGAACGCTGGCCACAGGCTTCATCCCCGAGGACATTGAAATCTCACCCGACGGTACGACTGCCTTCGTAGACGGAACTGCTGCCTCCGGCGCGGCTGAACTCCTCCCGGTGGACCTTGGTGCTCAGGTCGCCAGCTCACCGATCCTCCTGGGCAGCGGCGTCCAACCCGCTGGAATGGTGCTGGTACCGACGAGCACATTGGCTGCACCTACTCCATCCCCGACGGCTCCACCGACCCCGGTCTGCTCGCCGATCGTGGGAATAGGGCCGGCAATTGTTGATCCCACCCTGTTTCCCCCCGCCGGGACGCCGAGCTCGGTAGCCGGATCGGCTCCCGACAGCGAGGCCAGCTCCACTCCCGACAACCAACATTCTCCGACGCCGACCAGCGCGGCATCACCAGAAGTCACCAGCTTCCCCCCAGTGAGCGCGCCGGTGCCACCCGCGACCGGGCCGATCCTGTGTTTTGGAATGGAAGCGGTAGCTCCGCCGGGCGCACGTGCCGCGGCCGTCCTGACCAGCAGTCCCTCGGCCTCGCCGACAGGAGGTCTCTTGCTACCGGGGGCACTGGCTCTGTTGGGGATCACCGGTGTGGGAGCGGCTCTGTTCGCCCGCCGCAGCCGCTGGACGATCCAAGACCTCAGGACCTGGACCGGCCGCTAACCAGCCGGGCCAGCTATTCGATCAGGCTGGGTCCGGGGCAGCCGAGTCCGTGTGCGTGGTGCTGGGGACCAGAACGAAGTCATAGGACAGTGCCGCCCAGGGGCGGCCGACCGCCCGCCCCGGGGCCATCTCGTCGGCTTGGTGTTCGACGTACTCTGCCACCAACGCATCCTTGACTGCGAACACGGCGTCGCTGGTCAGGTAGGGGTCAGTGGCGGCGAATATGTGAGTCACCAGGGTGCGCCATCCAGGCGCCGAGATCATGAAGTGGAGGTGGGCGGGACGCATCGGTCCCCTGCCCGCCAGTCGCAGTAGCTCTCCTACTGGACCATCGCTGGGGATGGGATATGCAGTGGGGCGGATAGACCAGAAGGAGTAGTTGCCCGCCTTGTCGGTAAAGAGGTGCCCGCGGTTGCCGGTCGGCTTACCTTCCCTCTGGACATCGTAGAGACCATCCTCATCGGCTCCCCAAACCTCCAGGCGAGCACCGCTCACGGCTTCACCGCTCAGTCCGTGCACCCTGCCGGAGACGTGGCAGGGCTCTCCAGGTGCTCCTTGAGCCAGATCCCCGCCGAGCTCGATGTGGGGCGATTCGGTCCGGAAGAATGGCCCGAAAACGGTGGACTCGGTAGCCGTGCTGCCCGCCGGTTCGTTGACCTCGACCGTGAGCATCGACGCTCCCAGCACATCGGATAGCAGGATGAACTCCTGGCGGCGCTCATCGGTGATGTGGCCAGTTCGAGTAAGAAATTCAATTCCCTCCCGCCACTCAGCATCCGTGAGTTGGGTTTCTTCAATGAAGCCATGTAGGTGACGCACCAAAGACTCCATGAGAGCGCGAAATCGAGGCGCAGGTGCGTCTGCAAAACTGCCGATTACTTGGGCGGTAAGCGACGACCTACGTGCGTCGGACCGGGATTCGGGAGACTGGTCGCCAAGCCTAGCTGACATGTAGAACCCACAAACTGCCCCATGCGCCGGCGCCAGCCGATATAGCGCCTAGCGGAGGTAGATATGGCACTATCGGGGGCGGCTCAGCCGCTTGCGTTGGGGCCATGACGATCAAGTATGCCGACTCGATCCTGCCTTGCCGTTTGCCATCCGGCGACCGAGCCGGACAGAGGAAGATCTGAGAGTGGCGCCTTCGGTTGCGCCTAGGTCACCGGGGCGACTACGTACGCAACTCCCTCCAAGGCAGAGGCGCCGGAGGGCACGTTACATGACGTGGAGAAGCTCCCCGATGCGGCGCGTTCGGCGGCCACCGCTATGACCGCGCCGTCACCGCTGGAGGTGGGGTAGCTCTGTTCCAGATCGTAGCCCGCACCGGAAGCTGCGCCGCTAAAAGTCGGGGCCAAAGCCCCGATCGACGTTCCGGGTGCGCCTGTGGCGCCGAACAGGATAATCACCTCGTCTCCCGCCCGTACTCCCGGTACCGTCAGAGTCAGTGTTCCGGCACTGGACGTATTTGACACCGCAGGAGAAGAGGCAGTTTGATAACCGTACTGACCGATTCCTCCAACGGCGCAATACGCGCCCGTAGAGGATCCCGTCACCGACGCAGACGTGGAACGGCCAAAATGGGCGATATAACCACTTGGAGCATCGCTGGAGTCCCCGGAAGCGGAGCAACCCGTACCGGGACCGGAGACCACGAAGTAGTACTGAGTGCAGGCGTGCCCATTGCAGGCCGCGACCGTCGCAGTAGCGCTATTTTGCTCGTCGGCGACTCCGTCGGCGAGAGCTGCTGGGATGGGCGTGGAAGCACTCGTTGGTGTGGGATGAGGTGTTGGTTTTCCGCCGCCCCCCGAGCCCTTCGACGCTGAGGCGCTGGCCGATGGCGAGGCCTTGCCCGGGGACGAGGAGCCGGATGTCTTAGGGGAGGCCTTGCCCGAATGTGTCGCCTGGGGCGAGTGATGCCCCGTACCAGGGTGCAAAGGCGTACTGCCACAGCCACTCAAGGCGAACGCTACTGCCAGAGCTGCGACCGTCGCCAACGCATATCTCAACTTCACAAACGTCTCCGCACCGAGGGCTGAACTTGCTGACGCCGTACCTTACCGGTTCTGTAGCGAAAAGGTCAGTCACCTGACGGTTTTGAAACATCCGGCGCCGCTACCAGGGGGAAGTCTAGTAGACGCGCTGGCTGGTCGGTCAGTTGAGCAGGTCGGCGAGGAGCGACGTCGGCGGGGAGCCGTGCGCCAGCACTTCGTCGTACGACGAGATCGGCGCGATCTGGTCGAAGAGGTCTTCCAATTCGGTGTAGCCGACGAAATAGGTGGACAGCTGGGCGGAGGTCAGACAGGCGCGGCGCCATTTGCCCCTGGCCTCGGCCGGCTCCTGGAAACCTCGGTCGATCATCATGGCGACCGCCTCTTCCTCGTCCATGCCGCCGGCATGAACGGCGGCGTCGAGGATGGCATTGATGGTGCAGCGCAGATGCACCTTTATCCGCTGGGTGCGGACCGGCAGGCCGCCCAGCCCGAGCTCGCCCACGATGCGCTCCGCCTGGCAGGCCCAGCCCTCGACAAAGGGCCCGTTGTAGAACGCGGCCCGGACCTTGGTCGGGCCCCGGAAAGTTCGCGCCATGGCCAGCTGCATGACGTGCCCGGGCAGGGCCTCGTGTGCCATCAGCATGATCATCATGGAGGAGTTGATCTCGCGGTAGAAGGAGTCGACCTGCTCCTGGCTCCAATCGTCCGGGGTGGGCGCGATCATGACCTTGGAGTGGGCGCCTTCTTCGAAGGGCCCGGCCGGCATGCAGTAGGCGGACGCGGTGCCCCGCATGAACTCGGGGACCACCTCGAGGTCGTAGGGATCCTCGGGCACCGTGAATAAGCCGGAGGAAGTCACAGCCGAGCTCAGGTCATTCAAGGCGCCGCGGGCCTCGGTCAGGACGGTCTGGTTGTCCGGCCTGCGCTCGGCGACCTGGTCGAGCGCACGCCGGATCATCTCGTCCTGCGTTCCCTCGCTCCCACCCAACTCAGCGGCTGCCTCGGCCAGCTCCGCCGTCAATACCTCGACCCGGGCGTGGGCGCGCCGGAGCACCTCGTCGGGGCTCAGCGGTGAGTGCAGATCGAGCCGGAGCTTCTCGGCGAAACGCCGCTCCCCCAGCCGGAAATCGCCTTGGGCTGATTCCAGCGACCCCTCCAAGTAACTTCCGAACCTCTCCCATGCGGTCAGGGCCTGCTGCTGCGCCCTGGCCACCCTGCCCCGCAGAAAGAGGTCGTTGACCTCGCCCACCAGCTGGTCCACCTCATCGCGGACCAGCTTCACCACCCCGGGGTGCTGCTGGAGGGCGGTTTCGACGTGGATGTGAGGAGGATTGCTCAGCTGGCGGCGGGCCAGATCCACCAGTTCGGGTATCGCCTCCAGCCGGGCGCAGACGCTGCGCAACCGGGTCTCCGCCGGTTGGGTCTTCTGGGAGAGCAGCCCGAAGAGGCCGTCCCCGGGGTTGTAGACGAGGGGGTCCCAGCTCGGCGCATGCACTTCCTCGTAGCGGAAGATCCTCTCCTCCAGCTGGTTGGCGAGCACCGCCGCGTCGACCTGGCTCTCCTTGTCCAGCTCCGCCTGGCTGACCGCTTCCAGCTCCTGTTGGCGTGCTCGCAGCCGCCTTACCGCAGCGTCGCCGCCGGCCAGACTGCGATCGCTGATGCGCTCGTCGAAGCGATGGTCGCCGAGAGCGGTGGCCTCCTCCGGGTTGAGTTCCAAGAGCTCATCGACGGCAGCGTTGGCAACGGTGGGGAAATCGACCATGCTTGGATGAGTATCCCAAACCGCAGGGCCGGGCTCGACGATCCTGCTAGGAGCCCGGACCGTTGAGTTCGCCCGCGGTCAGCTGCAGGAGTGCCAACTCCATCGACACCAGGGGGCCCTGCTCCAGAAGGATGTGGGTGCGTCCGACTCGGAGCCACGTGTCCGCGCAGCCGATCGTCTGACTGGTAGCCGCGTTGGCTGTCGGCCCGACCTGGGTACTGAAGGTTAGCTGGACTGAAGTGGTGCTCAAAGCGCAACTGAGTTCGCCCGGAGGCGCCACCGTCCTCAGACCATTTATCCGACGAATCAGCTTGCTCAATTGCCTCCCCGGGCCGAGAGTCAACGAGCGCTCGCCCACATTGGGCGCCAGGCTTTGCAGCGAGATCGTGGCCGACCGATCTGAGGCGGGCACTCTGGTGGCTGTCGTGCGGGACGGAAGCCAGACCACCTGGGTATCGATACGGACGGCGGAGTTCCTGGGACCAAGTGCGAGCAAGGAGTACACCACCCAGGCTTGGCTGATTCCCTTAGGCGGGTGGGCGTAGGACCATTCCAGGCCGTCGACCACCTGGCTGCCGTATATCTCGGTGCTCGTGCCCGCCATCGACGTTCCCGCCGGTCGGTGGGATTGGAGAAAGCGGGACAGGCTTGGTTCTGAGAGAGGAACTCGCCAAATCGAATGCAGGTATACCGAGGTGGTGGCGGCGATCCTCTCGGGCGCTCGGTTGAGACCCGACGCTGGCGGTCTCGCCAGGCGCTGACTCGAGGCCGGAAGTAGGACCGACTCCTGCAATCGCTGGGCCAGCGTCTGAGCCGTTGTCTGATTTGCAGCGTCCGTAGCCGATGTTCCGCACGCTGCGAGCCAGAGCGAGAATCCCACGCAGCCGAGCACCAGGAGGGACGCTCGAAGGGCAGGTGGCACCATCTCGACCAGGATGACGTCCTCTCGGCCAATCCGGTTCCGGCAGACACCCGGGCTCGCTCATCTGGCTAGCGATGTGCCGCCCTGACCAGCCTCGGCGGCGCCCTGGGAGTCTGGCCGCTACACGTCACCATGGGGGCTTGGCTCTGGTGCCCCTGTGTCTCGGCGACGAGCTTGCGACTAGGACGTTTCTCCCAGAGAAAGTGCCGATGGAGGCCTACCGAGCCGAGACCGAATACCTCGAACAGCTCGATGGCGTGACCAGAGGAGCGTTGCCGGCATTGACCGCACCCGGCTCGGGGTGCAGCAGGACCTGGATCACGCCGAACACGGCGATACCGAAGACCGCCGTCCAACTCCCTTTGGATGGGGACGCCGTCTGAGTGGAGTGGCGCCCTATTGGGGAGCCGGGCCGAGCAGGATGTCGCGCAGCACCGCCACCAGCTCCTGGCGGAGTCCGGGGTGAGCTTCCGGCCCCAGCCCCCTGGTGGTGCCCACTGCCCCCGCCATAAGCGCGCCCAGAGCCGAGGAGACACGGACCAAGTCGCGCAGTGGGATGTCTCCATTTCTGATGAAATCGGTCCACTGCTGTTCCAGCTGGATGTGCTCCTCGAGGTGCTTTGGGTCCCGTTCGCCCAGGGCCTCAATCGCCGTGCGATTTCGCTCCATCAACCCGAAGATCTGTCGCTGGGCCAGGACCTGATCGAGGAGGGCTTCCAGCGCATCCAGGACGGCTTGCCGATCGACTGCTCCCTGCTTCGGAACCAACACCCCAAGTACGTCGAGACCGTGATGCCCGATGCCGTGGACGCGTTCGATCAGCGACGAGAGGAGCTCTTCTTTACTGCGGAAGTGGTAGTAGAGGGCCGCCTTGGTGACGCCGACGCGGTCGGCTACCTCGCGAAGCGATGTCTTGTCGAAGCCCTGCTCTGTGAACAGATCGATCGCCGCCTCCATGATCCGATCGCGGGTGGACGAGGGTTCGTCAGGGCTCGGCTTGTCCATCCCGCTCATTCTACTTGACGGCCGGTAGGGAGTCCGTCTACCATCTACCGGTAGTTTACCGGCCGGATGGTAAGGAGTGCCCCATGGGCGAGCAGGAGCCGATCCTAGTCGAGGGTCTGGTCAAGGTCTACGGCAAGACCAGAGCCGTCGACGGCCTGGACCTAGTCGTCGCCAGAGGCAGCGTGGTGGCGGTGCTGGGCCCCAACGGAGCCGGTAAGACAACTTTGATCCGCATCCTCGCAACCCTGGCCAAGCCGACCGCCGGCCGGGCCACAGTCGCGGGATTCGATGTTGCCTCGCAGCCAGCCCAAGTTCGCCGCAGCATCGGAATCGCGGGCCAGTCGGAGAGTATCGACGAGTACCTCACCGGGCGCCAGAACCTGGTCATGGTGGGCGAGCTCAGCCGCCTGCCTCGTGCAGATGCCAAGCAGCGGGCGGCCAACCTGCTGGACCGCTTTGAGCTGCGCGACTCCGCCGACCGGCCCACCAAGACCTACTCCGGCGGGATGCGCCGCAAGCTGGATCTCGCCGCCAGCATGATCACCCAGCCGGAGGTGCTCTTCCTCGACGAACCCACCACCGGGCTCGACCCCCGAGCGCGGATGGGCATGTGGCAACTGATCCGGGAGCTGGGTGAAGCCGGCACCACCATCCTGCTGACGACGCAGTATCTGGACGAGGCCGACCAGCTCGCCCACAACATCGCGGTGGTGGACTCCGGCAAGGTGATCGCCTGGGGCAGTCCTGATCAACTCAAGACCCAAGTCGGCGGCGCTGTCCTGGAGGTGACTCTGCCCGAGAGCGCGAATGCTGAGGCGGCCGCCGAACTGCTCCGGGGTGCCATCTCCAAGTCGGTAGTCGTGGACGGGCGTCGGCACAAGCTAACCCTGCCCGCGACGGCGGAGACGGGCTTGGTCACCAAGGTGGTTCGGTCCCTCGACGCCGGCGGAATCCCCGTCGATGACGTGACCGTGCGCCGGCCTGCCCTGGACGACGTCTTCATGACCCTGACCGGCCATGGTGCCGAAGCGGACAAGGAGGTGGCCGCATGAGCGTCGCTTCAGCAGCCACTAGCCACCACACTCCCGGGGAGATGGGACTCTCTCGAGCGCTCTGGTTCCTCAAGGACGTCTTCGTTCTCACCCGCCGGAGCCTGATCCACGTGCTCCGAGATCCGGCTCAGCTGGCCGACGTGACCATCCAACCGATCATGTTCGTGGTCCTCTTCACCTTCGTCTTCGGTAGCGCAATTCGCCTGCCTGGCGGCGGTAACTACCACGAATACGTGGTGGCAGGGATCTTCGGGATCACCATGGCCGGTGCCGCGCCCGGTGTGGCGGTCGGGCTTGCCAATGACATCCAGTCGGGAATCATCGATAGATTTCGCTCGCTGCCGATGTCTCGTGGCGCGGTCCTGGCCGGGCGCCTGACCGCTGACCTGATGACGGCGGTTCTGGGTCTAATCGTGGTGGTGGTGGTGGGCATCGCCGTGGGCTGGCGCGTGCACACAAATCCCCAGGACGTGCTGGCGGGCTTTGGTCTGGCGCTTCTCTTCAACTACGCCATGAGCTGGGCTGGCGCGGCGGCCGGTCTCTGGTTGCACAACCCCGAGTCGGCTCAGGCGATGGCCTTCGTGGTCTTCTTCCCGATGATTTTTGTGTCGAATGCCTTCGTCGCCCTGCAGAACATGCCCATCTGGCTGCGGGTGGTGGCGGAATGGAATCCGGTCAGCACAGTCACCGCCAGCTGCCGCGAGTTGTTCGGCAATCCCAACCCCTCAGGATCCGTTCAGGTCTGGCCTCTGCAACATCCGGAACTGGCCACGATCATCTGGGCGGCGGCCCTGCTGCTCATCTTTGTGCCCATCTCGATTCGTCTCTACCGGCGCGAGGACCTCAGCTAGATCCACGCTGGGATCTAGCCCACTTGTGGCGGCTGGCGGGGTGCCCTGGGCAGCGTCGGTGAGTCGTCGGTCGGAGTTGCTGCCAGGGCCGTCTTTTGCCTTCCCGTCTCATCGAAGTTGCTGGGTTCGAGCCAGGCCTCCAAACGCTTTCGGCGGGCTGGCCACTCGTAGTCGAGGATGGAAAACCAAGCGGTGTCGCGATTGCGACCCTTGACAATCATGTGCTGGCGGAAAACACCCTCGAAGGTGAATCCCAACCGCAGAGCCGCTCGCCGGGAGGCGGTGTTGAGCCCATTGCATTTCCATTCGTAACGGCGGTATCCGAGCTCCTCAAAGACATAGCGGGCCAGCAAATACATCGCCTCGGTGGCCCCCCGAGTGCGCTGCAGAGTGGGGGTGTAGAGGATGTAGCCCACTTCGATAGAGCGGTGCCGTGGCTCCACGCGCATGAGCGCGGCCCAGCCCAGGGGTGCCTCGGTTGCGTGGTCCAGGATGGCCAAGAAGTGGTAACCCTCGGCTTGACAGAGGCGCTTGACGGTGGCGTGAAATTCGCTAGCGTCCGAGAAGGGGCCATCGAAGAGATATGCCCAAAGGCCGTCGTTCGCTTGGCCCCGAAGGGACTCCCAGAGTGCCGGTCCGTGCTCCTCCGGATCGAGCGCGACCAGATCCACGTCTCGGCCGGGCAGCTTCACTGGGCCGGGGAGTGCTGCCGGTGAGGGATCGACCCGGGGGCCGACGGGAAGGCCCGCGCCGGCCATCGGCTTCAGCACTGACACCTAGAACGCACCTCCTCACGTCCCGAGGTCCTGCGCGACAGGACTCGTCCGGCCCGCGATTGGCCGGGCTAGCCGCCCCTCGGGCGCGCTGCCCGCGGGCCGCCATTTTGCCCAGGAACTCCCCCTCCCGGAGCGTCAGCCGCGAATCTTAGCAGCGCAGAACGGGCGACGGGGACCTTTTAGGGCTGAAGCCGATCGACCCGCCAGCCGGAGTGCTGGCGGGAATAGAGGATCCGGTCGTGAAGGCGGTCCTCTTGGTGCTGCCAGAACTCGTAACTGGCGGGCTGCAGGCGGTACCCACCCCACCAGGGCGGCCGCGCGATCGCCCTGCCACGCAGCTTCGTCTCCAGCTCGGTCACCCGTCGATCGAGTTCCGGGCGGCCAGCGATCGGGCGGCTCTGGGCCGAGGCGACGGCCCCGATCTGGCTCATCCGGGGCCGACTCTCGAAGTACGCGTCCGACTCCTCGTCGGTCACCTGTTCGACCTCGCCTTCAAGGCGCACCTGGCGACCTTGAGAGGGCCAGTGGAAGAGCAAAGCGGCCCGTGGATTGGCCAGCAGTTCGGCGCCCTTGCGACTTTCGCGGTTGCTGTAGAAGACGAAGCCTCGCCGGTCCCAGCTCTTGACCAGGACCATGCGCACCGCCGGTTGAGCGGTGATGTCGGCGGTTGCCAGGGCGGCAGCTTCGGCGAGCGCGAGCTCAGCCCGGGCGGCATCGAACCAGCTCTGGAACTGGCCCAGAGGGTCACCGGCGAGGTCGCCTTCCCGCAGAGGGGGAAACTGCGCTGTCACGGTTCGCCCGCAGTTCTCGTCGTCACCAGAACGCCGATGCCGCAGTACTTCATCTGCTCGTGATTTTGCCAGGCTGGTTGGCCAATCGTGTTCGACGGGGGGCCTCCAACGGGCTCGGTCCGGGTAGAGTTGGGCCATGGCGTTGGTATCGACAGTTAGCAGCGGCACGCTTTGGTCTCCTGCTCCTGGGAGCCGAATGCGTCAGCCTGCTTCCGGTGACTCGCGAGTCACCGCCTAGCACCGCGGGTGCTGGCACTCCCCGTTTCGGTTTCCCGAGTCCTTGCTGACGGCTCGGGAGCAACGCAGACATCCGCCGTTCAGATGTTGCCAAGGAGCCACGTCATGTCCCAACTCCTTCTGAAGGCTTCTATTGAACCGGCGCCGGGACTGCTCACAATGCAAGGCCAGTGAACCGCTCTTTAGCGGTGACGGTTCCAGCTACCTCAGCAAATCTCGGCTGCGCCTTCGATTGCGCCGCCCTAGCGCTCGAGCTGAGGATGGTGGCCGAGGCGAGCACCTCAACTGAACCGGGACTGGAGATCACCTGCCAGGGCGAGGGTGCGGCGCGCCTCCCCACCGATGCCTCGAACCTGGTCGTCCAGGCCATCGCCAAGCTCCATAACTGGGCCGGATGCCCGATGCCGGGACTCCGGCTCCGACTCAGTAGCGAGATTCCGGTTGGCGTTGGGCTGGGTTCCAGCGCGGCCGCCATCGTCGCTGGCCTGCTGCTCGGGGCGGAGCTGGTTGGGCGGCGCCCGGACGACCCCACCTTGTTGGGGTTGGCGGCCGACTTGGATGGGCACCCCGACAACGTGGCCGCGGCTTACCTAGGCGGACTCACGGTCGCTGCTGTCGAATCCGGCTCGAAGTCGGTCCTGAGCCGCCGGGCCGACGTTCCCGCCGATATGCGGTTCGTCGTGGCCGGACCGGAAGACCCCTTGGAAACTTCCCAGTCCCGAGCTGTTCTGCCCCTCACCTACAGTCGCGACGACGCTGTGCACAACCTCCAGCGAACCGCCCTACTGGTCGCCTCAGTGTTCTCTGGTCAGTTTGACTTCCAACCCGAGTTCTTCAACGATCGCTGGCACCAGACGAGGCGGGCTGAACTCGTCCCTGGCGTCGCCGAGTGCTTGGAGTTTGTCCACCCAGCACTCCTCGGTGTCTGCCTGAGCGGGGCGGGGTCCTCGGTTCTGGCCATCTGCCGAGACGGTGCCGCCGAAGAGATCGCTGACCAGTTGCGGCAGCGGTTTCGAAGCCGCGAGGTTGTGGCTCGGACTCTGATTCTGAAACCCGACAATCTCGGTGCCAAGGGCACCCTGGCTCCCACCCCTGGTAACGGCTGCTGATCGTCGTCTAGGCGATCTATCCGGTCGCTTAGTCCACATCCAAAAAGGCGCACTTGGCCCCGGCTGATGGTGGTCAGCCCATCTGGTGGCTGGGTCTCCCAGTCCCGGCGGCTGTCCAGCCCTGGACGCGGAGTTCGACCTTTAGAGTCGGGGGGTGACCCGATCCTTTCTGCGCTGCTCCGATCCCCAGTGCGCAACCGAGGTTCGAGAACCCGGGCCAACCTTCGTCTGCTCCGCGTGCGGCGGCCTCGTCGAGGTTGTGTACGAGATCGACGGGGTCCAGCCGGATCGTTGGCCCGAACTCTGGCGAGGACGTCATGGAAGCGGGTCGCTGACTGACCGGAGCGGAGTGTGGCGCTTCCGCGAGCTCCTTCCCTTTCTTCCCGCTGGCCAGGATCCGATCTCCCTCGGGGAAGGCTCCACACCCTTGGTGAGCGCTCCAGTCGCAGCCGCCTGGGCTGGGTTCGAGCACCTCGAGGTCAAGCACCAGGGGGTCAATCCAACCGGCTCCTTCAAGGACCTGGGGATGACCGCGTGCGTGAGCCATGCCGTGGCTCGAGGGGCGGAGATGGTGGCTTGCGCCTCGACGGGAAACACCTCGGCCTCGATGGCCGCCTATGCTGCCCGGGCTGGCCTCAAAGCCCTGCTATTCGTGCCCGGGGGAGCCGTCTCGGGCGCCAAGTTGGCCCAAGCGATCGACTTCGGGGCTCTGGTGGTGGAGGCAGGAAGCAACTTCGACCAATCGCTGGAGCTTCTCCGCCGGACAGCAGGTGCTCTGGGTTGCTATGTGGTCAACTCGATCAACCCCTACCGGCTCGAGGGCCAGAAGACCCTGGTAGCCGAGCTGCTCGAGCAGCGGGGCTGGCTAGTCCCGGACTGCATCGTGGTTCCAGGAGGGAATCTGGGCAACGTCTCCGCGATGGCCAAGGGCCTGGCCGAGTTGCTGGAATTTGGCTTGATCGACAAGCTACCCCGTCTGATCGTGGTCCAGGCGGAGGGAGCGGACCCCTTCTTTCGCCTCTGGTCCTCGGGTGCCCAGGTCCTGGAACCAGTCCTCGATCCGGAAACCCGGGCCAATGCCATCCGCATCGGCAATCCGGCCAACTGGACCAAGGCCCTGCGGGCGCTGCGCTGGACGGAGGGCACCTGCGAGGCGGTCTCAGACGCGGAGATCGGAGCCGCTAAGGAAGTCCTCTCCCGAGACGGCATCGGCTGCGAACCGGCCTCGGCGACCACCATCGCCGGCTTGAAGAAGCTGGGCGCCGCCGGTCAGATCGAGTCAGGGGCCGACATCGTTGCCATCCTCACCGGGCATCAGTTGAAAGACGTCGACTACATCCTCGAGGAGAGGACTGCCACGGAGAGGAGACTGCGCCTCGGCAAGGAACCCGACCAGGAAGCGGCCCCTGAGGTCATTGCCGCCTGGTTGGCCACCCTCAGCTAGCCGTGCTCTGGCCCAGGTCGCGCTAGCTGCCGGCTGACTCCTGCAGGCTGGTCGCGCCCGTCAGTGGGTAGTCGAAGCGGATTACGTCGAACGGTCGCTCCAGAACCCAGGCCAGGAAGCTCTGGTGGAGGGGAGCGAGCAGGTAGGCGGCGTAGCTCTCCTGATCGGCGAACTCGGTGAACAAGCCGAACTGATAGCCATCAGCCCGCTCCAGGGTGTCGCGGCCGAAGCGCAGGCGCAGCAGTCCCGGCATCCCCACCCAACGGGAGATCTGGCGGCGCATCTCCTCTTCCACTTCCGGTCCGGGCTCCTCCCGGAGCCGAAACAGGACCAGATGCTGGATCGGAAAAGGCGAATCGCCCGCTTGGTTCACCGGGGCACCACCCCGGCCGTGAAGAGGTTAGAAGAACTCAAAGTATTCCTTCTGCTCCCACTCAGTGACCTCGACCGGATCAGCTGCGTTGCCCGCCTCCTCCACGTAGCGGTTGTACTCGAATCGCTTGAGCATGACCAGGTAGTCGACGATCTCCCGGCCCAAGGCCTGGCGGAAGAACTGGTCTTGGTCGAGCGCCTCGACGGCCTCGCCCAGACTGGCAGGCAGGGCAGGGGCGTCTTCCGAGTAGGGGTCGGCGTGCACCATCGGCGGCGGGTTGAGCTGGCGCCGGATTCCGTCGAGCCCGGCGGCGATGTTGGCTGCCATATAGAGGTAGGGGTTGGCACCCGGCTCGCCCAGCCGGTTCTCCAGGTGAGCGCCCTGGTCGCCGGGCTGCCCCTGGACGCGCAGCATCGAGCCACGATTCTCCAAGGCCCAGTTCACCCGGTTGGGAGCGAAGGAGTAGGGCTTGAAGCGCTTGTAGCCGTTGACCGTGGGAGTCGAGAAGACGGTCATCGGGATGGCGTGTTCCAGGATCCCCGCCGCGAATTGGCGACCAATCGGTGAGAGCACCTCCTGGTCGCTGCTGGCGAAGGCGTTGCCGCCTTGATGGGCATCCTGGAGTGACTGGTGCAGATGCCAACCGCTGGATGAGACGTTGGGCAGCAGCGGCCGACACATGAAGGTGGCGTGGTAGCCCAGCTGGTGGCAAATCTGCTTGGTGGCCGTCCGGAAAAGGATCATGGCGTCGGCCGGCCCTAGCCCCAGCTGGGGATCGAAGGTGATCTCCGTCTGGCCCGGTCCCCACTCGTCCTCGATGGTGCGTAGCGGCAGCCCCAGCGCCTCAAAGTGGTCGCGCAGGGGATCGAGGATGGCGCTGATCTGGGCGAGGCGGGTCTCGGACAGGTACTGGTAACCCTGGGCCACCACGCTCACCGGGAGCGCCGGCGGCGGCCAGCCGGTCTCGTCAATGCCGATCCGGCCCTGCTCGCGGTGGAAGATGTAGAACTCCACCTCGAGTCCGGCGGCGTACTCGAAGCCCATGTCTCGGGCCAGCTCCAGCTGGCGGCGCAGCACCTGGCGGGTGAACAGTCCGACTCGCTTGCCGTTGCCGAAAAAGGCATCCGAGAGTACCCAGGCGGTGTGGTCCGCCCAGGGCAGGATGTGGAAGCTGGTGGGGTCCGGGACCAGGACCACGTCGGGGAAACCGGTCAGCTCAGGGATGCCGAAACCGCCGCCCTCGACGAAGGCCGGCGGGAAGACCTTGTTGGCGCTGTCGAGGCTGAGGATGGCTCCTGAGAAGTCGATGCCGTTGCGCAAGGAAAGCAGAAAATCATGGCTGGAAACGAACTTGCACCGGACCGCCCCGTGCTGGTCGACGACCCCGATCCGCACCGTCCGGATGTCGTTGTCCGCGACCAGGGCGGCAGCTCTTTCTGCAGCCGCCTGCATGGCATCGGTGAAGAGACCATGCTCCGCGATGAACCCTACTTTGCCGACCGCCAAGTCCCGCACCGGCGTTGTGCTCATGTGCCTCTCCTCCACTTTGACCGTGTCCCCCCGGAGCTCAGTCGTCGCCGCCCGCAGGCGCACCGACCCCGGGTCGGGATGGCGCACCATCCAGCGCCACCACCTGGGTGGGAGTCAGCCTAACCTGCCCGCTGGCTTCTGGAAAACAGAGGCTGAAGATGGCCTCGTCGGCGGAGTGGAGGGCGGTGCTGACCAGCTGGGCCTCGCCCATCCAGAAGTGCCAGCCATCGTTGCCGCTGTTACCCCGGTAGAAGAGCGGGGCACCGCGCCCCGGTAAGTAGGCCAGATTGGCGGTCCCCCCCAGCTGGCGGTGCACCTCAGGAAGCGCTGCGGCCGGCTCGAGCCCATCAGCGAGGAGGGCTTCGAAGAGGCGGAATCCGACCTCACTGTCAGCCTTCCCGGCCAGGCTTCCGGCAAAGCGCTCGCGCAGACGACCCGCCCCTTCCAACCGGCCGTTGTGGGCGAAGGCGAAGGATCCGTCCTCTGCCACAAAGGGTTGGGTGTCGGCCAGGGAGACCGTACTCAGCTGAGAAGGCCGGCGGAGATGGAGCAGAAAATGGGTCGAGCGCACTTCAAGCAGCGAGGCTTGCCCAGCCTGATCGTCCGCCAGCCGCAGCGGAATCCGGTAGCGGCGCACCCGCTCACGCTCGCGCCAGGCCAGGCCCCAACCGAAGCCCCCGATGCCCATTTGCTCCAGATCCAGACCCCAAGGAAGGACGTCGGAGAAGGGATGGGGACGGGGCCAGACGGCGACCAAGATCTCACACATGACGGCCCCCCACGGTGAGGGGTGGGTCGGTCCCCGGGGGCGACCTGGGCAACTCCACCTGGCGCAGCAGGGACTCGGTCAGCTCGAGGTCGAATGACTTCGGTGGTAGTTCACCCAGACAGAGGAGCGTCTCGGTGCGCTCGATGCCACTGATCCGCCAGACCCGGTCGAAGAGCAACTCGCGGAGGTGCTGCTGATCCCGGGCCCGCAGCCGTACCAGGAGGTCGGAATCCCCCGTCACCACCTCCACCTGCTCCACCTCGGGCAACTTGCGCAGGTGGGCCACGGTCGCCGCCTGCTCGCTGCCCTGGACCCCGGTGATCCGGACGTACACCAACAGACCGTAGCCGAGACGGCACCAGTCGATCTCGGCGCGGTAGCCGCGGATGATCCCGTGGCGCTCCAGGCGGGCGATGCGCTCGGCGACCGCTGGCGCCGACATGCCAACTTCGGCGGCGATCCCGCGCACCGAGCGCCGGGCATCCCGCAGCAGCAGCACGAGGATCTGCAGGTCAACTGGATCAAGAGTTGGCAGTGGTCCGGGGGCGGTCCCGCTCGCGGCCCCGGCCTCGCTGGCATCGCCATCGGTAAGGTGGGAAGGCGGCTTGACCAGCACGTCATGAGGATCCTTCCCGTTGTCCACCCTTTCATGATATGGGTCGAGCCAGCAAACCGGCTATCATTTGTGAGTTGGGCTGACTACCCTTTCGGCGGTCAGGGGAGTGCGGTCCGGGATGAGCGCTGAGGTGCACGGGAGCCGTTTCACCTCAGCGAGGGGAGAGATCTATGAACCTCGGGGACCAGTACTTTGCCCAGCCTGGTTCAGGTCGGCCTCCGACCGCCAAGGGTCACTTCCGAGACCTGAGCAGTGCTGACCCAGTGGTCTTCGTGCCCGGGCTCGAGTTCCGCCCCGCCGTGGGTGAATCGACCATGCTCAATTCGGTTCGCTTCGCCCCCCACACCGAGGCACCCATGCACAGCCACGACGAGGAGCAGATCACCTTGGTGGTGGAGGGCGAGTTGGAGTTCGATCTCGACGGAGAGGTCCGTCGCCTCACCCCGGGAATGGTGGCGGTGGTCCCCGCCAACGTCCCCCACGGGGCTCGTACCGGCGACGTCGCCTGCCATGAGTACGACGTCTTCCACCCGCCCCGCCAGGCGCTGCTGACACTGCGCAGCCAGGGCACCCCGCCCGGGACCGGCTAGACCGTGGATCTCAGGCTGACCGGTCGGCGGGCGATCGTTACCGGAGGCTCCAAGGGGCTGGGTGCGGCAATCGCCCGGGAACTGGTCCAGGAAGGTGCGGCGGTGGCCATCTGTGCCCGAAATCAGGCGGAGCTGGAGGCGACCGCAGGGGAGCTGCGCCAGCACGGCGGGACCGTGGTGTCGCGGGTGACCGACGTAACCCGGCCGGATCAGGTCGAGTCCTTCATCAAGGACTCGGTCGCGGAACTCGGTGGCCTCGACATCCTGGTCAACAACGCGGGTCGAGCTCATCCGGGCACCTTCGCCACCCTCTCGGACGCCGACTTCCAAGCGGACCTGGAGGTCAAGCTCTTCTCCCAGATCCGCTGCTGTCGAGCTGCCCTGCCCCATCTCCGTCAGGCTGGCGGCGGCGCGATCATCAACATCAACGCCATCTACGGACGCCAACCCGACCCCGCCTTCTTCGCCACCACTGTCGATCGGGCCGCCTGTCTCGCCTTCAACAAGGCGCTGGCGATGGAGGTAGCTGGGGAGGGCATCCTGGTCAACAGCGTCAACATCGGATTTGTCCGCACTCCGCAGTGGCACGCCATCCACGAGCGCCGGGCGCCGGAGCTGAGCGAGGAAGACTTCTTCGCTCAGACGGCATCCCAGGAGGTGCCGCTAGGACGGTTCGGGGAACCTGACGAGGTCTCCGGACTGGTCGCCTTCCTGGCCAGCTCGCGGGCCGGCTACATCACTGGGGCGTCGATCGACGTCAGCGGCGGCATGGGGAGATACGTATGACCACACCTGGCGAGATCGTCTACTTTGGCGGCGAATTCGTGAAAGAGGACGAGGCTCGGATTCCCATCACCACCCACGCCTTCAACTACGGCACCGGCTGCTTCGAGGGGATTCGCGCCTACTGGAGCGAGCAGCGCCACCAGCTCTTCGTGATCCGGCTCAAGGAGCACGGCAAGCGGATCCTGCGGTCGGCCCGGATCCTGCGCCTGGAGCCCGACCCCGCTCTCACCGAGGCCAAGTTCGAGGAAATCGTGCTCGACCTGCTGGCCCGCAACGAGTACCAGCAGGACGCCTATATCCGTCCCATCATCTACAAGGGGGGACACACCATCAAAGTGACCATGGGCGGAATTCCCACCGAGTTCTGCTGCTACACCCTGCCCATGGGTGACTACCTGGATATCCGCAAGGGACTGCGGATGATGACCTCCAGCTGGCGCCGGATCGACGACAACGCCATCCCCGCCCGAGCCAAGCCCACCGGCGCCTACCTCAACGCCGCCCTGGCGGCGGATGAGGCCAGGGCGCTGGGCTTCGACGAGGCCCTGATGCTCACCCACGACGGCCAAGTTGCCGAGGCCTCCTCGGCCAACCTCTTCATGGTCCAGGAGGGAGTGCTGGTCACTCCGCCCACCAGCGATGACCTGCTGGTGGGAGTGACCCGGGACTGCGTCATCGCCATGGTGCAGAAGAAGGGCTGGAAGATCGAGGTGCGCCAGATTGATCGCAGCGAACTGCTCTGCGCCGATGAGGCCTTCCTCTGCGGGACGGGGGTCCAAATCGCTCCTATCAGCCAGATCGATGGCCGCCAGGTCGGCGATGGCCGGCTCGGGGAGATGACCAAAGTCCTCCAGGACTGGTACCTGCAGATCGTGCGCGGTGAGGTTGAGGACTTCGCCGGCTGGCGCACGGCCGTCGAGCCCGCGGCCCTCCCGGCCGGGCGCTGAGGGAAAGACCAGATATGGCCTTGGTGAAGTTGGTCGACGAGTCGGAAGCCCAGGGGCTGGTCGCGGACGTCTACCAGGACATCATGACCAGCCGCAAGCTGGCCAAGGTGCCCAATTACTGGAAGGCGCTGGCCAACCAACCGGCGCTGCTGGCGGTCACCTGGGAGAAGCTCAAGACGGTGATGGCCGAAGGCGCCCTGGACCGGCGCACCAAGGAGATCATCGCGGTGGCGGTCTCGGCTACCAACAACTGCGACTACTGTCTGCAAAGCCACACCGATGCTCTCCGCGGCCTGGGTCTGGGGGATAGCGAATTGGTGGAGTTGATGGCGGTGGTCGACTTTTTCAACGGATCGAACGCCATGGCGTCGGGGCTCAAGGTTGAATATGTGCCCCCGGTCCCGATGGCGGATGAGGGGCAGCCCGAGCGGGCATCCACAAGCAAGGAGGGGAGCTAGATGGCTACCAGCGAAGCGATTTCCGGAGGCACCGGCCAGGAGGCCGGCACCGGACTGCGTCAAGGCAGTCTGCGCACGATCGACGCCGTGGCCATGGCGATTGCGGTGCTCTCGCCGGCGATGGCCATGGCCTATAACACCAGCGGTTCAGCGGCCTTCTCAGGCACCTCGACCCCGCTGGCCTTCCTCATCGGCGGCATCGGATGCCTGGCCCTGGCTTTCGTGGTCATCGGATTCACCAGGCGTATGGCCTCGGCCGGATACGCCTACACCTATTCCAGCCGAACTTTGGGCAAGAGAACCGGGTTCCTGACCGGCTGGATGTACTTCTTCGGCTTCTTCTGCTTTGTGCCGATGACCATGAGTGGGGTGGGTGGCTTCACTGCCACTCTGATACAGACCGAGATCTGGCACGGCATGCCGAGCTGGTTCTGGTTCCCCATCTTCCTGGTGGGCATGGCCTGCCTGGTCACGCTCGCCTATCGGGGCATCAAGATCAGCACCCGCACTCTGCTGGTGATCGGATTGGTGACCGTCTCAGTGATCGTGATCCTCGACGTCATCCTCACCGTCAAGGGGGGTAAATTCGGCCAGACCCTGCAGCCCTTCACCTTCGGGCACACCCTGCAGGGTGGTTTCAGCGGCATCTTCTACGGTCTGATCTTCGGAGTCACCTCATTCATCGGCTTCGAGACTGCAGCCGTGCTCGGTGAGGAGACCAAGAATCCCCGGCGCGCCATTCCGCTCTCAGTGTTGGTGGCAGTTCTCTTCGCCATCGTCTTCTACGTCTGGACCACCTACAACATCGCCATCGGTGTCGGCGTCAACGCGGCCGGCTCGGCAGCGTGGGCGGGCAATCCCTCCATCCTGGCCACCCTGGCCCAGACCTACGTCGGCACCCCGATGATGATCATCGTTGACATCGCCGCCATCGGGTCGGCCTTCATCGTCTGTCTGGCTTGCGCGACGGCGGCCACCCGGACTCTCTTTGCCATGGGCCGCGAGGGGGTCATGCCGAACTGGTTGGGACGGACCCACCCAGTCCACCGCACCCCCGGCAACGCCATCATCGTGCTCGGCACGGTTGCCACCGTCTGCGCCTTCATCAGTGGCATCCTCTGGAACCTTGGTCCCTACACCAACTACTTCTTCTACGCCAGCGTCGGCACGATCGCGGTGTGCCTCGTCTACGTCGTCCTCTGCGTCGGCGGCTCGGTCTATTTCAAGCGGGTTTCCGAGCGTTACAACGTGCTCATCCACGGCCTGATCCCGGTCATCGGTATCGCCGTCTTCGGACTCGCGGTCTACGGCTCGGTCTGGGGCGGTGCAGTGCCGCCCACGCCCTACACGTACGTCCCCTACGTCAACTTGGGCTGGTTGGTGCTGGGGGTCATCTTCGTCGTCTACTTGTCCGTCAACTCCCCGGAGAAGGTGGGTCAGATCGGATCCATCCTGGGCGAGGAGGGCGGCGAGACGGCAGCCATCCTGGATCAACCGACCGCCCCTGCCACCGGCTAGTGCCGGCTTTTCGAGATATTCCCGATCGGACCGTGGGAGGGAGCCGAGAGGCCCCCTCCCCGGTCCATCGCGGGGGCCGACCGTGATCGACAGCCACGGCCACCCCATCAGCGGAGAGGGAGAGCCGCTCGATCTCAGCGGTATCGCCCTGGAGATCGTCGGCGACCAACCCGCCCGGGAACTCCGGGCCGAGTCGGCCCCTTCCCGCCTCAGCCAGGAGCTGATGGCCGTTCGGCTCGCCGCCTACTTCGGCTGCGCGGTCCAGGAGCTGGGTGTGGCCCGGGCTCAGGCCAGCGCCGACTGGTCCGGGTACGTCTCGGGTCTCTTCTCCGACGCCAAAATTGAGGGAGTCGTCCTGGATCCCGGAACCTACGAGGAGGATCCCGCACCGGCCGCCGACGCCATGGTCAAAGTGTCCAACTGCCAGGTCCGGTCGATCATGCGGCTGGATCCGCTGCTGGACCAGATGATCGCCGCAGGAGGTACTGCGTCGGAGCTAGTCAGCGCTGCCGAGGCGGCGGTCCGTAAGGCCCCCGAGGGGGGCTACGTGGGCCTCAAGACGATCCTCGCCTACCGTACTGGGCTCAGCGTCAACCCCGAGGCGACTCTCAAAGAAGCGGAGGCCTCGCTGCGCACAACTCAAGACCTGCCCACCCGGCGTCGGGGCAAGGCATTACGCGACCTGATCTGTCGTAAGACGCTGGGCTGGGCTGCCGAACTTAAGCTGCCGATTCAATTCCACACCGGTTTCGGCGACTCTGAGCTGCGTCTCGGTGAGGCCAATCCCCTCGGCTTGGAGGAGTTGCTGCTGACTCCGGAAGGCACCGCCGCCACGGTGGTGTTGATCCACGGCTCCTATCCCTGGCATGAGGAGCTGGCCTACCTGGCCCTGGTCCGGCCCAACGTCCATGCCGAGATCTCTCTCTTCAACCTCTTCGCCCCCGCCACCGTCGCGTCGCGGCTGGAGCGGGTGCTGGAGCTGGCGCCCACCTCGAAGGTTCTCTGCGGCACCGACGGTCACGGTTCGCCGGAGTCCTACTGGTTCGCCGCCCAGGCTCTGCGTCTGGCCTGGCGGACAGTGCGCCAAGGTTGGGCTGCCCAGGGCGCCCGCGAGAGCTGGCTGATTGGCGTCGAGGATGCCATCCTCCACAGCAACACGGCGCACTTGTACAGCTTTTAGGGAGTCCGTGTAGCGCCCCATCGGCATTGGCCCTGAGACCTTCCGGCCGGGGGCCGACAAAGGTTGCCTAGACGATAGCGGGCGCATCGGTGCGGGGCAGCCATTCCGGACGACGCGACTCGAAGGCGCTGATGGCGTCACTCTCGCTCAGGGCCATGGCTATCGGATCACGACCGCTCAGCAGACAGCCGCGCCAAAAGGGGTCGATGACAAAAGTAGCCACCAGACCGTCATCGTCCCGCACCTCCTGGCTCTGCAGATCGACGGTGAGGTGGTAGCCACCACCGGACGCCCGGGCGCGGAGGCGACTCACGGTGGCCACCTCGAGACTCACTGGGAGGAGTCCATTCTGCAGACAATTAGCGGTGAAAATATCAGCAAATGAGGGCGCGATGACCACCGCAAAACCCATCCCCGCCAATGCCCAGACAGCATGTTCTCGAGACGAACCGCAGCCAAAATTACGCCCGCCAACCAGAATCGTAGCTCCCTGGTAGCTTGGTTGGTTGAGCTCGAAGTCGGGGCGCAGGTCACCCCGGTCGTCGTAGCGCCAAGCAAAGAAAGCAGCGTCGCCGTAGTCAGTTCGATCGGTGCGCTTGAGAAACTGCTTGGGGATGATCTGATCGGTGTCGATGTCATCGCGGCTGAGCGTGGCGCACAGCCCCTGGTGAACCGTGAAGGCGTTCATGTCCCTGCCTCAGCGCCTGCCGTCAGGGGCGCGGGTTGGAGCGTCCGAACGTCGACGAAATGCCCGTGTAGCGCTGCTGCAGCAGCCATGGGCGGGCTGACCAAATGGGTCCGTCCCCCGGCTCCCTGACGCCCCTCGAAGTTGCGGTTGGAGGTGGAAGCGCAGCGTTCGCCCGGCGCCAGCACGTCGGGGTTCATGCCAAGACACATGGAGCAGCCGGCCTCTCGCCACTCGAAGCCGGCCGCCGTGAAAATCTGATGCAAGCCCTCCGCCTCGGCGGCGCGCTTGACCGATTGCGACCCGGGGACGACCATAGCCCGCACTCTGGGGCTGACCTTTCCTCCGGCCGCAATGGCGGCCGCCGCGCGAAGATCCTCCAGCCGGCCGTTGGTGCAAGACCCGATGAAGACACGGTCGATTGAGATCTCCTCGATCGCCGTGCCCTCTTGCAAACCCATGTAGTCGAGCGCTCGGGCGGCTTGCCCTCTTTCTGCCTCGCTGGCGAAATCTGTGACCCGGGGAACGTGCCCGGTCACGGCGGCCACCATCCCGGGATTGGTCCCCCAGGTGACATAGGGGACCAGATCGGCCGCTTGGAGGACGACCGTGCGGTCGAAATGGGCGCCATCATCGCTGGCGAAATCGAGCCAGGCATGGGCGGCGCGGTCGAAGTCCTTCCCCGCGGGAGAGGCGGCCCGTCCCCTCAGGTACTCGACGGTTGTTTGATCTGGAGAAATCAGCCCGGCCCGGGCGCCCGCCTCGATGGTGAGGTTGCAGACCGTGAGCCGACCCTCCATGGAGAGACCCCGAATCGCGCTCCCGCGGTACTCGACGACCGTGCCCTGGGCCCCGGCGACACCGACCGTGCCAATGATCGCGAGGGCCATATCCTTGGCAGTCACGCCGAGCGGTAGCTCTCCTTCGACACGGATCTCCAGCGTCGGCACCGGAGCCTGCCAGAGACATTGGCTGGCCAGCACCTGCTCCACTTCGGAGGTACCGATTCCGAAGGCCACGGCACCGAACGCTCCCAAGGTCGAGGTGTGGGAGTCGCCGCAGACGATGGTCATGCCCGGCTGAATAAGACCCAACTCAGGACCGATGACGTGGACGATCCCCTGGCGCCGATGGTGGAGATCGAGGAGAGGCACAGACGCGGCCCGACAGTTATCAGCTAGTTGGCGCAGCTGCTCGGCAGCCACCGGGTCCGTAGTCGGCCGGCTCCGCTTCCAGGTGGGAACCGTGTGGTCCATCACCGCCAGGGTCAGCTCGGGTCGGCGGACGGCCCGGTGCTCGGAGCGCAGTCCCGCGAAGGCTTGAGGTGACGTGACCTCGTGGACCAGGTGCAGGTCGATGTAGAGAAGGGCCCGGGAGCGGGGATCGCCACTAACCGCATGGGCCTCCCAGATCTTCTGGTAGGCGGTACGGGGACCGGTGTGCTGTGAGAGCTGATTCATGCGCGAGGGCAAGGCCTGCCGACCGGGCTCATGCCGGTGCCCGGACCACGAGTCGCTCGAGCACCGCCTCGGTTACCGAGTCGGTGGTCTCGCTGCCCCCCAGATCGGGGGTGAGTCTACCTTCGGCAATCACCCGCCCCACCGCCAGCTCCAGCGCGTTAGCCAACGTCTCGCGATGCAGGGTCAACCGGAGCAGCAGGGCAACTGCTGCGATCGACCCCAGCGGATTGGCGATTCCCCGGCTCGCGATATCGGGGGCAGACCCATGGACTGGCTCGTACAGCCAGGGGCCCTCTCCACCGCCGCTGGCGGAAGGGATGACTCCCAGCGATCCCGTCAAGGCAGCGGCCTCGTCAGTGAGAATGTCGCCGAAGAGGTTCTCGGTGACCACCACGTCCAGGGCACCGGGCTGCTGCAGCAGGCGCAGCGCAAAGCTGTCCACCAGGCAGTGCTCGAGAGTCACCTCGGGGAACCTCTCGCCCACTTCGGCCACCACTTCACGCCAGAGTTGGGAGGTGGCCATAACGTTGGCCTTGTCCACCGAGGTGAGGTGAGAGCGTCTTTCCTGGGCCAGACGGAAGGCCACCTCAGCGGTGCGGCGGATCTCTCCCTCGCTGTACTCGCTGGTGTCGACCGAGTGGCGCTGCGGTGGCTGGCCCGACACCCCCTTGGGCCGGCCGAAATAGATCCCGCCAGTTAGCTCCCGAACGAAGAGCAGATCAACGCCCCGAACCACTTCCGGGCGCAGGGTGCCGTGCTCCTCCAAACCCGGCCAGACTCGGATCGGGCGCAGGTTGGCGAAGGCCTCCAGACCTGCCCGCAGGCGGAGCAGACCAGCCTCCGGCCGGACCGGGGCGTGGTCCCAAGCAGGTCCCCCGACAGCGCCGAGAAGGACGGCATCAGAGGTGCGGGCGGCCTCCAGGCTCTCGTTGGGCAGAGGTTCGCCGGTCGCGTCGAGGGCAGCGCCTCCGATTAGATAGGTAGTCGCCACAAGGTCGATCCCGACCGCCTGCAGCGAAGTCTCCAGCACCCGGAGCCCGGCCGCCGTTACTTCTGGTCCCACCCCGTCGCCGGGAAGCACCGCTAGCCGAAAGGGTCTGTGCTCGACGGTCACGCTGGCATCGAACCCAGGATCGCCTGGGCGGTGGTGACCTCAACGACGATCCGGGCCAGGGCCTCGTCTTCGACTTCCTTGGCGCTGTCAGCGACCTCCAGGAAGCGGACCCAGACGGCGTCGAAGGAACCGGGCGAAAGGTCAATTCCGATCCGGGCCAGTCGATGGCGCAGCGCGTGCCGCCCCGAGCGGGCGGTAAGGACGATTTTGGAAGCTCCGGCGCCGACGTCCTCGGCGGCGATTATCTCGTAGGTTTGGCGGTCGCGCAGCACCCCGTGCTGATGCACTCCTGAGGCATGGGCGAAGGCGTTGGTTCCGACCACCGGCTTGTTGGCGGGCACCACCATCCCGGTCAGCTCGGCGACCAGCCGGCTGGTCGGAACCAGCTCAGTAGCGCAGAGGTTGTCGGCCAGCCCAAGTACGGGGCGGCGCACCCGAAGGGCCATCAAAATCTCCTCGATGGAGGCGTTGCCGGCCCGCTCGCCGATCCCATTGATGCAGCCCTCCACTCTCCTGGCCCCGGCGGCGATCCCGGCAAGAGAATTAGCGGTCGCGAGTCCGAGATCATCATGGCAGTGGACGCTGACGAGGACCCTCTCCATGCCCCGAACCTCGCGCCGTACCGTCGCCACCAGATTCTGGAACTCGCTGGGCAGGCAGTAGCCGGTGGTGTCGGGTAGGTTGATTACGGTTGCTCCCGCATCGACCGCGGCTTGGACCACCGTGCAGAGGTATTCCAGGTCGGCCCGACCGGCGTCCTGAGGGGAGAACTGAACGGTATCGCAGAGGGAGCTGGCGTAACCGACGGCGTCAACCGTCTGGGCGAGGACGGCGGTGCGATCAAGACCCATCATCTTGGTGATGTGGATGTCGGAGACGCTCATGAAGATGTGGATCAAATGGCGGGGGGCGTCGCGCACGGCCTGATGGACGGCATCGATATCCGCCCGTTTGGTTCGCGCCAATCCGGTAATCGCCGGTCCTTCAACCTCCCGGGCGATCTGCTGCACCGCCTCGAAGTCCCCCTGCGAGGAGGCCGGGAAGCCGGCCTCGATGACGTCGACTTGAAGCCGCGCCAGCTGCCGCGCGATCTGGAGCTTGTCGGCCCGGTGCAGGGTTGCCCCAGGGCATTGCTCACCGTCGCGCAAGGTGGTGTCCAGGAACTGCACCACGTCGGCCGCGCTGCTCGGCGAGCCAGCTGGATTGGCACCCGCTACTGACCCCTTCGCACGGCTCACGAGCCCACCTCCAGCCCTAGGCCGGACGGAACAGCGGTGGCCCCCTCTGTCGGCACCGCCGCTACGGGGTGGATCCAGGGCATGTGCGAGCGCAGCTCTTGACCCACCTTCTCGATCTGATGGTCCGCTTCGCTGGCCCGCCACTCCAGAAATGCCCGGCGGCCGCTCCTGTTCTCGTCGATCCAGGTCTCAGCAAAGCTGCCGTCCTGGATTCGACCCAGGAGCTCCCGCATCCGTTGCCGCACATGCTCGTCAATGACCACTTTGCCGCTGCTGTAGTCGCCGAACTCGGCCGTGTCGCTCACGCTGTAGCGCATCAGCGAGAGACCACCCTGATACATCAGGTCGACGATCAACTTGAGTTCGTGCAGGCATTCGAAGTAGGCTAGTTCGGGCTGGTAGCCAGCTTCGGTCAGGGTCTCGAAGCCGGCCTTGACCAGCTCGGTTACGCCCCCGCACAGTACCGCCTGTTCACCGAAGAGATCGGTTTCCGTCTCCTCGCGGAAGGTGGTTTCCAGTACCCCGGCCCGAGTCGCTCCTAGTCCTCTGGCGTAGGCCAGGCTGCGCTCCTTGGCTCGGCCAGTCACGTCCTGGTGAACGGCTAGCAGGGCCGGGCAGCCGATGCCCTCCTTGAAGCAGGAGCGGACCATGTGACCGGGCGCCTTAGGAGCCACCATGGCGACATCGCAGTGTTGGGGTGGCTGGACGGTACCGAAGTGGATCGAGAAGCCATGCGCGAAGAGCAATAGAGACCCTGGTTGGAGGGCTCTGGCCAGACCGCTGGCGAAGAGCTGCGCCTGTTCGTGGTCAGGAATGAGGACCATGACCACGTCGGCGGGCCGAACGGCCTCGACAGCCTCGAGGACCTCGAAGCCATCGGAGAGCGCAACTTTCCGATTGCGACTTTCCGGGCGCAGTCCGACTGTCACCTGATAGCCGCTATCGCGCAGGTTCTGGGCGTGGGCATGACCTTGGCTGCCGTACCCGAGAACAGCGATCCGAGCGCCATCGAGGGAACGCGGGTCGGCATCCAGGTCGTAGTACATCTTCATTTCGCTCAACTCCCTTGAGGATCGCGGCCAGTGCCTGGGTTGGACCCGTCCGCCGAGGGGATGGCGAGAGCCAGCGGGCCGGCGCAGATCCAGGTGGAACTGGGCCGCAGCCGCAGCTCGCTCAGGGCTCCCTCGACGGCGCCCGGAGGACCGCCCACGGCCACGACGGTCCGGGATTCGGAGTGATGGACCACCTGCGCGACGACGAGGTCAGGCAACTGCTCCAGGGCGGCGGCCAACTCGTCGGAGCCAAGGTCTAGCAGGGCCGATGCCCACTCCACGGTGGTGGCGTGGGTGATGTCCTCAGCGCTGACCACATCGATCAGCTTGGCCAGCTGCTTGACGATCTGGTCGGGGGCCTGAGTTCCGGCATCGATGCGCAGACTCATGGCCACCACTCCCGGTTCGGCACTGGCGCCTACCGCACATGCCACGATCCCAAAGCCGCGCCGTCCCAGCAGGTTGGTCACTCGTTGCAGAATTCCGCGGCGATCCTCGACGCGAACCGAGATGACCCGGATCCGGCCCGGGTGGCGGCTGCTGGTGAGCCCGTCTCTGCCAGGGGCCTGCCGGAGCTTTGGCAGCGCCTGAGAGGCTGCCATCAGGCCGGTGGATACTCGATGAAGTCGGGCAATCCCAGACCCAGAGGGACGATCGGGTACACGTTGGCGCTGGGATCAATCCGAAAGTCGACCACTGCCGGACCAGGGTGGGCGAAGGCTTTGTCGAGGGCGGGACCAATGTCGGCTACGTCGTCGACCACCGTACCGAAGCAGTCGAATGCCTGGGCCAGGAGCGCAAAGTCTGGCGTCAGATGGTGATCGACCTGGGAGCGGACTCCACCGTAGAAATCGTCCTGGAACTGGCGGACCATGCCCAGATGACGGTTGTTGAGGACCACTGCCTTGACCGGGAGACGCGCTTCTGCGGCAGTAGCCAGCTCCTGCAGGGTCATGACGAAGCCGCCCTCGCCGCTGATGCTGAGAACGGTGCGCTGGGGATGGGCGGCCTGAGCTCCGATGGCTGCCGGCAGGGCGTAGCCCATGGTCCCCTGGCCGCCAGAGTTGAGAAAGTGTCCCGGTTGCTTTCCGACCCAGGCCACGGCCGCCCAGATCTGATTCAGACCGACATCAGCGACGGTGATGTCATCCGGTCCGAGCCGGGCATAGCAGGCCGCCAGGACCTCCTGGGGTTGGAGCAGTCCGTTGCTCGGGTAGCGCAGGGGGTGCAGTTGCCGCCAGCGCTCCACTTGGGCCCGCCATGCGGGAAGTTGCCGGGCAGGAATCTGGGCTGCCAACGCCGCGAGGACGGTCCGGGCGTCGCCAAGGATCTGGCAGTCGGCCTTCACGGTCTTGCCCAGCTCGGCGGGGTCGATGTTGATGTGGATGATGTGGTCTGCCCTCGGGGCGAACTGGTCGAGACGGCAGGTGACCCGGTCATCCGCCCGCATTCCCACCATCAGGAGCACGTCGCAGTCGGTGACGGCCCGATTGCAATAGCCGGTGCCCATGAAGCCGACCAAGCCGAGAGCCAGGGGGTGGTTGCTAGGGAAGACCCCGGTGCCCAGCAGGGTGGTACCCACCGGGGCATCGCACGCCTCCGCCAGCTCTCTAAGGGCTCCTTGAGCAGCGGCGATGGTGACCCCCCGACCGGCCAGGATCATCGGCCTTTCTGCCGCGGCCAGGAATCCGGCCGCCTGGGCGATTTGCGCCCGGTCCGGATGTCCCGGGGCGCGATGGGGCCGCAGCCGCTGGATCGGCTCGACCAGCTCGGTGACCCGCTGCTGCTGGACATCCTTGGGGAGGTCGATGAGTACCACTCCCGGCCGGCCCGTGCGGGCGATGTGGAAGGCCTCAGCGACCACACCTGGGATCTCGGTAGCGTCAAGGACCTGGTAGCTGTGCTTGGTCACGGAGAGACTGGAGCCGATCACATCCGACTCCTGGAAGGCGTCAGTGCCGATGGCTGCCGCGGCTACCTGGCCGGTGATCGCCACCACCGGAACGGAATCAAAATGGGCCGTGGCCAGACCCGTGATCAGGTTGAGGGCACCCGGTCCCGAGGTCGCCAGGCACACCCCAACTCTGCCACTGGCCCGCGCGTAACCGTCAGCCATGTGAGCGGCCCCCTGCTCATGCCGAACCAAAATGTGTCGCAGGGGGAAGTTGGGGAGGTGCTGGTAGATGGGGAGATTGGCTCCTCCCGGGATGCCGAACACCGTTTCCACCCCCTCCTTGATGAGGGCGGCGAGCAGCAACTCCGCGCCGGTGGTCTCCGGGGAGAGGCGCACCGTGGGTGCGGGGCAGGTCGCCCGCCCGATGCTGGTAGCGATGGTCATCTGCGAAAAGCTCAGTCCGCGCCGTAGGCCTGGCCAATGGCGGCCGTCAGCGCCGAGTCCGCGGCGAGGCTGCGCAGCGGCCGCGCTGGATCCGCGGCGCTCTTTCGGGTAACCCGGTTGCGACCCGCCTCGTCGAGGTGGATGTCCTCAGGGATGTCGTCGGGTCGGCTGGACGCGCCGGATCGGGTGGCCGGATCGGTCATGGGGTCTTCTCCTCGAAGTCGGCTTGGGCAGGGTGGGTGTGACACGCTGATGGGTAAAAAAAACCGGCCCCCCGGGGTTTCCGGGGGGCCGGTGATCTCGCCAGGTCGCGCAGACGCTAGCTGACCAGCCCTCCGGCAATTAGGACTACTAGGACCCGTAGGTCCTCGGCGATCAGCTGGACGCGCTCGACTTGCGGCAAAGTGAGGCAAGTATGCTGGCCACCCTGGCCAGTGTCAAGTCACGGACTGGTGCCAACCGTCTGGAGTATTGACCACAATCGACGTCGCCTGTAGAGCTGTGGAGCGGCTGGACAGCTGCTAGTGGGGGGAGACCACCACTGCACTCTCGCTGGCCAAGTCCTGCATTTCCAGAGACTCCGGCAGCTGTAGAGGAGCTTGCACAAGCGTCTCCACCAGGCCCGGAAATGCCGCATCTATCTCGGCCCGGCGCAGCGTCGTCTGCCTCCGAGTTCCCTCTGCCCTTTGCGCGATGAGGCCGGCCTCGCGGAGCACCCGCAGATGGTGGCTCAAGGTGGACTTGGTCACCGGCACTTGGAAATTACTACAGCAGATGGGTTCGGCACTGTTGGCGAGTGAGCGCACCAGCGCCAGACGTACTGGGTCGGCCATCGCCTGAAGCACGGTGGCGATGTCGGCGACCGGGCCGCTCGGATCGGAATCTCCGGCGAGGTCGTGGGTGTTCATTGTTTGACATTCATCGAACTATTGTAGTACGATCCACATCAAACATACCACGTTGGAGGGCTGGCGACCACATATGTCTGACATCACTCGGAATTCCCCGACCAGCGGCATTGCGGTCAACGAGTCCCGTCCCCGCGCCGTGGCGCCCGCGGTGGGGTCGGAGCGGCGCCGCTGGCTCATCCTGGTGGTCCTCTGCATCGGCCAGTTGATGATCGTGCTCGACGCCACGGTGGTGAACGTGGCCCTGCCCGTGCTCCAGCACGACTTGCAATTCAGCGTCTCCTCGGTGGCCTGGGTCATCGATGCCTACCTGATCACCTTCGGTGGCCTGCTCCTGCTCTCGGGGCGGCTCGGCGATCTGCTCGGGCGCAAGGGGATCTTTCTGGCCGGGATGGCGCTGTTCACGATCAGCTCCTTTCTCTGCGGCGTGGCAGACAGCCAGCAGCTACTGATCGCGGCCCGCTTTCTGCAGGGCGCCGGCGCCGCCGCCATGGCGGCCATGGTTCTGAGCATCCTGGTTTCGTTGTTCACCGACCCCAAAGAGCGCCTGACGGCCATGGGCGTCTACGCCTTCGTGGCTACCGCGGGAGGCTCGATCGGGCTCTTGGTGGGCGGCGTCATCACCCAGATCGTGAGCTGGCACTGGATCTTCTTCATCAACATTCCCATCGGGGTTGCCACCGTGATCCTCAGCGCCATCCTCATACCGCGCACACCGGGACTCGGGCTCCACCACGGCGTTGACCTCCTGGGAGCCGTTCTGGTCACCGCCGCTCCCTCGCTCGCCGTCTACACCATCGTCACCGCCAGCCAGACCAGTTGGGGCGCCCGGAGGACTCTCTTCTTCGGCGCCCTCACCCTGCTTACAGTGCTCGCCTTCGTGGCGGTGGAGAGTCGCGTGCGCAACCCCCTGGTGCCACTGCGGATCTTCAACTCTCGTACCAGGACCGGAGCCCAGCTGGCCCGTACACTCTTCCCGGTCGGCATGTTCGGGACCTTCTTCCTGTCCTCGCTCTACCTGCACGAAGTACTCGGCTATAGCCCAATCGAGACCGGACTCGCCTTCCTGCCCTGCAACCTGCTGATGGCCCTGTTCTCGCTCATCATCACCCGCCGCCTGGTGGCTCGCTTCGACGCCCGGGTCGTGCTTCTGAGCGGTCTGGTCTTGGTGATTGCCGCCCTTCTCCTCCTCGGTCGCGCTCCCCAGCACGCGGTTTACCTGATCGACGTCCTGCCCGCCCTGGTGGCGCTGGGAGTGGGGGCGGGGCTGTTCTTCATGCCCAGCATCGCCCTCTCTATGGCTGGAACCAGGCCTGAGGAGTCGGGCCTGGCCTCGGGCCTGGCCAACGTCACCCTGCAGCTCGGTGCCGCCCTCGGGATCGCGCTTCTGGCCGGGATCTCCAGCAGCACCGCGGCCCAGAAGTTGCTGGCCGGTGCCCCAGTCCAGGCGGCGTTGGTTGATGGCTTCCACCAGGGCTTCCTGGTGGCCGCGGTGGTGGTCGGATTCGCGGTAGCGGCGGTGGGGGCACTGCTCCGACCCCGGCAGCTCGCCGCGGTACGGGTCCCAGCCCCGATTCCGCCGGCTTTGCCCCGGCTGACCATTCCCATCACCGTTCTGGGCGGTTCCGCGCCAGCCAGCGGCGAGGTGGCGTACCAGGCCACTACCGCGGCCGAAGATCGGCTCGACGACGAAGTCAAAGTAGCCTGACCTAGACCCTGGCAGACAGGCCGCGCCCACAAGTCCGACTTGCTAACCTGGCCCCCCAAACGGCCAGTCGAGGCTTGACCGCAGTCGGCTAGGGGAGAGGACTTCTGTGGAGACGCGCAGCACCCGTCCGGGGTTGCCCAGTCGGGTCCTGGTCGAGGGCACCGAGCGTGCCGCCGCCCGGGCCATGCTCAAGGCAACCGGACTGACCGACGAGGACCTCTCGCGACCCTTGATCGGGATCGCCAACACCTGGATCGAGACCATGCCCTGCAACCTCGGGCTGCGGGTCCTCGCCGAACACGTCAAGCGCGGGATCCGGGCGGCCGGCGCCACTCCTCTGGAGTTCAACACCATCGCTATTAGTGACGGGGTGTCGATGGGCACCCAGGGCATGAAGGCCTCCCTCATCAGCCGCGAGCTGATCGCCGATTCCATCGAACTCGTCTGCCGCGGCCACCTGCTCGACGGGGTGGTGGCGCTGGTCGGCTGCGACAAGACAATCCCCGGCGCGGCAATGGCTCTGGTCCGTCTCGACCTGCCCGGGTGCCTTCTTTACGGCGGCTCCATCCAGCCGGGTCGCTTCCGGGAGCGGGACGTCACCATCATCGACGTCTTCGAAGCCATCGGCAGTGTCGAGGCTGGCCGAATGAGTGAGCAGGACCTGCGCCGGCTCGAGGACGTGGCCTGTCCCGGCGCCGGGGCCTGTGGAGGACAGTTCACCGCCAACACCATGGCGATGGCCGTTGAGCTGCTCGGGTTGGCGCCCCTTCAGAGCGGCGGCGTCGCGGCCACCGACCCTGCCAAGGCGGAGGTCGCGGAAGGAGTGGGCGCCAGGGCGGTTGAGATGGTCCGCCTGGGGCGCCGCCCGAGCTCGTACCTGACTCAGGACTCATTCCACAACGCGGTGGCCGGGGTGATGGCGACCGGGGGGTCTACCAACGCCGTGCTCCATCTGATGGCGATAGCCCGGGATGCCCGCGTGCCACTGGTGATCGAGCAATTCGATGAGATCAGCCGGCGCACTCCCTGGGTCGCCGACCTGCGGCCCGGCGGCCGCTACAACGCCGTCGACCTCACTCGCGCCGGGGGCGTAGCCCTGGTGGCGCGTCGACTCCTGGCGCACGATCTGCTCCGCGGCGGGGCGGGGACATGCACTGGCGAGACGATAGCCGAGGCGGCCCAGGGGGCGCTCCTGTCTCATCCCGAGCCGGCTGAGCAAGACGTGGTCCGGAGCGTCGACCAGCCTTTGAGCCAGAGCGGCGGGATGGTCATCCTCTACGGACCGCTGGCCTTCGAGGGAGCGGTGGTCAAGGTGGCCGGACACGAGCGCCGTCAGCACACCGGCCCCGCCCGCGTTTTCGATTCCGAGGAGGAGGCGATGGCGGCTGTGAGGGACCAGAGGGTCCGCTCCGGTGACGTGATCGTGGTCCGATACGAGGGACCACGGGGCGGGCCCGGCATGCGCGAGATGCTGGGGGTTACTGCGGCTCTCGTGGGCCAGGGTCTGGGGGACGCGGTGGCACTGATGACCGATGGCCGATTCAGTGGCGCCACGCACGGGCTGATGGTTGGGCACGTCTCGCCTGAGGCGGCGGTCGGTGGCCCGATCGCGCTGCTGGTCGATGGCGATCAGATCACCATCGACCTGGGCGCCCGGGCAATCACAGCGGCGGTGGATCCCGAGGAGTGGCAAGGGCGCGCCCAGGCCTGGGTACCGCGCCCGGCGCTGACCGGAACCAGCGCCTTCGCACGCTACGCGCATCTGGTGGGAAGCGCGGCTCAGGGCGCGGTGGTGAGCGTAGGCGAGACGGCGGACGGGTCCTGAGTCAACAACTCAACGGCAGACGTCCGGCTCCGTCCAGAGAGGGGCCGATCGCTTTCCAGGGTGAGCCCGGCGCTTACTCCGAGGAGGCAGCCCAGCATCTCTTTCCGGGTGCCCTGTACGAGGGGTACCCAAGCTTCGCTGCGGCCTTCGAAGCGGTCGCAGCGGGGCGGGCCGAGGCGGCAGTGCTGCCGGTAGAGAACAGCGTGGCCGGGGTGGTTCAGGAGGTCTCC